>CP048486.1:300000-600000 GCA_025560025.1 Agrobacterium tumefaciens | reverse complement strand
GCGGCCGACGGCTTCAATATCATGCCGCCATGGTTGAATGGCGGGTTCGACAACTTCGTTGACGGGGTCGTGCCGATCCTTAAACAGCGGGGGCTGTTCCGCGAGGATTACGAGGGCGACACGCTGCGTGACCATTATGGCCTGCCTCGGCCGGAAAATATCTATGCGGCCAGAGAGTTGCAAAGGGAACGCGCCTGAGGTGGGACGGGCGTGTTCAGGCGGCGGCCTCGAGAGAACGCATATCCTCGCGCAACAGGGCGAGTAGAGATGCGACCTCCGGCAGCCGCCGCCTGTCAGGACTGGTCAGCAGGTGATAACGGCTGGCGGTCGGCTGCGGTGCGCCAAAAGGAGCGATCAGCCGGCCGTTTTTCAGCTCTTCCGAAATCAGGGAATGGCGCACGAGGCCGATGCCGTGGCCGGATGAGATTGCCTCTATCAGCGCCGTCTGGCGTGAAAAACGCGGGCCGGTCGCTGAAAGCCTGAGCGGAATGCGGCAGGCGCGAAGCCAGTTCGCCCATTCGAAGGCCGGGTCCAGGCCATTGCCACGCAACATCGCAAAGCCGAGATCCCGCAAGCGCTCCGGTTCGTCTGCAAGCCCATGGCGGGCCGCGAATTCCGGGGTGCAGACGGCGCTGACGGTATCGGCGAAAAGCGGCTCATGAATGAAGCCCGGAATCTGCGCATGGGTGGCGACGATGGCGCAATCGGCATCGAAATGGGTGAGGTCGATGGTTTCGCTTTCAAGGGATTCGATGGAAAGCTCCACGTCTCCGAGCGCCGGAACGATACTGCCAAGCCGCGGCGCCAGCCAGCGGGCGGCAAAGCAACCCTCCGCCAGAACCTTCAGCTGCGGCCGGGCGTTCGAAACCATCAGGTCGGAAAGACTGCCGATCATGGTTTCGAAAGCGTCGGCAAGGCCGGGATAAAGCGCGCTGCCGGCATCGGTCAGCAGCAATTCGCCGCGCTGGCGGCTAAAAAGTGGCTGGCCGAGATGGGTTTCGAGAATTCGCACCTGCTGGCCGATGGCAGCGGTCGAGACGTGCAGTTCCTCCGCCGCCCGCGAAAAGCTCGCATGGCGGGCGGCGACGACAAAGGCGCGCAAGGCGGTCAGCGGTGGCAGCCGGGAAAGTGTGGGCAGGCGAAAAGCCGCCCGGCTCGCGGCGGGAGCGATAAACTCCGTTCTCATTGCTGTTTCTCCTTTGCCGCCTGCATCTTCCGCATGGTCAGAACACCCGGCCTTCCCGGAGATGCGTCGTGGTGCCGTTGAGATAATAGTCCCCGATCACCCGCGCCTTGTGGGCAAGCGGATTGTGATTGTAGACCGTGCGGATATTGCGCCAGTGGCGGTCGAAATTCCGCTCGCTCGATGTCGCCGAACCGCCGCCGAGTTCATAGAGATTGGTGGCGACCGTCAGCGACAGCTGCGAGGCGATGATCTGGGTGCGGGCTGTGGCGAGCGAGCCTTCCAGCAAGGCTGCCTCGATCGCCTCTTCGTCCCCGGTGGCGAAGGCGGCGGCGGTGCGGTCGAGCGTTCTCGCCGCCTCGCGGATCAGCGTCTTCACGGCGAAAGCGCCGGCGCTGATTTCGCCGAGCATCTTCTGCACGAAGGGGTCCTGATTGGCGGTTTCGGCGCTGCTGTGAAGCGTGGTGCGCGCCTGGCGCAACACATACTCCAAGCCGTCCTTCAACGCGCCCTGAACGGCGCCGGCGGCCGAGGCGGCGAGATGCAGCTGCCGCATGGCCGAGCTGTGGCGGCCGATCTGGCTGCCGAGCTTGCGGGTCGTCAATTCATGCGGCAGCACCTCGACATTTTCCAGCAGGACGCCGCCGCTCGCCGTCATGCGCTGGCCCATGCTGTCCCAGTCGTCGAGGATGGTGATGCCGGCGCGATCGAGCGGAATGAGCACGCCAATCGGTTGTTCGTCATCGCCAATGGCGCTGAAGGTGCCGAAATCGGCAAAGGCCGTGCCGGTCGCATACCATTTGCGGCCGTTCAGCCGGTAACGGTCACCATCCGCACTCAGCCGGGTGGTGATTTCGCCGGGGCGCTTGGTGCCCTGTTCGGTACTGGCGCCTGCGAAGAGCTTGCCGGCAAGCACATGTTCGAGATGCCGCCGGTCCTCCAGCTCGATGGGTGCGAGAGCGAGGTTTTCGGTGAAATTGAAATGGCTGCGAAGCGCGTGTGGAATATTGCTGTCGGCTTCGCCGAGGATCATCAGCACTTCGATATAGTCGGCAATCGAGCCGCCCGGTCCGCCCTTGGCTTCGGGAACGCGCAGCGTGCCGATCTTCGCTTCCTTGATAAGGGCGAAGATGTCGAAGGGAAGTTCTCGCTGGCGTTCGCGACGGGCGGCATCCTTGGCCGCGATGGCCGCAATGTCCTTTGCCCGGGCCAGAATCTCGTCACGGCTCGGTACGCCGGAATTGTCGGTGGTGGTTGTTTGCAGTTTCGGAGTGGACATTGCGGTTTTCCCTGAGCGGATGTGAGGGCCTGCGGCACGGGCGCGCCGCAGGCATGGTCTTCTGGACGATCAGGCGACCGCCCGCGGCTTGAGCGCCGGGCGGTGTGCGGGCTCGAGATTGCGCGGCACGCGGCCTTCGACGGGATGGCTCGGATCGTTGAAACCGGGTGTGGAGGGGTGGCCGGTCGTGACGAGGCTATCGACCAGCGCTTCATCTTCCGCATCGATCTTCACATCGAGCGCGCGAATATATCCGTCCCAGTGCTCTTCGGTGCGCGGGCCGGTGATGGCGGCGGTGACGAACTTGTTGTTCAGCACCCAGGCGAGTGCGAAATCCGCCGCCGAAACGCCCTTCGAAGCGGCATGGGCTGCAACTTTCTGGGCGATTTCGACAGATTCCGGACGCCATTCCGTTTCCAGAACACGCTTGTCGCCACGGCCGACACGGGTATCGGCGCCCGGCTGTTCGCCCGGCTGGTATTTACCGGTGAGTACACCGCGTGCGAGCGGCGAATAGGACACCACACCAAGGCCATAATGATTGGCCGCCGGCAGCTGCTCGGCTTCGGCGGTGCGGTTGACGATATTGTAGAGCGGCTGGCTGGCAACCGGTCGGTCGATGCCGAGCTGGTCGGCCAGATGCGAAATTTCGGCGATGCGCCAGCCACGGAAGTTCGACACGCCGAAATAACGAAGCTTGCCCGCACGGATGAGATCGGCGATAGCGCGCACCGGCTCTTCCAGCGGCGCATCGAAGACGGCGCGGTGGAAATAGAGGATGTCGATATAATCGGTGTTGAGACGGCGCAGCGAATTCTCGACGGTCTCGATCACCCATTTGCGCGAATGGCCGCCGAGGTTTGGGCCCTTGGTGTGGGAATTGACGAATTTCGTCGCCAGAACCCAGTGATCGCGCGTGGACTTGATGCCGCGGCCGACAACTTCTTCCGACTTGCCGTCGTGATAGACATCGGCGGTGTCGATGAAGTTGATGCCCTGCTCGCGCGCCTTGTCGATGATGCGGAAGGCCACGTCATCCGGCGTCGGGCCTCCGAACATCATCGTGCCGAGGCTCAGCGGTGAAACTTTCAGCGCGCTGCGTCCGAGATAGCGATAGTCGACCATTATGGTTGCTCCTTCAGTTTATTGGGCATGGTGGCAGGCCACGGCGTGGTTCTTGCCGAAAAGGGTGTAATCCGGCGCTTTTTCGCGACAGAGATCGGTGGCGAGTGGGCAGCGGGTGTGAAACCGGCAGCCGGATGGCGGGTTATGCGGGCTCGGCAGGTCGCCGGAAATCGGCGCGGCCTGCTTGCGGCGAGCGGGATCGGGAACGGCGGCGAGAAGCGCGCGCGTATAGGGGTGCTTTGGCGACGCCCAGAGTTCCGATGTCGGCGCGCTTTCCACGATCTTGCCGAGATACATGACCAGCACGCGGTCGGAGAAATAACGCACCACGGAAAGGTCGTGGGAAACGAAGAGATAGGAGAGCGAAAGCCGCTTCTTCATCTCCACCAGAAGGTTGAGGATTTGCGCCTGTATCGAAAGATCGAGCGCCGAAACCGGCTCGTCGCAGACCACCAGTTCCGGTTCCAGAACCAGCGCGCGGGCAATGCCGATGCGCTGGCGCTGGCCGCCGGAAAATTCATGCGGATAACGGTCGAGCGAATCCGCCGGCAGGCCCACCTGTGCCACGATGGCCTCGACGATCTCTCGCTGGCGCGCCCGGTCGCCGATGCCATGCACCTTCAGTGGTCCGGTGAGAATGGTGCGCACCGTCTGGCGCGGGTTGAGCGAGGCGAAGGGGTCCTGAAAGATCATCTGGATGCGGCGGCGGATGCCACGTAGTTCGGATGACGTCATTGCCGTCACATCAGCGCCCTTGAAGGTGATCCGGCCGGAAGATGGCTCGACCAGCCGCATCAGCGATTTGCCGAGCGAGGATTTGCCGCAACCGGATTCGCCCACCAGCGCCACGGTCTCGCCCGCCTCGATATCGAGGGAGACATCGTCGACGGCGCGCACGGTGCCGCGTCCGCCCGTATAATGGGTGGAAAGACTATGCACTGACAAGAGCGCCATCGGGTACCTCGTGGGATGTGGGAGCAACGAAGGGGCAGGCGGCGTAACGGCCTTGCGAGATTTGCCGGAGCGGCGGTACGAACTGCCCGCAGAAACCGCGGGCGCTCGGACAGCGCGGCCGGAAGGCGCAGCCGTGTTCCCCCGTGGCGGAAACGATGGAGCCCGGAATTTCGATGAGCGGCCCGTCGCGATAGTGCTGGCCGTCTTCCGCGCGCGGTGAGGCGGCGAGCAGGCCGCGCGTATAGGGATGATAGGGGTTGGAGAAAACCGGCTCCGGCAATCCCTCTTCCACCTTGCGGCCGGCATACATGACCATCACCCGGTCCGCCCATTGCGCCACGATACCAAGATCGTGGGTGATGAGGATGACGGCCATGTTGAGATCGCGGCGTAGATTATCGAGCAGCTGCAGGATCTGCGCCTGTATCGTCACGTCAAGCGCGGTCGTCGCTTCGTCGGCGATCAAGAGTTTCGGGTTGCAGGCGACGCCGATGGCGATCATCACGCGCTGGCGCATGCCGCCGGAAAGCTGGTGCGGATAATCGTCTACCCGGCGGCGGGCGTCTGGAATATTGACCAGTTCCAGAAGCTCGATGGCGCGTTTGCGGGCCTGATGCCGGTCGATCTTCTCGTGGATGCGCAGCACCTCGATGATCTGTTCGCCGACCGTCAGCACGGGGTTGAGCGAGGTCATCGGCTCCTGAAAGATCATGCCGATATCGCGGCCGCGAATGCCGCGCCACTGACGCTCGGAAAGCGGCAGCAGGTCGCGACCCTCGAGCAGAACCCGCCCGCCGGTCTTGGCGTGGGAGGGCAGGAGGCCGATCAGGCCAAGCGCCGTCAGGGATTTGCCGGAGCCGCTTTCGCCGACGATGGCCAGCATTTCGCCGGGGCTGACATCGAAACTGACGCCTTTGACCGGCTGGGTTGAGCCGAAGCTGACGGAGAGATCCTGGACTTCGATCAGTTTGCTCATCGGCGTTCCTCCGAAAAACGGGGGTTGAGCGCATCGTTGAGGCCATCGCTAATGAGGTTCAGCGAAATGACGGTGAAGACGATGGCAAGGCCGGGAAGGGCGGTCAGATACCAGGCGGTACGGATGACATCACGGCCGGAACCGATCATCGATCCCCAGGAGACACGGTTGGGATCGCCAAGCCCCATGAAGGAGAGTGCCGCCTCCATGAGGATCGCGCCCGCCACCATGACGGAGGAGGTGACGATGATCGGCGGCAGCGCATTGGGCAGGATTTCCTGAAAGACGATGCGCGCATGGCCGTAACCGAGGCTGCGGGCGGCGAGCACATAGTCTTTCTCGCGGATGGCGCGGAATTCCGCACGGGTGAGGCGCGCCACCAGCGGCCAGGTGATGATGCCGATGGCCGATGTGACTGTGGTGACCGACGGCTGGGCGATGGCGACGAGCACCACCAGCAGCACGAAATTCGGCAGGGTCTGGAAGATTTCGATCAGCTTGACGAGAATATCGTCAATGACGCCGCCGAAATAACCGGCGAAGGCGCCAACAGCGATGCCGATCGTCAGGCCGATCAGCGTCGCCACGACCCCGACGGTGAGCGAGATGCGCGCGCCATGCACGATGCCGGCCAGAACGTCCCGGCCCATGGAATCGGTGCCGAGCGGATAGGCGGCATTCTGGCCGGGCCAGAGGAACGGGCGGGCCACCATTTCCAGGGGATCCCCGGGATAGATCAAGGGGGCAATCAGCGCGGTGACGATGACGGTTGCGAGAAACAGCAACCCGACGATGGCGTTGGGATTGGTGAGGAAGATTTTCAGTTCCCGCCGCAGGCCGCGCCGGGGCACGGAGACGGAGCGGGCTGAAAGCGCATCCGGCGCATGGATATAGGGCCAGGCTTTTTCTTCCGGTTTCTTCGGTTTGGGATTGTTGTCTTCGACGCCGAGTTCGGCCGTGTCGAGGACAGCGGTGGTCTGGGAGGAATTCATCGGCTTTCTCCGATGCGGGGGTCAAGCCAGGCCTGCAATAGGTCCACGGCTGCATTGACGATGATGACGACGAGGGAGGAGAGAAGCAGAATGCCGAGCAACACGCTGAAATCACGCGCCATGACGGCTTCGAAAGCAAGACGGCCAAGGCCCGGCCAACTGAAGACCGTTTCGACCACGACAGCGCCGCCGAGCAGGCCGCCGATATGCATGCCGGCCATGGTGGTGATGGGGATGAGCGCATTGCGCAGGATATGGCGCGTGGTGAGCCGGAGCGGAGAAACGCCCTTGGCGCGCGCCGTGCGCACATAGTCCTGAGATTTCACTTCCAGCATCGCCGCACGGGTAAGGCGGGCATAGATGGCCAGAAAATAAAGCGCCAGCGAAAGGGCGGGGAGAACGATATAACGCAGCCTGTCCAGCAGGGCGTCGAGACCGGTGAGGCTGCTGCCGATGGTGCTGTCGCCGCCCGAGGGAAGCCAGCCGAGCTTCACTGAGAAGGTCAGGATCAACATCAGTCCGATCCAGAAACCCGGCACGGAATAAAAGATCAGCGAGCCGATGGAAATGATCCGGTCCGGCAGCTTGCCGGAGAAAAGCGCCATGATCGAGCCGAGAAACACACCGACGAAAATCGCAATGCCGAGCGCTGCGCCCATCAGGGCGAGTGTGCCGGGCAGACGCTGGCCGATGAGGTCTGCCACCGGCATGCCGTAACGCGGCGAAAAGCCGAGGCTGAACTGCGCGAGATTGCCGAGATAGTTCATCAGCTGATGCACGACAGGCAGATCCAGCCCGAAGCGGTTGCGGATTTCGGCCATGGTCTCGACGGTCGCTGAACCCGCTTCCGCGGCCAGCACATCAGCCGCATCGCCGGGCGCCAGTTGCAGCAGGAAGAAGTTCAGGATGACGATACCGAGAACCGTCGGAATGGCCTGAATGGCAACCCGCCTTGCCTGCGATAAAATCCGTTTCGAATTCGACATCGGCTCCAGTCCGTAAGCGTGGAAATATGACATCGGCCCCTGAAGGCGCTGGTATTAGTTGACTAATTTTATGGAATTTGTCAAAGAGTAATAGAATTATTTTCTGAAATTTACGGAAATATGCGCCATAAAGAAAAGATAATTCCTGTTAATGAGAATGATTGGTTCTTCATGCCAAGCTCGCTCTCGTCTGCGGAACAAACTTCTTCCTAAACGCGGCCGTTCAGTTTGCCGGTTTTTCGCCGGTTCAATCAAGGAGAGGGTATCGCATGACTATTTTCAACCAGACGACGCGGCGTGGATTTCTGCTGGCGTCCGTGGCGCTTGGCGTGGTGTCGCTGCCGGGGCTGAAGCTCAACGCGGCGGAGCCGGCAAGCGGTGGCACGGCTACCCTGCTCATCTCATCGGAGCCGCCGGTGCTGACGACGATCGCACACACAGCCTATAATTCCGTCTATATATCGCCCAAGGTCACCGAAGGGCTGTTGACCTATGATTTTGATCTCAATCCCAAGCCGCTGCTGGCCAAATCATGGGAAGTGAGCGCGGATGGTCTGCATTACACCTTCAATCTGAGGCCCGGCGTGAAGTGGCATGACGGCAAGCCCTTCACATCCGCTGACGTGGCGTTCTCCATCAATACCATCAAGGAAGTGCATCCGCGCGGCCGCAATACATTCCTGAACCTCACTGCTGTCGAGACGCCGGACGAGCTGACGGCGGTTCTGGTTCTTTCCAAACCCGCGCCGTACCTGATAACGGCGCTCGCCGCCGCCGAAACACCCATCGTGCCGAAACATCTCTATGAAGGCACGAAAGTCACCGAAAACCCGGTCAATCTCGCCCCCATCGGCACCGGCCCGTTCAAGTTCAAGGAGTGGGTGCGCGGCAGCCATATCGTTTTCGAGCGTAATGCCGATTATTGGGATGCGCCGCGTCCCTATCTCGACAAGCTCATCGTCCGCTTCATTCCGGACGCTTCCGCCCGGGCGATTGCCATCGAAACCGGTGAGATCGATCTCGCGCCCAGCACGCCGGTCGCCTATAGCGATCTCGACCGCCTGAAAGAGCTTCCCAGCCTCGGTTTTGAGACAAACGGCTATCAATATTCGAATTCCGTCAGCCGCGTGGAGTTCAATCTCGAAAAGGATGTGTTCAAGGATGTGCGCGTCCGTCGCGCCTTCGCGCATGTGATCGACCGCAACGTCATCTTCAACACCGTTAATTACGGTTACGGCGCAACCATCACCGGGCCGATCAATCCGAAGCTGACGAAATGGTTCGTGGATGATCTGAAGACCTACCCGATCGATCTGAAGGCCGCCGAAGCGCTTCTCGATGAGGCCGGATACAAGCGCGGTGCGGATGGCATCCGTTTCAAGCTCAATCTGGACTATGTGCCGAGCACCGAGGCCTATCCGCGTGGTGCGGACTATATTCGTCAGGCGCTGGCCAAGGTCGGCGTGGATGTGACGGTGCGGACGCAGGATTTCGCCACCTATACCAAACGCATCTACACGGATCGCGATTTCGATTTTGCCTATGAGGGCATGAGCAATCTCTTCGATCCGACCGTCGGCGTGCAGCGGCTTTACTGGTCGAAGAACTTCAAGAAGGGCGTGCCCTTCTCCAATGGTGCGGCCTACAGCAATCCGAAGGTGGATGCGCTTCTCGAAGCCGCCGCCATCGAGATCGATCCGGACAAGCGCGTCGCGCAATGGAAGGAAATCCAGCAGATTCTCGTCGATGATGTGCCGGCAATTGATATCGTCGCAGCACCAGAAATTACCATCTTCAACAAGCGTATCGCCGATCACACCGTCGGCGCCGAAGGTGTGGCGGGAAGCCTCGCCTTCGCGCATATCGCCGCATCCTGATCGTCTCGCCAGACCCGGCCCCCTTTGCGGCGGGCCGGGACCTTTCCCTTTCATCGAGGCCAAAGCCATGAGCACGTCACTTTCTGAAATCTGGTACACACGCTGCCCGGTGCCCACGCCGGTGGGGCTGGCGGCACAGCTCGGTTATCTCGAGCAGACCTTTGAGGAGGTCGGCATAGCGTTGAAATCCATCATCGATTCGCCTGACCGTTCCGTCCGACAGAGCCATTTCAACCACACGCTGGAATGGTCCTTCCGCCATGGCGGCAATGTGCCTCCCATTCGAGCCCGTTCGGAGGGGCGCAATACGCGCCTTATCGGGGTGACCTGGACGGATGAGTTTCAGGCAATCATCACCCTGCCGGAGACCGGTATCCGCTCGCTTTCCGATCTCGTCGGCCGCCGTTTCGGCGTGCCGCGCCGGCCGGAAGGCATTGTCGATTTCATGCGCGCGACGGCGCTGAAAGGCATCGTTTCGGCGCTTTCGCTGGAAGGGCTGAAGATAGAGGATGTCGAACTCAAGGACATCGTCATCAAGGATTCGGTGCTGGCCTCGCAGGAAGGGCCGTCGCTGTTCGGCCTGAAGCGCCGGCAATCCTTCGGCGAGGAAATCATCGCACTGTTGCGGGGTGACGTCGATGCGGTTTTCGTGAAGGGAACGGCTGGTATCGCCGCCGCGAACCTGATCGGAGCGGTGCAGGTGGCCGAGTTCGGTTTTCACCCCGACCCGAAAATCCGCATCAATTCCGGTTCTCCGCGCGTGCTGACGGTTGACGGACGGCTTGCCGATGAGCGCCCCGACCTGGTGGAGCGGCTGGTTGGTTCAATCGCCAGGGCCTCGCTCTGGGCCGAACAGCACCCGGAAGAAACCCGCCGTTTCATCGCGCGCGAGGCGGGTGCGACTGAAGAGCAGGTTCTGGCCGCCAACGGGCCGGATGTTCACCGCCATCTTGGCCTCGGCCTCGATGCGGAGCTCGTCGCCGCTGTCGGCCATTACAAGGATTTCCTGCATCAATGGGGCTTCCTTGAAAATGACTTCGATCTCGATGCGTGGATCGATGACCGTTTTGTCACGGCAAATGAAAGGGCGGTTGCATGAGTGGCGCATTATCGGCCATTCCCCGCCCGGAGCAGGCCTCAAACCCCGTCGCCATCGCAGCCGCCCTTGCCGAAGATTTCAGCCTGACCGCGGCGGAGCATGACAAAAGCGGCGAATTCGCCGCCGCCAATTTCGAGGCGCTTTTCAAGTCGGGACTGCTCGGACTGGTGTCGGCTGAAAAGGATGGCGGCTGGGGAGAGGGTATGGAAACGGCCCACGCGGTCATTGCGGCCATCGCCAAGGGCGACCCATCGACCGCCCTCATCCTTGCCATGCATTACAGCGTCCATGCAGCGATCCGGCGCGGCAAGTGGCCAGCAGCTCTCGCGGCAAAGGTGCTGGCCGCCAATAATAGCGAGCCGGCGCTTCTGAACAATGCACAGGCGGAGCCGGGGATCGGTTCGCCGGCCCATGGCGGCCTGCCGGAAACGACGGCGCGGATAGAGGGTGATGTCTGGGTGGTCAATGGCCGCAAGAGCTTCGTCACTGGCCTGCCGGGGTTGAAATGGGCGATCGTGCTTGCTCTGACGACAGAAGAGAAGCCGCGCCTCATCCAGCTTCTGGTCCCGCTCGATGCACCTGGTATCACGCAGGAAAAGGCGTGGGAAGCGACCGGCATGTATGCGACCGCAAGCGACGATCTGGTGCTTGAGGAGGTAAGGGTGCCGCTGGCCGATCTCGTTGCCGAACAGCCGGCGGACGAGCCGCTGCGACGCGACGAGGCCGACGGTTATAATTTCTTCGTGCTTTTGGCCTCCGTCTATCACGGTGTTGCGCTTTCGGCGCGTGACGCCCTGTTGCGGCACCTCACGGGCCATGTCCCGGCCAGTCTCGGTGCGCCGCTATCCTCCATTCCGCGCATTCAGGAAGGCCTCGGCCAGATCGAGGTTCTGCTTGCGGCGAACCGGCGTCTGCTTCTCTCCGTCGCCCGCGATATCGATGCGGGAGAAAGGGTGGGAACGGATGCGCTCGCTGTCCGTCATGTGGTGATCGACAATGCGGTGGCGGTGACCGATCTGGCGCTGGAGCTTGGCGGTAATCGCGGCCTTCGCCGGGATTACAACCTTGAGCGCCATCATCGCGACGCCATAACGGCGAGGGCGCATGCGCCGCAGAGCCATATGATCCGAACCATCCTCGGCCGTCAGAGCATCAAGGCGGCCGGCGGCTGACCGGCGACCATATGGGCGGCTTTGTTGCAGGCCGCCCATGACCAAGCCGCGCGCATCAGTTCTGGAGCAGCGGCAAAAGCTTGTCGCCCTGCCGTTCAATCTCCTGAAGATAGGGTGTGTCGGAAAGCACGAAATGGGTAATGCCAAGCGCACGGTATTTGCGTAGCGATGCGGCAACATCTTCCGCTGAACCCACCAGCCATGTCGTTGCGGCACCGCCGCCACCGAATTTGCCGGGCGCGGTGTAAAGATTGTCGTCCAGCACATCGCTCTGCCTGTGCAAGTCCAGCAACCGGCGCTGGCCGACGGCCACGCCCTGAAGATGGTCATTCCAGCGTACGCCGTTGTTTGCTGCCATTTCGGCAACCTTCGCCTCCGCATCGCGCCACGCCTCGGCTGTCGTTTCGCGCACCAGCGTGGTGATCCGCAGGCCGAACTGCAGCGGCGGCAGGTCGCGGCCGAGCGTCTCGCTGAAATGTTTGAGCCGCTCGATCCGTTCGCCCACGCCGGCAAGTGGTTCGCCCCAGAAGAGCTGCACATCGGCCTCGGTTGCCGCGACCTGCTCGGCGGCCTCGGAAGCGCCGCCGAAATACAGCTTCGGATGCGGCCGGCCGGCGCGCTCTTTGATGCGCGGTGACACGGTGGAGTTCCTGACCCTGAAGTGGTCACCCTCGAATGTCACGTCTTCCTCGGTCCAGAGCCGTCGCACCAGCCGCATGAACTCTTTGGTGCGCGCATAACGCTGCGCCTGATCGCCTTCTTCATCGCCATAGGCTGCAAGCTCGTCCCGACCCGAGACGACATTGATCCGCACCCGGCCACCCGAAAGCTGGTCGAGCGTGGCGGCGGCGGATGCGAGATTTGCCGGCTTCCAGTATCCGGGGCGAATGGCGATCAGCGGCTCGAATGTGGTGGTACGCGCCGCAAGCGCTGCCGCCACCGTGAACGTATCTGGCCGGCCCCAGCCGGTGCCAAGCAATGCGCCTTTCCAGCCATGATTCTCCAGCGCCGTCGCGTGGCTGGTCAATGTATCGAGGCTGTTATGGTTTTCGCTGACGGCATCGCCGCGATGGCCGGGTTTGACATCATTGGGGATGTACCAGAGAAATTCGCTCGTGCTGCTCACATTATCCGCCTGTATTTCGTTTTATGTCGCGGTGAAATGACGATGCCGGGCTTCGGGCCTTTGCCATTTCAGGTTCGGCAGGCGAGAGCCTCCGATCGCGTGAGAATGGCAAACCGACGCCCGGTGGGCCAAGCAGCGGCGTTTCTTTTGGGGTGAGGCAGAGGAAAAGCTTTCCGCGTCCAAGCTTTAATATGCATATATTTTCCATAGAAAATATTTGAGGAAATGATTCCCGTTAAGTGGCGTTGAACCGGCAACAGAGAAAGCATTTTCTTTTCACGAGACAATGTCTGGTTCGATTTTTCCTAACGCCGGAAAAGCTGAGCAAGGCAATAGTCGACTAAAATGGGGAAAGTCACCATTCTTGGCGCACACCGCCCGCAAACAACGGAGTAGGCATGTGTACCACCTTGATTGTCCCTGGTCTCAATGGTTCGGACGAGGGACATTGGCAGAGACATTGGCTGCTGGATGATCCTGAGGCGCGGCTGGTCGATCAGGAGAATTGGGAGTGCCCGGTTCTTGCAGATTGGCTCGGTCGCCTCGAAGCGGCGCTCGCCACAACCGAAAGCGCCTATATTGTCGCTCACAGTCTCGGTTGCCTGCTGGTCGCGAACATGGCGTCGCGACCCATAGCCAGCAGGATCAAGGGTGCGCTTCTGGTGGCACCCGCCCATCTCGACCGGGTGGAGGCAATGCATCCCTGCATCGTCCGCTTCGGCGCATTTCCTCAAGCGCCGCTCGCCTTTCCGAGCCTTGTCGTGGGCAGCATGAACGACCCCTATATGAGCCCGGAAGAGCTGGCCAGCACCGCTGCCGACTGGGGAAGCGATCTCGTCAACCTCGGCGCCGTTGGACACATCAATATTGCTGCCGGTTTCGGCCGGTGGCCTGAGGGCTATGCTCTTTTCGAACGCCTGAAAACGGCGTCCGACATCTCGACAACAAGATCGAGGAAGCGCGGATTGCCTGCCCTGCACGGTGCGCTGCTGCAGGGAGATGCCGGAGCTCTATAGTTTTTCCATTCGCCATGCATGCGCTTCAGGCGTCGGCTCCATTCGCTCCTAACTACAACCTTTGGGAGTTTTTAATTCAAAATTTCCGTAAAAAATTTTGAATCTCACCTTTTGATTGTTTTTGAGTGACTGCATTTATTTTCTACAGAAAATATGAAAAAGCGTTTCTTCGCTCCATCGGGTTTTGTTGTCACCTTTCATCGGTCATCAAATCAGGAAGGGGTAAGGAAATGTCCAGGATCAAGCTTGCAATGTCGGCACTCGGCGGATTGTTGTTGTCGACGGTATCGTTGGCCACGGCCGGGGCTTCGGACGCGCTGGTTACGGCGGACTGGCTGAAGGAAAATCTCGATAATCCGAAGGTGCGGGTCTTTGAGGTAAGCGTCGACACCGGCGTCTACGAGCGCGGGCATATTCCCGGTGCGGTGAACCTCAACTGGCACACGGATCTCGTCGACAGGGAGCGGCGCGATATCGCCGCGCGGGAAAATTTCCAGTCCCTGTTGCAGAAGGCCGGTGTGGGTGACGATACCACCATTGTTCTTTATGGCGACAACAACAACTGGTTTGCCGCCTGGGGCGCGTGGATTTTCGAGACTTATGGCCTGGGCGACCGGGTGAAGCTTCTCGATGGTGGCCGCAAACTCTGGGAAGCCCAGGGCCTGCCTTTGGACACATCCGCGCCGGCAACGGCTGAAACGAAGCTGAAGCTGGGCGAACCGGACACATCGGTCCGGGCGCGGTTCATCGATGTGGTGGCGGTGGCCGAGGGCAAGCACAATATCAAGCTGGTGGATATTCGCTCGGCGGATGAATATTCGGGCAAGATTTTCGCCCCCGATGGCGTCAAGGAGCTGTCCGTCCGCGCTGGCCATATTCCCGGTGCTGTCAATGTTCCATGGGGTACCATCGTCAACAAGGACGGAACCTTCAAATCGGCAGACGAGATCAAGGCGATTTACGCCGAAAAGGGTATCGACGGTTCGGCGCCCGTTATCACCTATTGCCGTATCGGCGAACGCTCCAGCCACACCTGGTTCGCGCTGAAGAAGATACTTGGCTACGACGTCCGCAACTATGACGGCTCCTGGACCGAATACGGAAATGCGGTCGGCGTTCCGATCAGCAATCCCACCGGCACGGTGTGGACAGGGAAATAAGCCGAAGACGCTTCACCTTCAGGCCGGTGCGCTGACAAAGCGCGCCGGCATTTGTTCTTCCGACACCTCCGGTATTTCATGCGTTCGATCATACTCCGCCTCGCGGCACTTGCCATTTTGTCCGCACTGGCCGTCGCGGCCTATCGGCTCGGGGCGTTTGAAAATGGCAGGCAGCTTGCGTTCTCGCTTCTGGCCGGTGCCGCTTTCGGCATTGTGATGCAGCGCGGGCGCTTCTGCTTTCTCTGCAATTTTCGCGATTTCATCGACAACAAGCGCTCGGACGGTGTTGTTTCAATCCTTGTCGCGCTTCTGGCCGGCGTGGTGTTCTACCAGATCGTCACCATGGCCTGGATGCCGGTTCCGCAACCCGGACGCCTGCCGCCAAATGCACATATTGGTCCGGTTGGCTGGATTTTGGCAGCTGCGTCGACTGTCTTTGGCGTGGGCGCGGCACTGTCCGGTTCCTGTCTGTCTGGACATTTTTACCGGCTGGGCGAGGGGGCTTTCGGGTCGGTGCTTGTCATAGTCGGCGCCGGCTTCGGTTTTCTGCTGGCATTTCTCAGCTGGAATTTCCTCTACACGCTGAGCATTTTCGACGATCTTCCCGTCTGGTTACCGCACCATCTGGGATATGGCCCGGCGCTGCTGATCGCCTGTGTTCTGTTGGCTGTCCTGATCTTCATCGTTCTTTTTTTCGATAAGACACCTCCCGCTCCTTCAGCCACGATCCCGGCAAGCCGGCTGCATCAGGCGCTTCGAAGCGTTTTCGTCGAACGCTGGCCACCCGTCGTAACCGGGGTGCTTGTCGCGGCCATCAGCGCCTTTTCCTATTTCCGCGTGGCACCTCTTGGCGTGACGGCCGAACTTGGCAGTCTTGTCAGAACGGCCGGGGCTTCGGCAGGCTGGGTGCCGGAAACGCTTGCAGGTCTTGATACGGTCAGGGGATGCATCAGCGCCGTCAAAACGACGATCCTGTCGCCAAACGGTGTCTTCGTCGGCGGATTGATTATTGCGAGTTTTGCATCCGCCCTTTCTGCCGGAAAATTCCAGCCATCCTGGCCTTCAGCCGGTGGTTTGGCGACACGTTTTGCCGGTGGCGTATTGATGGGATGGGGTGGCATGACAGCACTTGGCTGCACCATCGGTGTCCTGTTGTCGGGCATCCATGCGGGTGCGCTGTCGGGCTGGGTGTTCCTGTTTTTTTGCGGTTTCGGCGCCTTTGCCGGGCTCCTTTTCAAGCGCCGTTTTGCCTGGCCGTAACGGTCATTCTTCGAAATTTGCAGCCAGCGTGCCGGATGCCGGCGCGATCACCCTCTTTCTGATGGTTAGGAACGGAATTTTTCCCGCCGCCACAGCCTTAGTCCACATTTGTCGGCGATCCGCCAATTATAGAATAGTAATTTTATGGAAAATATTGACCATTTTCGGCGCTCGCCGGAGGATAGAGGGGGCTGACCAAAGGAGGCGCACATGCCGCAGGGATTTCATGCGTTTACTTTTAATCTGTTTGGTTTGACGTGGCGGCGACCGCGCCAGGATGAACAGGGCAACCTTCATCCGCTAGATCATTCCGGACGCTTCCGGCAGGAAAAAAGTGATCTCGAACTCGAACGGGAAGAGATCTGCGAAATGAATTTCGCGATGCTCGGCGTCTATCCGGTCCTGTGACATCAGGGAAGATTGTTCGCCTTCCAATCGAACCGCCCTGTTTCCGTGGAGATAAACTCTCCTCTCCGTCGAGAAATTGGAACAAAATTTCTTAAACGCGCCGGGGAATTGGCTACCCTTTTATAATCAAGCCGCATTGCCCGATGGGCGGATTGCAAAGGACCTGTCGATGAGCAAAGCTGAAAAACCACTCGATTTCCTGTGGTTCATACCGACCTCAGGCGATGGCAGTTATCTGGGATCCGACGATCTGTCACGTCCGGCAGATCCCGGCTATTTTCGCGAGATAGCGCAGGCTGCGGATCGTCTGGGTTACTCCGGCGTGCTTATTCCGACCGGCGTCGCCTGCGAAGAATCCTTCATCCTTGCTGCCAATCTCGCAGCCTATACCGAGAGGCTGAAATTCCTCGTCGCCATCCGTCCGGGCGTCGCCTCGCCGGCTTATTATGCGCGCTTGGCCTCCACGCTCGACCGTGTTTCCCATGGGCGGCTGCTTCTCAACATCGTGGTTGGCGGCAGCGCGCAGGAACTGGCCGGTGACGGCATCTTCCTGCCGCATGACGAGCGTTACGATCACGCCGACGAATTCTTCCAGGTCTTCAATTCGCTGATCGAAACCGGCAAGGGGGATCTCGACGGCAAATACATCAAGGCGCAGGGCGCGAAGCTAGGCCTGCCGCCGGTGCAGGAACCGCGTCCGCCGCTTTACTTCGGCGGCTCTTCCGATGCCGGTATCGATTTCTCGGCGGGTATCACCGACAAATATCTGACCTGGGGCGAGCCGCCCGCACAGGTGGCGGAAAAAATCGCCAAGGTTCGCGCCGCCGCTGCGAAAAAGGGGCGGGAGGTAACCTTCGGCATTCGCCTGCATTTCATCGTGCGCGAAACCGACGAGGAAGCCTGGGCCGATGCCGAAAAGCTGATTTCAAAGCTTTCCGACGAAACAATCGCTTCGGCGCAGGAGGCCTTTTCCAAGGCGTCGGATTCCGTTGGGCAGGCCAGAATGCAGGCGCTGCACAATGGCCGTCGTGACAGGCTGGAAGTCTCCCCAAATTTGTGGGCGGGCATCGGTCTCGTCCGTTCGGGTGCGGGCACGGCGTTGGTCGGTTCGCCGAAGACCGTCGCGGCACGGCTGCGGGAATATCAGGCTCTGGGCATCGATACCGTCATCGCCTCGGGCTATCCGCATCTGGAGGAAGCCTATCGCATATCCGAACTGCTGTTCCCGGAAATCGGGCTTGATGGTCCGCGCAACCAGATCCGCTCCTCCTTCGGTTCGAAACAGGTTTTCGGTGGTGGTGGCCACGGCGGCAACGTCAAGCTGGTGTCCGGGTCCTGATCAATCACGGGACGGCGGTTTCTGCCGTCTTTCCTTTGCGGTTTCCGGCAACACCCACGCGGCGGGATGCCCGAAGGCAAAGGGAAAGGCTACATAAAACATTATTTCTATAGAATATTACGATTATGGAAAACGATGTCTATTTCACACCCCGCCGCCGCTGTTAGCTATTGAACAAATCAGCTGTTTTCAGGAGCCACCGATGACATTGCAATATGCGGCCAAGGATCAACAATTCATCAATCTCCGCGATCCCGTTTCCGGCAAGGCGCCGGATGCCGACAGCCTGAAGGCGGCGCTCAGAACGCTGGGCGGCGGCGTCAGCGTCATCACGGCAGGCGAGGGTGATGCGCGCACAGGCGCCACGGTGACATCCGCCACCGCCCTGTCGGTCGATCCGCCGAGAATTCTGGTTGCGCTCAACCGCTCCTCGTCCACATGGCCCGTGGTGGAGCGTTTCGGTCATTTCGCGGTGAATATTATCGGCCCGAACCATCAGTTCGTCGCCAATCAGTTTGCGGGCATCGGCGGCCTGAAAGGGGAAGAGCGTTATCGCGGCGCGGAATGGACCCGTCTGGCGAGTGGCGCGCCCATTCTCGAGGATGCCGTTGCCGCAATCGACTGCACCATCGAGGAGGCAATCGAGCGGCACAGCCACGTCATCGTCATCGGCAAGGTCGAGGCAATCCGCCTCGGCTCTGGGCACTCGCTGGTCTATCAAAACGGCAGGTATCATTCGCTGGACTGAGCGCCGTCCTTTCCGGCGCTTTCACGCGGTCATTCTTTGAGGGAGTTGAGCATGGGATCCGTCACGCCACTCGGCGAAAGAATTCGTTTCGTGCCCCCGCGTCTCGGCGCGGATGGCGATGTCCTGACCGTCGCCCGTATGATCGCTGAAAAATGCGCCGTGGAAAGTCCAGGGCAAATCCATGCGCGGATCGCCCGTTCCGGTCTCCTCGCCCTCTCCGTTCCGAATGAGTTGGGTGGGGCGGATATAACCAATGACGTTCTTTCGCAGGCGCTTTCGATTATTTCGGCGGCCGATGCGGCAGCGGCGCATGATCTCGTCGAACATTTCACCGCGCTTGAATTCATCCGGAATGCGGGAAGCGAAGAGCAGCGCAAGGCTCTTTTTGCCCGCCTCGATCTTGGTGAGACATTTGCGCTTGCATCGTCCGACGCCGGTGTGGATCAGGCAGTGCTGGTGACTGGTGATGACTATGCCTTGCGGCTTCCTGATGATGCCATGCGATCGGTCACTGCCGATGCGGACTGGATCGTCGTTCCGGCCGTCAATGCAGCCGGGCAGACGCTGCTCGTCGTTTTGCGCAATCGGCCCAATACATCATGGGACGGCCTGCTGCGCGCCGATCAGGTGGCGTTCCTTGCCCAGGGGGCTGGAAATCTGGCCGCCTCCGTTTCCACTCTCTTGAAGGCGGCCGTGGCACTGGGTGAAAAGCAGCGCGAGCTTTCCGCACTCCTGATCGACAGGCTGGCCGACGAAGGCGAAACACGGCCAGTCATTGGCGAAGTCTTTCTCGCCATTGAACTGCTGAAAGCGCAAATCTCTCGGCTGGCGGCCAATATCGATGCGGCGCAGGTGGGTGCGGAAAATGTCACCTTTCGCTCGGTCAGGAACAATGCCATCACGCTGGAAATCCTGATGGCGCGCCTCGGCCTTATCGATGGCGTAAGCGAATCCGGGCTGATTGCGTCTTTGGGGGACGATCTGCGCCGGCAATAGGCAGCGCCTATTCGCCCGCAGGAATGGACCGCGCGTCCTGGCCGTCCTTGGCGACGAATTGTGCGAGCGTCATATTGTCCAGGATTGTTGCGATGGCGTCGCGCACGTCCGTCATCGAAACCCTGACCTGACAGGTCTCGGGATCGTCACAGTCGTCGCAGGCTTCAAATGCGGTGCGGCTGGCACAGCGAATGGGGGCCAGCGGCCCATCGAGCGTGCGGATGACCTGGCCGATCATGATTTCCGATGGCATTTTCGAGAGCGAATAGCCGCCATTCGGTCCCTTCTTGGAGCGCAGGATGCCGCTGTTGCGCAGCTCGAGAAGGATCGTATCCAGAAATTTTTTCGGAATATTGTTACGGGTCGCAATCTCGGTCACGAAGGCGGTCTCGCCCTGGGGCAACCGCGCCAGATCGACAAGAGCCTTCAACCCATATTTGCCTTTTTTGGTCAGCATTGCATGATCCGAAAAGAGAGCCGGCATAGTCTGGAATGCCGGATCATGTTGTTCTCAACTTACTAAGTAGTTTTTACCGAATTCCGGCGCAAGCCCGTTTCGTCCGGGCTCGGTACCGGAAACGCCTCTTTGCCTGCCTTTTTGCGCCAGTGTATTGATGGTTGTGGATTGCTTTGCCAAAGACAACTGCTGAAAACATCGCGGGAAATAATATTTTCTCTGATCGCATCGCAACGTGGAACGAACGTCCTTTATTAGCATATAAAATCAGTAGACAAAGTATGCATCAAAAGACGTGCGAGGTGATGATGTATACGCTCAGTTTGCTGGACAAGAGCCCGGTTCCGACGGGTGAGAACGCGGCAAGCGCGTTCCGCGACACGATCAATCTCGCCAGACGCGCCGAAGAACTGGGTTACCGCCGTTTCTGGGTCGCCGAACATCACAATTCGCCGGAGCTTGCCGGTTCGGCGCCTGAGGCGCTGGTTGCGTGGATTCTGGCGAAGACCTCCCGTATCCGCGTCGGCTCGGGAGGCGTGATGCTGCAGCATTACAGCCCATACAAGGTCGCTGAAGTTTTCAACGTGCTGTCTTCTCTGGCGCCCGGCCGGGTCGATCTCGGTATCGGCAAGACGCCGGGCGGACTGCCGCTTGCGACGTCCGCCTTGCAGCAAGCCTATGACCCCGCCCGCAAGCCGGATTTCGAAACGGCACTCAGTGAACTCACCACGTTCCTCTCGGGCGCTGCACCGCAGGGTCATACGCAGGCCGGGTTGCAGGCGACACCGGTGCCGCCGGTTGCGGTGGACAGATTTCTGCTCGGCGCCAGCCCTGAAAGCGCAAGGCTTGCGGCGTCCAGAGGATGGAATTTTGTCTTTGCCGGTCATCTCAATGGTGATCCGGAGGTTCTTCGCAGCAGCCTCTCGGCTTTCCGCGAGGAAAGCGGCGGGAAAGCGCCGATCCTTGCCCTCTCGGTCTTTACCGCCAGCGATCCGGACCATGCGGCAAAACAGGTTGAGGGGCAGCGCATCTACCGTGTGTTCCTCAGTGACGGCAAGGCGTTCAATCTTGGCCGCCGTGAGCAGGCCGAAGAATTTGCCCGCCAGTCCGGCGATACCGATTATCGCATCGAGGAGCGCAAGCCCAACGTCCTGCATGGCGGGCCGGAGGATATTCACAAGGCGCTGCGCGCGCTTTCCGATGAGCACGGTATCGAGGAATTCATCATTGAACCGCCGCATGTCGGAGCCGATCAGCGGCTTGCCTCGATCGAATTGCTGGCCACACACCGCCTTTCCAGGGCGGCGTGAACTTGTCCTCAGGAGGAAATGACATGACGAAAAAGACAGTCCGTTTCGGCATCATGCTCCAGGGCCCGGGCGGGCATATGAACGCCTGGCGGCACCCGAAAAGCCCGGTCAATGCCAGCGTCAACTTCGATTTTTTCAGGAAAACAGCGCTGAAGGCGGAAGCAGCCGGTATTGCCTTCGCCTTCGTGGCCGACGGGCTTTATATCAATGACAAGTCCATCCCGCATTTCCTCAATCGGTTCGAGCCTTTGACCGTCCTTTCGGCGCTGGCTTCCGTCACGTCGAAGATCGGCCTCGCTGGCACGGTTTCAACCTCCTACAGCGACCCTTTCACCATCGCGCGCCAGTTTGCCTCGCTCGATCTTCTGAGCGGCGGCAGGGCCGGCTGGAATGCCGTGACGACGCCGCTCGAAGGCACGGCGAAAAACTACAGCCGCAACCATCCCGAACATGCCCTGCGCTACGAGATCGCCGATGAATATCTGGAGGTGATCAAGGGGCTGTGGGACAGCTGGGACGACGATGCCTTCGTGCGCAACCGTGATACGGGGCAATTTTTCGACCGGCAAAAACTCCACACGCTCGGCCACAAGGGCCGTTTCTTCCAGGTGGAAGGCCCGCTGAACATCCAGCGTTCGCCGCAGGGCCAACCGGTGGTATTCCAGGCCGGTTCTTCCGATGCCGGTATCGGCCTTGCGGGCAAACATGCCGATGCCGTCTTCACCAATTCCGCCTCGCTCGAGGAAAACCAGACATTCCTGAAACGTGTGAAGCAGAGCGCTGTCGCGCAGGGCCGGTCCGCTTCCGACGTGAAGATTTTCCCCGGCATCGGACCCATTGTCGGTGAAACGCAGGAGGAAGCGGAAGCGAAATACGACATCATCCGCAACCTCATCACCATCGAGGATGCGCTTGCCTATCTCGGCCGCTTCTTCGACCATCACGATTTCAGCGTCTATCCGCTGGATGAGCCTTTCCCCGAACTCGGAGATATCGGCAAGAACAGCTTCCGTTCGACGACCGACCGCATCAAGCGCCGTGCGAAGGAAAAGAACCAGACGCTGCGCGAGGCGGCACTGGAAGCCGCAACCCCGCGTGAAGGCTTCATCGGAACCCCGGACAAGGTGGCGGACGAGATCATCCGCTGGGTGGAGCACGATGCGGCCGATGGTTTCATTCTGGGCTTCCCGGTCATTGCCGAAGGGCTGGACGATTTCATCCGCCTCGTCATTCCGGTGCTTCAGCGTCGTGGTTATTTCGAACCGCATCTGGAAGGCGCAACGCTGCGTGAGCACCTAGGCCTGCCTTTCAAGGAAAGCATCTATTCCCGCGCCGAAAGCGGCCCCGACAAGGCTATCGCATGAGGTAGGGCCGGGCGGCAGCTGTTGTCGCCCGAAGAAAATTTAAACGTGCTGTGCGGGTGAAGCGCGGCGCAGGAGACCAGAACCATGAATATCCGCATTGACGGCGCGCGTCCCCAGGACGACGCCGAACGGGGAATCCTTGCCTTTATCGAGGAGAGCATCGCCATCCGGCATGATCTCCACCGGCATCCGGAGCTTTCGCTGGGGGAAAAACGCACGGCGGCGCTTGTTGCCCGGTATCTCCTGTCTTTCGGATATGAGGTGACGGAGTGCGTTGGCGGCCATGGCGTCGTCGCCACCCTGAAACGCGGTCACGGTGACAAACGTCTGGGCATTCGCGCCGATATCGACGCCCTGCCCATCGTCGAGGAGACCGGCCTTGCCTATGCCAGCCAGACGCAGGGTGTGATGCATGCCTGCGGTCATGACGGCCACACGACGATCCTGCTCGCCGCCGCCCGTTACCTTGCCGAAACATCGAGTTTTTCCGGTACGCTGACGCTGATTTTCCAGCCCGCCGAGGAAATCGGTGCAGGCGCGAGGGCGATGATAAAGGACCGGCTGTTCGAGCGGTTTCCCGTCGATGCTGTGTTCGGGTTGCACAATTGGCCGGGTGTCGAAACCGGACAATTCGGCTTCGTCGAAGGGCCCGCCATGGCCTCCGTGGACAAGGCAAAGGTGCGCATCATCGGCAAGGGCGGGCACGGGGCGGCGCCGCATGAAACGGTCGATCCGGTCCTCGCCTCGGCAAGTTTTGTCACTGCCTTGCAGAGCATCGTCTCGCGCAATGTCGATCCGCGTGAAATGGCAGTACTGACGGTGGGCTCCATTCATGGCGGCACGGCCTCCAATGTCATTCCCGAGAGTGTGGAACTCCAGATCACCGCCCGGGCCTTTTCGCCGGCCGTTCGCGACCGGCTGGAGGAGCGGCTTCCCGCCCTTGCGAAAGCGCAGGCCGAAAGTTTCGGCGCAACCGCCGATGTCGCCTATTCCCGTGGCTTCCCGCCCGTCATCAACCATGTCAGGCAGACGGTTTTCGCCCGCGATGTCGCCAAGCGGCATTTCCCCGCCGAACAGGTTGCCGAAGGCTTTCAGCCGCGAACGGCGAGCGAAGATTTCGCCTTTATGCTGCTTGAGCGGCCAGGTTCCTATCTCTTCGTCGGCAATGGCGAAAGCGCGCCGCTGCACAGCCCCCACTACGATTTCAACGATGCCATCATCGCGCCTGCGGCGCGCTTCTGGGTGCGTCTGGCGGAAGCGTATCTCTCCTGATGCAACGAATTTAGGACAACGAGATGAGCGACAGTTTTCTCTACACATCGGTCAAGGATCCGCTCGCAGCCCCGCTTCTGGAGGAGCTGCTGTTCGAATATGACAGCCGCTACGGCACATATTTCAGTGCGGAAGGCGCCAGGGCGGAAATGAACAAATATCCGCCGGAGGCCTTCAGCCCACCGTCGGGCAACTTCCTGTTGTTGCTGCGCGGCGGCAAGGCGATCGCCGGCGGTGCCTTCATGCGCTACGACGAAGAGAGCGCCGAGTTCAAGCGGGTCTGGACCCACTCGGCCTACCGCCGGCAAGGGCTTGCGAAGATAGTGCTTCAGGAGTTGGAGCAGCAGGCGATCCGGCAGGGTTATGCCCGCGCCTATCTGACAACGGGCTTCCGTCAGCCGGAAGCGGTGGGCCTTTATCTGACCAACGGCTATCGCGCTTTGTTCGACACAACTGCCGATCCCGAGACGATCAAGACGCTGCCTTTCGAAAAATGGCTTTCCGATGCCGCCTCCGCCTCTGGCGCGGAGGGTACGCCGATACCGGCCGCCCGGCCGCAATCTTCCCCGGCCCACCCGTGAAAGGTTTTTCCCGATGACGATAGCCTCTGATTTTCCGCATGTGGCGGTGAGCGAGCAGAAGGGTGAACCGATAAAGGGCGGTTATGCCCATTTTCGCATCGTTCCGGCCCGTTATCCCTTGCGAACGGTGGGCACGGTCTTCTCTGTTCTTATCATAGCGGCCGTTCTGCATTCCATCTTCGGCAACCCGCGCTGGGGCTGGGATGTCTTTGCAGAGTGGTTTTTCGCCGAACCGGTGCTGGTCGGTCTTGGCAGGACGCTGCTGCTCACTGCGCTCGGTGCGCTGTTCGGTTTTGTGCTCGGAACGCTGCTGGCGCTTGCCCGCGTTTCGCGCTCGCCGCTGCTGGTTGCCGTCTCCTGGACCTATATCTGGATTTTCCGGTCGATCCCTTTGATCGTGCTGCTGCTGATCCTCAACAATCTCGGTTATCTCTATGAAACGGTGACGATCGGCGTTCCCTATACCGGCATCAATTTCGTCAGCTGGAATACGACGCAGCTGATGACGCCTTTTGCGGCGGCCGTTCTGGGGCTGACGCTCAATCAGGCCGCCTTCGCATCCGAAATCGTGCGTGGCGGCATCCTTTCGGTCGATCAGGGCCAGCTGGAAGCTGCCGCAGCACTTGGTCTTCCCCGGCGGCGGCAGGCGTCCCGCATCGTTCTGCCGCAGGCGATGCGCTCCATCCTGCCCACCGCCTTCAATGATATCATCGGCCTCGCCAAGGGCACGTCGCAGGTCTATATCCTAGCCCTGCCGGAGCTATTCTATACCATCCAGATCATCTATCGCCGCAATCTGGAAGTGATCCCGCTGCTGATGGTCGCGACCGTCTGGTATCTGGTGATCCTGACCGCGCTTTCGATCGTTCAGCACCATATCGAGCGGCATTTTTCACGCGGTGCGCTGCGCAACCCGCCGCCGTCCCTGTTCGCCACGATCTACCGCACTTTTCTGCCACGCAAGCCTTTGCCTGAAGCCGTGGAAACGGCGGTGTCGGTTGCGACAAGGGCAGAGCGCGCGGTGTCCACGCCTGCCGCCAGCTTCCAGCTCGGAAATCGCGGCGGGTCGGTCAATATTCACGGTGTTTCGAAATCCTTCGGGTCGCTCAAGGTGCTGGATGATATCAGCCTTTCCATTCCGGCGGGCAGCGTCACCACCATTCTCGGTCAGTCCGGCTCCGGCAAGTCCACCTTGCTGCGCTCCATCAACCATCTGGAGCGCGTCGATGACGGTTTCATCGCCATAGACGGCGAACTGGTCGGCTATCGTCAAAAGGGCGACACGCTTTACGAACTGAAGGAACGGGAAATCCTCAAGCGCCGCGCCGAAGTGGGCATGGTGTTCCAGAGCTTCAACCTGTTCCCGCATCTGACTGCGCTTGAAAACATCATCGAAGCGCCCATCGCCGTTCGAGGCATTTCGAAAGAGCAGGCCGAGGCCGAGGCGCGCGATCTTCTGGCGCGTGTCGGCCTTGCCGAAAAAGCCGGCGCCTATCCCCGCCAGCTTTCCGGCGGGCAGCAACAGCGCGTGGCGATTGCCCGGGCGCTGGCATTGCGGCCGAAGGTGCTGCTGTTCGACGAGCCGACATCCGCGCTCGATCCTGAACTCGTCAACGAGGTGCTTGATGTCATCAAGGAGCTTTCCCGCTCCGGGGTCACGCTCATCATCGTTACCCATGAAATCGGTTTTGCCCGCGAAGTCTCCGACAGGGTCGTCTTCATGGAGCAGGGCCGCATCATCGAAACGGGTACGCCGGAAAAGGTGTTCAGCAGCCCGGATCATCCCCGCACCGCCGAATTCCTCGCAAAAGTTCTCTAACCAAAAAACAAGGGAAACACTCACATGGCATTTTCATCGAAACTATTATCATTGCTTGCCGGCGGTCTTTTCTCCGCCACCACCGCGCTCATCCCGGCCGCACACGCACAGGAGGTCGATCTTTCTCCGGAACAGAAGGGGCGAGTGCGCGCCGAGAAAGTGGAAGAGGCGATCAAGCTTCTTCCGACCAGCCACAAGTTCATCGCCGATGGAAAGCTGACGGTCGCGACCGTACCGTTCCGCTTGCCGCTGGTCGATTATGCGAGCGACACGAAAACGCCGATTGGCGTGGAGCCGGATATCGCCCAGCTGGTTGCCGACAGCCTCGGCCTTGAACTTCAGCTCGTTCCGATTGCCTGGGCCGATTGGCCGCTGGGTCTGACATCCGGTAAATATGATGCCGTCACTTCCAACATCACGGTGACGGAAGCGCGCAAGGAAAAGTTCGATTTCTCCAGCTACCGCAACGACCTGCTCGGCTTTTACGTGGGCAATAACAGCAAGGTGACGACCGTCAGCAAGCCCGAGGACGTGGCCGGGCTGAAGGTCATTGTCGGTGCAGCCACCAATCAGGAACAGATCCTGCTGAAATGGATCAAGGATAACAAGGCCAAGGGCTTGGCCGACACCGAGGTGCAATATTACGACGATCAGGCCGTGCTTGATGTCGCCCTGCAATCCGGTCGCGCGGACGCCTATCTCGGCCCCAACGCAACATCGGCCTTCCAGGCGGCAAGCCAGAAGAAGACGAGGCTCGTTGGCACCTTTTCCGGCGGCTGGCCGGAAGCGGCCGAAATCGCCGTCGCCTCCAAAAAGGATGCCGGCATTGCCGAAGCCATCACGGCGGCGCTGAATGCCCAGATCAAGAACGGCAATTACGGCAAGGTTCTTGCCCGCTGGAACCTTGGCTCTGAGGCCGTCACCGAATCCCGCACCAATCCGCCCGGCCTGCCCAAGAGCTGATGGTCGACTTTCCAGCGGGCTCAATCGCCCTGAGCTGGGTTGCCAACACGCTGAGTTGAAGGTGGGACATCACTCAGCCGGTAGCGCGGGCTCCTCCCGCCCGCGCTACCTCCGTCCCGCAGTGATTTTATCGGGAAACCAGAATGACCTTCACCTCTCGTCTCGCTTCGGCCACGCTCGGTGCTTTTCTTTCCGTCGCCGGTTTTGGATCGGCTTTTGCAACGGATGTTTTCGATCTGTCGCCGGACCAGCCCGGCCGGATCAGGGTTGAAAAAGACCCTGGCGCGATTGCTGCCATTCCGAAAGATTTCAAATTCATCACACCGGGCAAATTCACCGTCGCGGTTGCCCCCGGAGGACCGCCGCTCGCGACCTATGCGACGGATGCGAAGACGGTGGTGGGTGCCGATCCGGATTATGCCCTGGCTGTAGCCGACAGTCTCGGGCTCGAGCTGGAGCTGGTGGCTGTCGCCTGGGCCGACTGGCCGCTGGGGCTTGCTTCCGGCAAATATGATGCCGTCATCTCCAATGTCGGGGTGACAGAGCAGCGCAAGGAGAAGTTCGATTTCTCCACCTATCGTCAGGGCCTGCATGGTTTCTTCGTCAAGTCCGACAGCGGCATTACCGCCATCCGGGAACCGAAGGATGCGGCCGGTCTGAGGATCATCGTTGGCGCCGGCACCAATCAGGAGCGTATCCTGCTGAAATGGAACGACGAGAATGTCGCCGCGGGGCTAAAGCCGCTCGAGCTGCAATATTACGACGACGAAGCCACCCGGCTTGTCGCGCTTTCTGCCGGGCGGGCGGACGTGATCGTCCAGCCGCATGCGCAGCTGGTCTTCATCGCCGCGCGCGACAAGACCATCAAGCGTGTCGGAACCCTGTCCGCCGGCTGGCCGGAACGCTCTGACGTCGCCATCACCACCCGCAAGGGTTCGGGACTGGCCGATGCTTTGACGCTCGCGACCAATGATCTGATCAAGAGCGGCGCTTACGCGAAGATACTGGAGCGCTGGCAGCTTGCGGAAGAGGCCTTACCTGAATCGCGAACCAACCCACCCGGCCTGCCGAAGAGCTGACCGGTCGAAAAAATGCGACGGACGGCAATACCCGCAGGTTATGCTTTGCGGGTATTGTTCTGTCCGCCAGCCGCTTCAAACAGAAGAATCAGAAATCAGCGACCTTGCCCCATGACGAGCCAAGGAAACGGCTGGGGTGATAGGGAGCAGGATCGACGATCGGGTTTGAACCCGTCACGATATCGGCGATCAGATGGCCGGCGCCCGGGCCGATGCCGAAACCATGGCCGCTGAAACCGGCGGCGAGGATGAAACCGGGCAATTCACTTGTCTCGCCAATCGCGGGCACGCCATCCGGCGTGCTGTCGATGAAACCGGCCCAGGCAGCGGAAATCTGGATTCTGCGGAGCGCTGGCAGAAGTTCCTGTGCTCTTCTATGGGTCTCGCGGATAGCGGCGGCATTGGGTTTCGGATCGAGAATGCGAACCCGCTCCATCGGTGTTGGCGCATCGAGCCGCCAGCGTTTCAGCGTTTCATGGCCGCCACGAATACCTTCAAGCCCACCCGGCCGCAGGCTGCGCCAGCGCTTGAGGAACATCGGAATGAATTCGCGCGCAAACCGCATCTGCTGTGCTGTCGGATCGATGCGTCCAAGGCCGCTGATGGCGAGGGTATAACCGCCGTTTTTGCGCCGCGTGGCGGAAACGGCAGCGGTGTGCAGCGCATCCGGCAGACCTTCCGCGCCTGGTGTGACGGACAGGATGGAAGAGCGGACGGAGGCCTGCGGAAACCGGATGCCGAGCTGGCGGCAGAAGGACGAAGCCCAGGCACCACCGGACATGATGGCCGTCTTGGTACGGATCGTGCCTTTTTCAGTGACGACGGCGCTGACGCGGCCGCTTTCCGTTTCCAGACCCCGCGCCGCGCAGTTCTGATGCACCGTGCCGCCCAGCTTCATGATGGCGCGTGCAACGGCCGGGGCCGCCATCGAAGGATCGGCCGTGCCATCCGTCGGCGAAAAGACGCCGCCCTTCCAGCGTTTTCCGGTGCTGCGTCCACGTTCGCTCGCCTCGTCCGCGCTCAGCATATGGGTTGTCACGCCTGCGGTGATGGCAAAATCGCGCCAGCGCGCCCAGCCCGCAAGTTCGGCCTCATTGTCGCTCAGGTAAAACAATCCGCAGCGGCGAAACCCGGTGTCCTCACCGCTTTCGGCAGCAAATTGATCCCAGAGCGTCAGGCTCTGTGTCGAGATCGGCAATTCGCGGGCGTCGCGGTTCTGCTGCCGGCACCAGCCCCAGTTGCGGCTGGATTGCTCCGCGCCGATCAGGCCCTTTTCGACAAGAGCCACTTTCAGGCCGCGCCGGGCGAGATAATAGGCAGCGAAAACGCCGACGATGCCGCCGCCAATAATGACGGCGTCCGCGGATTTCGGCAATTCCGGCGAGGTCGTGATCTGTTGCAGCGGCGCAGGCATGTCGGACTCCTTATCTTCCTACTAATTTACCTTGGTCACCGGGTAAACGCTGCCAGACTGGGCCGATTGTCGGAATCTCCTGCTGTTCAGGGCCATGTCTGCAACTCTTTATGCTGCATGAAAAAAAATATCCCCGCGTCGACAGGGCTGGCGCATGTGATAAGATTTCCAATGCCGCGTCAGAATTTTATGCCGCGAGTAGAAAAACAAAAAAGGGGTTCCTCACGTGATGAAACTTGATCGGATCGATATCAAGATCCTCTACGAACTCCAGAAAAATGGACGCATCACCAATGTGGAGCTGGCGGAGCTTGTCAATCTTTCGCCAAGCCCCTGCCTGATGCGGGTCAAGAAGCTTCAGGCCGAAGGTTATATCGAAGGGTATTCGGCGCAGATCAACATCAACAAGCTCGGCCAGACGCTCACGGTGTTTACGGAGATCACGCTGAAGAACCACCGCCAGATCGATTTCGCCCGCTTCCTGGGCGTCATCGAAAAGATCGACCAGGTGGTGGAATGTCACCTCGTTTCAGGCGGTTACGATTATCTGCTGAAATTCATGACTTCCGGCATTGTCGAATATCAGTCGATCATGGAGCGCCTGATCGATATGGATGTCGGTATCGACAAATATTTCAGCTTCGTGGTGCTGAAATCACCGATCGTCAAATCCCATATGCCGCTGACCAGCCTGTTTCCGCTTTGAAATAAAAGGGCGTTTCCTCAGTAGGATATCCCCAATCTCGACGTCATCCTCGGGCCTGTCCCGAGGATCCATAGGCCGTCGAAATGGATGGATCCTCGCCTCAAGGGCGAGGACGACGTCGAGGTGAATGCAGTGTGTCTATCTCGTCAGTCCGGCTATCTTCAAGCCTCTCATCTTTTCGAAAACGCCCGCACCAGCTCCGCATCCTGCTGAAGATTATCAAGCCATTTCGGGTCCAGTTTCGGCACCGAGGAGAAGAGCAGCTTCGAATAGGGATGCGTCGGCGCCTTGATCGCCTCGGTCTCCAGATGTTCCACCTGCTTCCCGCCATACATCACGACGATCTCGTCGCAGATGGTTTCCACCACTGAAAGATCGTGGCTGATGAAGATGTAGGAGAGGCCGAGTTCGCGTTGCAATTCGCCGAGCAGGTCGATGATCGCGGCTGCGACAACCGTATCCAGCGCCGAGGTGATTTCATCGCAGATGATGAGCGACGGTTCGGCCGCGAGTGCACGGGCGAAATTGACGCGCTGTTTCTGTCCGCCTGACAGGCCGGAGGGATGGCGGTGGCGGACGGAGCGCGGCAACTTCACCATATCGAGAAGCTGGTCGATCCGCGCATCGCGCGCCTTGCCTTTCATGCCATGATAGAAGGTCAGAGGCCGGCCGAGAATATCCTCAATGGGCTTCGACGGGTTGAGCGCGGTATCGGCATATTGGAAAACGATCTGCATACGGCGCAGTTGATCGCTCGTGCGTCGTCGTGCGTCGGTATCCAGTTCGCGGCCTTCGAAGATGACATGACCGCTTGCGGCGGGCAGAATGCCGGCAATGGCACGCGCCAGCGTCGATTTTCCGCAGCCGGACTCGCCGATAATGCCGAGATTGCGGCCGGGATAGACAGAGAGGCTGACGGAATCCACCGCGCGCACCAGCGGCATCCGGTCTTCACCCTTGGTACCGTAGCCCGCGATCAGTTTCTCGATATCGAGGAGCGGTGTCGCGTCATTTCGTTTGAGCGGGGTGACTGCACGCACCTTGTCGTTAAAGGCGGTCAGCAATTCGCGCGTATAGGGATGCTGCGCATTCTCCAGAATCTGGGTGGTCGTACCGGTTTCCTGAACCTCGCCGCCTTTCAGAACGACAATCCGGTCGGCGATCTGGGCGACGACCGCAAGATCGTGGGAAACATAGACGCCGCCGATGCCGCCCTTGCGCATCGCCGACTTGAAGGCGCGCAGGACCTCGATCTGTGTCGTCACGTCGAGCGCCGTGGTCGGTTCATCGAAGATGACCAATTCCGGGTTGCCGATCAGCGCCATGGCGGCGGAAAGACGCTGCAGCTGGCCGCCGGAGACCTGGTGGGGGTAACGCTCGCCGATGGTTTCCGGATTGGGTAGCGACAATGCCTTGAACAGTTCCACCGCTTTGACGCGTGCCTCCTGCGGCGGCATCAGATGATGGATGCGTGTGACTTCGATGACCTGATCGATGATCTTCTGCGCCGGGTTGAAGGCGGCGGCGGCGCTCTGCGGGACATAGGAGATTTTCGTGCCGCGAATCCTGGCACGCTCGGCTTCGGACAGTTGCACCATGTCCCGGCCCGCCACCGTGACGCTGCCGCCGGAAATGCGGCAGCCGGGGCGGGCATAGCCCATCAGCGTCAGTGCGATGGTGGTCTTGCCGGAGCCGCTTTCACCGATCAGCGCAACGATCTCGCCTTCGGCGATATCGATGTCGACGCCCTTGATGATCTGGACACGGCGGCCGGAATCGGTGGTGGCCTCGACTTTCAGTCCACGGATTTCAACGAGATTGGTCATTATTCGCTCCTGTCGCGGATTTTCTGCGGCAGATTGTCGATCAGCAGGTTGACGCTGATCGTCAGGCTGGCGATCGCCAGAGACGGGAAGATCACGGCCGGTGCGGCAAAGGGCAGGCCGCCGATATTTTCGCGCACCAGCGCGCCCCAGTCTGCATTGGGCGGCTGCAGGCCAAGGCCGAGGAAGGAGAGGCCCGATAGAAGCAGCACGATGAAGACGAAGCGCACGCCGAGATCGGCAAGCACGGGGCGGATGATGTTCGGCAGGATTTCCGAGCCGATAAGGTAAAGCAGGCTCTCGCCGCGCACGCGCGCGACGGTGACGAAATCCATGGTGTTGACATTGACGGCGAGTGCCCGGGCGAAACGATAGGCGCCCGGCGTATAGATGACAGAGAGCGTGATGATCAGCACGGGTATGGAGGAGCCGACGGCGGCGACGACAACAAGGCCGAAAAGCTTGCTCGGAATGGAATTCACGGCATCGAGAAACCGGCTGAGCACCGCATCGAACCAGCCGCCAACCACGGCGGCGCACATGCCGAGCACGACGCCGGAGGTGCAGGCGATGGTGACGGCCGCAAGCGAGATGCCGACCGTGAAACGCGCGCCCATGAGAATGCGGGAAAAGACGTCGCGACCAAGATAGTCGGAGCCGAGCCAGAGATCGGAGGTCATGGGCCCGAAATAATCGAGATCGATGATTTCACCGACCGGATGCGGAATGAGATAGGGCGCGAAGATCGCGACCATCGCCCAGAGGAAGATGACGAGAAAGCCGAAAACGCCGACTGCGTTGATCTTGTAACCCAAACGCGAGGTCCCCGAAGTTGTTTTGATATTGTCGGCCATCAGCGCAGCCTCGGATTGGACATGATGGCGATGATATCCGCGGTGGTGATGAGGAGAAGATAACCGACGCAAAAGATCATCGCGCAGCTCTGGATCAACGGCAGGTCGCGGGTTGCGACGCCATCGACCATCAGCTTGGCGATGCCGGGATAATTGAAGATCGTCTCGACGATGATGACGCCGCCGACGAGATAGGAAAGCGACAGCGCGACCGCGTTGACGATGGGGCCAAGGGCATTGGGCAGCGCATGGCGAAGCACGATGCGCATACGCGGCGCGCCCTTCAAAAGCGCCATTTCCACATAGGGCGTATCGAGTGTCTCGATGACGGCGGCGCGGCTCATGCGGATCATCTGTGCCGATACGACAAAGGTAAGAGTGATGACCGGCATGGCGTAAACACGCAGCACATCGAACAGGGTATTGACCTCTGTGACCAGCGACAGGGCTGGCAGCCATTTCAGATAAACGGCGAAAAGCAGAACGGCGAGCGTCGCAATCATGAATTCGGGCACGGAAATGACGCCGATGGTCAGCACGGTGACCGCCTGGTCATAAAGCGTTCCACGTAGCATGGCCGCGCTGATGCCGAGCGTCAGCGCCAGCGGCACGGCAATGACCGTGGTTATGCCCGCAAGTTTCATGGAGTTGACGAAACGCGGACCGATAAGGTCGGCGATCGCCATGTTGTTGGCGTAGGACGTGCCAAGTTCGCCCTGCAGCAGGCCGAAGAGCCAACGGACGAAACGCAACAGCGCCGGGTCATCAAGATGCATGGCGGTGCGCAGGCCGGCCACGGCCTCCGGCGTTGCCGCCTGGCCGAGAAGGATCGTCGCCGTATCGCCGGGCAGCAGGCTGGTGGCGGAAAAGACGATAAATGACACGATAAGCAGGGTCGTCAGCATGACGACCAGCCGCCTGGCGATAAGGGATAATATCCGGCTGTTCATTCACATGCTCCTGCTGCGACCCGCCTGACAAATAGGCTTTCCGCACCAGCGGAAAGGTTGCCGGGCGCTTTCACGCCCGGCCCCATGGTCTATCAGGCTTCGAGCCAGACGTATTCCGCAAAGGCGTAACCCATCATGCCGCCAAGCGGATTGGCTTCCAGCCCCTTCAGCTTGGAGCTGATGGCGTCGACATTCGAAATATAGGCGGGAATGATGGTGCCGGCTTCGTCGGCGATCATCGTTTCCAGTTCGAAGTAGATCTGCTTGCGCTTTTCAAGGTCCAGCATGCCGCGTGCTTCGAGCATCATCTTGTCGAACTTTGGCGACTTGTACTGGCTTTCGTTCCACGGCGCGTCGGAGGCGTAGAGCAGCGAGAAGAGGATATCCGGCGTGGGGCGCGGATTGATGTTGCCGAAGTGAACCGGCGCCTTCAGCCAGTAATTGCTCCAGTAGCCATCGGAGGGAACACGCTGTACGTCGAGCTTGACGCCGATTTCGGCGGCGGAGGCCTGGATGATCATCGCCATGTCGACGGAAGAGGCTGCCGCATCCGACGCGATCACCGGAATGGACTGGCCGATAAGACCTGCCTTTTCGAAGTGGAACTTCGCCTTGTCCGGGTCGAAGGCTTTCGGCTTCAGATCCGGATTGTGATAGGGGTTCATCGGCGGTACCGGCTGGTCGTTGCCGACTTCGCCGAGGCCGCGCAGGGCCGCCTTGACGATCTGTTCGCGATTGACGATCGACTTCATGCCGGCAACGAAATCGGCATTGTTGCCGGGCGCCTGGTCCAGCCTCATGTTGAGGTTGGTATAATTGCCGGATGTCGTCTTTGACAGAACGACGCCTTCCTGCTTGTCCAGCAGGCGAAGCGCACGCGGATTGATGGCGGCAGCAAGCTGGATATCGCCGGAAAGAAGGGCGTTGACGCGGGCATTGTCGTCGGAAATCGCCATGAATTCGAAACTGTCGATGTGCGGGCCGCCGGACTTCCAGTAATTGGTATTCTTGGCCATGATCGAACGCACACCCGGCTCGAATTTCTCGAGTTTGAAGGCGCCGGTGCCGTTGCCCTTGGAGAAGTCCGTGGTGCCATCGGCGACGATCATGAAATGGTGCAGGGCCAGAATCGATGGCAGGTCGGCATTCGCATTTGCAAGCGTGATTTCCAGGGTGCTCTTGTCGACAGCCTTGAAGCCGGTCATCTGGGCGGCGATCTTGGCGACCTTGGAGCCGACGGCCGGATCGAGATGGCGTTTCAGCGAGTAGACCACGTCGTCGGCGGTCAGCGCCTTGCCGTCATGGAAGGTAACGCCGGAACGCAGTTTTACCGTCCAGGTCTTGGCATCTTTCGATTCGATGGATTCGGCCAGTTCCATTTGCGGCGTGCCGGAAACATCGAGGAAGCTCAGCCGGTTGTAGAGCGCGCAGCAGCGGACATAGTCCGTGGATAGCGAGGCTTTCGCCGGGTCGAGCGTATCGGCCGTCGACGAAGACCAGCCCGCCGCCTTCAGCGAACCGCCGGAAACGGGCGTGGCCGCCACGGCCTGCGAGGCGCGGCCCAGAATGGCCGAACCGGCGGAAAGCGCCACGCCGCCCGCCAGCATCATGTGAAGCAGTTCGCGCCGCGTTGCACCGCGTCGGATCGCCTGTTCAACGGCGGCATCGTCGGAGCGGGTCCAGTTTGTAATCCTGTCACTCATGGTCTTCCCCTTTTGTATGATTTGTTAAAATGCGTCTTGAGAAATTTCCGGCACGTCGCGTCCCAGTTCGCGCCATGCGATAGGCAAAGGCGGTTCAGCCGCCTGTCTGTTTCGCGGCCTCGGCCAGGCCGGCCATGGATGTGAAGTGATAGTCCGGCTCGGTAAAGTTTTCCGGCTCGATCGTGCCGCCATATCCCTTCTGGGCGTGACGACGCTCGATCCAGCAATTGGTCATGCCGAGCTTCCGGGAAATGCCGATATCGTGGTACTGGCTTTGTGCCACATGCAGGATGTCGTCCTTCGACGCGCCTTCGCTCTCAACAAAGGCAAAAACCTTTTCGAAGAAGGCGGGGTCCGGTTTTTCAGTGCCGGTATCATCCGCCGTGAACGCCGCATAAAAGGGATTGCCGAGTTCCTTTGAGAAATATTCGAAAGCCCAGCGCTGGGCATTGGTCATGGCGATCAGACGATGCGTCTTTGCAAGCTCTGCCATGGCGGCACGGCTGTCTTCGAAACCTTTCCAGGTCTTTGCAGCATCGCGCAGGCGCTCGCCAAGGGCGCGCTCCGCCGGCAAGCCCAGTTCTGGAGCGATGATCAGGTAGACACGGACGAGATCGTCCGGAAACAGGTCGGTCGCATCGGAGTAACGCGCCGCGCGGTAAAGACCCAGCGCTTTTTCACCATCGACCTCAACGCCGTGTTCGGCGCCAATCTGTGTCAGGGTCGATTTCAGGCCGCCTTCGAAATCGATGAGGGTTCCCACCACGTCGAAGCTCATATATTTGAAGTCGCTCAGTTTTTTGGACAATGTCGGTCTCCGCTGTGCCGCCTCGTCTCTTGGGGAGGTTGCGGCATTTTATTCTGTTCCCGGACGGGATCCTTGCCCCGTTCCCATTCTTCAAAACACCTGTTTTCGTGGTGTTTAGTGCTTTTTCTAAGGTTAGTTTGGCACTTCCAGCACGCCGGATTCGCCGAAAAGGATCGGCTCTTTAGCAGAATATTGCGAATATGTGCGGCGTTGCGACATTTCGAGAAGGTGTCGCAACGATTTCCGTCTTTCGCCTCAGGCGACCGCTGCCCGCACGGCCGGGTCCTCGAGCGTCTGGTCGAGCGTCTTCAGGGTGCGCTCTACAATGGCGTCGATCTCGCTATCGGTGCAGCAGAGCGGCGGCGCATAACCGAGGATGCCATTTGCGAAGGCGCGCACGATCAAACCGTTTTCCCAGGCGCGATCGAAAACCTTGCGTGCAGGGGCCGCCGCTGCCGGCAGCGGGGTTTTCCTTTCCTTGTCGGTTACAAGCTCGATGGCGGCGAGCATGCCGCGACCACGGACGTCACCAACCAGCGGGTGGCTTCTGAGGCTTTCCAGTCCGGCCATCAGCCGCTGACCGGCCCGGCGGCCGTTTTCCAGCAGCCCGCCCTCATAAAGTTTCAGCACTTCCAGACCAACGGCGGCGCTGACGGGGTGGGCGGAATAGGTATAACCATGCCCGACGGCCGCATCGCCGGCAAAGTCGGCTATTGTATCATAAACATGGTCGGCCATGAAGACGGCGCCCATCGGCACATAGCCGGAGGTGAGGCCCTTGGCGGCGGTGATGAAGTCCGGAACGATATCCTCGTCGGCACAGGCAAACAGTGGTCCCGTGCGGCCAAAGCCGGTGATGACTTCATCGGCGACGAAGAGGATGCCATAGGAACGGCAGAGCTCACGCATCGCCTTGATCCAGCCCGGCGGCGGGACGAGAACACCGCCTGAACCCTGAATGGGCTCGGCATAAAAAGCGGCGACCCGATCAGGGCCGATGGCTTCGATCTTGTCTTTCAGAATTTGCAGGGAGGAGGCAATGATGGCGGCCGGATCGTTGCCGACCGGATTGCGATAGGCGTAATGCGACGGGATTTTATGCTGCCAGTCGTACGGCACGCCGAAACCGGCATGGAAGGCGGGCAGGGCGGTGAGGCCCGAGCCGGCGGTGGTGGAGCCGTGATAACCCTGTTCGATGGAAATGAACTGGTCGCGCTGCGGCTGGCCCTTGGCGTGCCAGTAATAGCGGATGAAGCGAATGGTGCTATCGACCGCATCGGAACCGCCAAGGGTGAAATAAACGTGGTTGAGATCGCCTGGCGCGCGGTCCGCAAGTTCCGAGGCCAGCCGGATCGCCGGTTCGCTGCCAATGTCGAAATAGGCAGTCGCATAGGGCAGTTCCCGCATCTGCTTTGCCGCCGCTTCGACGATACTGTCATGGCCATAACCGGCATTGACGCACCACAGGCCGGCAAAACCGTCGATGAGCTGGTGGCCAGTCATGTCGGTGACCGTGGCGCCCTTTGCCGATTGCAGCACCCGCACGCCCAGCTTTTCATGGCCGCGGAAGGAGGAGACGGGGTGCACCAGATGGGCGCGGTCCAGTTCGATCAGTGAATTGCTTAACATGGGTCTCTCCAGATTCAGCCTGCAGGTCAGCCCAGCGCCTGGCTGGTCAATGCGAATGTTTTCAGTTTTTTGTCGGCGGAGATTTCGGCCTTCGGCCGGCGCATGGCGATGCCGCCACCGACATGGCCAAGACCGTGTTCGGTAAGCCAGGGGGCAAGGCCCGTGTCGGCCGTGGTGTCCACACGAAGAAAAGCGCCGGGACGTTGCGAAAACACGAATGCGATCAGATCTTTCGCGATTTCAGCATTTTCTGCCACCACCGGGCCGATGACTTCGCCGCGTCCGAAAGCGCGAAGTGCGGCAAAGCCTCTGATGACGCCCTGTTCCTGCACAAGTGCGAAACGCGCCCTTTCGGCAAGCACCGCAAAGAGCGCGGTGCGGTCCGCGCCAAAAGCCTGCGCATCGAGTGCGGCAAGTTCGACCGGATCAATGGTTTCCGCCCAGGCCACACCCTGCGGCCTGTTTGTCTGTACGGGAGTGCCCTGATGCTGAAGTACTTCACCGCAGGCGGCGAAGCCCATTTTTTCGTAGAGAGGCAGGCCATCAGCCGTGGCCACCAGACGGCACTCGCGATTTTCTGCTGCATCCATCGCTGCTTTCATCAGCTGACGCCCGAGACCGCGGCCGCGCATGCTCTCGTCCACGATCACCATATTGACGGTGGCGCAGGTATCCCCGAGCATCGTCGCCATGGCGGTTCCGACGACGCGTCCATTTTCCACGGCGACGAAACCCTTGCTCAGGGAAAGAACCAGCGCCCAGTCTTCCTTCCGGTGCGGCCAGCCGGCCTGACGGGAAAGTTCAACGGCCGCGTCGAGGTGGTCCGGTTGAAACGTTTGGATATCGATCAGGCTCGCTTGCATGCCGGAACTCCATTTTTCTGCTTATTCATTGATAGACCGAGGCGGGAAGAAGATTGTCCCGACAAATGGGAAGGTTCGATATGTTTCGCTGTTGCTTTTATCCGCCGCCGCATCTTATGCCGCATCTTATCCGCATCCGGGCTTAAACCGGGGACCGACGATTACTTCCGGTATGCCTCAACGCAACTCTCTGCCAAACTGGCGGCTGCATACGCAACAATCTGCTTCCGCTGATGGCAATTGCGGTGCGCCGACCGGGCAAAGGCTTTCTATGATCAATTCATTCCGGCACGGCCGATCCCCAAGCAAGGATGACGACGACATGACCATCTTCCGCCCGAAATACATCTCCTTCGATTGCTACGGCACGCTGATCAATTTCCAGATGGCAGAGGCCGCCCGCGATCTCTATGGCGATCGTCTCGACGAAGCGCAGATGCAGCAGTTCATCAAGAATTTTGCTGCCTATCGTCTGGATGAGATCATGGGCGACTGGAAGCCCTATGCCCAGGTGGTTCACAATTCGCTTTCGCGCAGCTGCAAGCGCAATGGCGTGGCCTTCAAGGATGAGGATGCCACCTTCGTTTACGAGCGCGTTCCGACCTGGGGCCCGCATGCTGATGTTCCGGCCGGGCTCGCCAAGGTTGCGAAGGAAATTCCCCTCGTCATCCTGTCCAACGCCATGAATTCGCAGATCATGTCGAATGTCGAAAAGCTTGGCGCGCCCTTCCACGCGGTTTACACCGCCGAGCAGGCACAGGCCTACAAGCCGCGCTTCAAGGCTTTCGAATATATGTTCGACATGCTGGGCTGCGGTCCGGAAGACATGCTGCATGTTTCCTCCTCGTTCCGTTACGATCTGATGTCGGCCCATGATCTCGGCATCAAGAACAAGGTCTGGGTCAATCGTGGCCACGAGCCCGCCAATCCCTATTACGGTTATGTCGAAATCGCCGATATTTCCGGCCTGGCAGGCGTGGTTGGATTGTAAGGAAAGGTCGGGACCATGAAGTTCGTCTCCTATTGGCACGATACCGCGCCGCAATTTTCAGGTGCCGCGCAAGGTCCCGTTGAAGGTCATTACGATGTCGCCGTCATCGGTGGAGGTTTCACCGGTCTCGGGGCCGCGCGCCAGCTGGCCAAGGCCGGCGCGCGGGTGGTCGTTCTTGAAGGGGAACGGGTCGGCTGGGGCGCCTCCGGCCGCAATGGCGGGCATCTCAACAATGGTCTCGCCCATTCCTATCTCTCCGCCAAGGCCGAGCTTGGCAAGGAACGTGCGATCGCCCTTTACCGGACGCTCGATTCCTCCATCGATACGCTGGAGGGCCTGATCGCGGAGGAAGGCATCGATTGCAACTTCCGCCGCTCGGGCAAGCTGAAGCTTGCCTCCAAGCCGCAGCATTTCGAAGGTCTGGCGAAGAATTTCGAGGCGCTGCATGCCGAGGTCGATCCCGATACGGCGCTTCTTTCCGCCGCCGATCTCAAGGCGGAGATAGGCTCGCCCTTTTATGGCGCGATGCTCTCGAAGAAGAGCGCGATGATGCATATGGGCCGCTATGTGGCCGGCCTCGCCGAAGCCGCCAGCCGTCATGGCGCGGTGATCTTCGAAAATGCGGCGGTGACGAAGCATACCCAGAACGGCAGAACCTATGAACTGGAAACCCCGCGCGGCAAGGTGACGGCCAACAATGTTCTGGTGGCGACCGGCGCTTACACGCCCTCTGGTTTTAGCTATTTCCGTCGCCGCATCATCGCCGTCGGTAGCTTCATCATCGCGACGCGACCGCTGACGGATGCGGAGGTTCGGGCTTCGGTTCCGGGCAACCGCACCTATGTCAACTCGATGAATATCGGCAATTATTTCCGGCTCGCGCCGGATAAGCGGCTGATCTTCGGCGGCCGTGCGCGCTTTTCCGCCACGTCGGACCAGCGTTCGGACGCCAAAAGCGGTGCTATCCTGACGGAAAGCCTGCATCGCATTTTCCCGCAGCTCTCGCATGTGCCGATCGATTATTGCTGGGGCGGTCTGGTGGACATGACCAAGGACCGTTATCCGCGCGCCGGTTTCCATGACGGCGTCTGGTACGCCATGGGCTATTCCGGCCACGGCGCGCAGTTTTCCACCCATCTCGGCATGATCATGGCCGACGCCATTCTGGGGCGGCCGGATAACAACCCGCTGAAGGGGCTGGAATGGCCGGCGGTGCCGGGTCATTTCGGCAAGCCGTGGTTCCTGCCGATCGTGGGCCTCTATTACAAGATGCTGGATAAGATTCAGTAGAAGTCGGGGGTCGACGCTGAGAGGCCGCTTCCACACTCGACGTCATCCTCGGGCTTGACCCGAGGATCCACGGCCGCGGAAGAATGGATCCTCGGGTCAAGCCCGAGGATGACGGAGGAGAGGGGCATCTCCATATTCCAGCGGCCTTCAGGCCGCTTTTTTGTTGCCTCCACACAAAAAGAAGGGCCGCGGAGCGGCCCTTTAGGCGGGGAGAAAAACAGGCGTCAGGCAAGCCCGCCAATATGAAACGTCTTGATCTCCAGATATTCCTCGATGCCGACCTGTGCGCCCTCACGGCCGAGGCCGGATTGCTTGACGCCGCCAAAGGGGGCGACTTCGGTGGAGATCGCGCCGGTGTTGAGGCCGACCATGCCGAATTCCAGCGCCTCGCCCACACGCCAGGCGCGTTTCAGGCTTTCGGTATAGAAATAAGCGGCAAGGCCGAAGGGCGTGCCGTTGGCGATGGCGATGGCTTCTTCTTCCGTCTCGAAACGGAAGAGCGGTGCCACCGGTCCGAAGGTTTCTTCGCTTGCCAGCCGCATCCCGGTCGTGGCGCCGGTCAGCACCACGGGGGCGGTATATTGCGGACCTTCCGGCAGGTCATGTGGTTTGGTGATGATCTTTGCGCCCTTGGAAACGGCGTCATCGATATGGGCGCGGATCTTGGCGATGGCCGGCTCGTTGATCATCGGGCCGATGGAAACGCCTGCTTCGGTTCCGGGTCCGACCCGCATGGTGTCAACGCGATCCGCCAGTTTTTTCGCAAAGGCGTCATAAACGCTCGACTGCACGAGAATACGGTTGGCGCAGACGCAGGTCTGGCCGCCGTTGCGGAATTTCGAAACCAGCGCGCCTTCGATGGCGAGATCGAGATCGGCATCGTCGAACACGATGAAGGGCGCATTGCCGCCCAGTTCCAGCGACAGGCGCTTGACGCTGTCGGCAGCCCCCCGCATCAAAAGCGAGCCGACACGGGTGGAGCCGGTGAAGGAAATTTTCCGAACCGTCTCGTTGGCCATGATTTCATTGCCGATTTCCGTTGGCATACCGGTGACGATGTTGATGACGCCCGCGGGAATGCCGGCCCGTTCGGCGAGCACGCCGAGCGCCAGGGCCGAATAGGGCGTGAATTCCGAAGGTTTGATGACCACGGTGCAGCCGGCCGCAAGTGCTGGCGCGACCTTGCGGGTGATCATGGCGTTCGGAAAGTTCCACGGCGTGATGATGCCGCAGACGCCGACTGCTTCTTTCAGCACCACGATACGGCGATCCGGCGTGGGTGAGGGGATGGTGCCGCCGCTGATACGCCGGGCCTCTTCAGCAAACCATTTGACGAAGGACGCGCCATAGCGGATTTCGCCCTTTGCCTCATCGAGCGGCTTGCCCTGTTCGGTGGTCAGGATCAGGCCGAGATCGTCGACATTGTCGATCATCAGCGCGAACCATTTTTCGAGAAGCGCTGCACGCTCTGCGTGGGTTTTCTTTTTCCACGGCCCGAAGGCGGCATTGGCGGCTTCGATTGCCGCGCGGGTTTCCCCGCCGTCCATATCCGGCACGGTGCCGATTACCGCCTGCGTCGCCGGGTCGATCACGTCGACCGCCTTGCCCGATGCCGCGGCCTTCCACGCGCCGCCGATCAAGCCCGTCTGGCGAAAGAGGTCCTTATCCTTCAAACCTTGCATCATCTGTCTCCGAAATCAGTCGAGCGCCGCAAGAACTGCGGTGGTGATAGCGTCCGTCTTGTCCTTGCCCGGCACCGTGCCGATACCCCGGCCGGTCGCCGTTTCCAGCGCCGTCATGATCCTGACGGCCGCGTCCTTTTCGCCAAGATGCTCTAACATCATCGCGCCGGACCAGATGGCGGCGATGGGATTGGCGATGCCGAGATGGGCGATATCCGGGGCCGAACCGTGCACCGGCTCGAACATGGAAGGCGCGCTGCGGTCGGGATTGATATTGGCGGAGGCGGCAAAACCGAGGCCGCCCTGAATGGCTGCGCCGAGGTCGGTCAGAATATCGCCGAAGAGGTTGGAGGCGACCACGACATCGAGGCTTTCCGGGGCCATAACCATGCGGGCCGCCATGGCGTCGATGTGATAGCTGGAAACCTCGACGTCGGGATATTCAGTGGCGAGCTTGTGGGTCACCTCGTCCCAGAACACCATCGAATATTTCTGGGCATTGGACTTGGTGATGGAGGCAAGCTTGCCGCGACGCTTCTGCGCCTGTTCGAAGCCGAAGCGCAGGATGCGTTCCACACCCTTGCGGGTGAAGATCGAGGTTTCGACGGCAACTTCATCATCGGTGCCCTGATGCACGCGGCCGCCGGCGCCGGAATATTCGCCCTCGGTATTTTCACGGATGCAGAGAATGTCGAAGCCATCGGCCTTCAAAGGTCCCTGCACACCGGGCAGAAGCCGGTGCGGGCGGATGTTGGCATATTGCACGAAGGCCTTGCGGATCGGCAGCAGCAGGCCGTGCAGCGAGACCGAGTCCGGCACTTCCGCTGGCCAGCCGACTGCGCCTAGCAGAATGGCGTCGAAGCCGCGCAGGGTTTCGATGCCGTCCTTCGGCATCATCGCGCCGGTTTCCTTGTAGAAGGCGCAGGACCAGGGGAATTCCGTTCCTTCGAGCGCAAAACCGGAGCCTTCGGCAGCGGCGTTGAGCACCTGCCATGCGGCGTCCGTCACGCTTTTGCCGATGCCGTCTCCGGGAATGAGTGCGATGCGATGCGTTTTCAAGACATTACCCCTGTTACAGTCCGATAAGGACGCTTTTGCTCTTGCGGTTGGCGAGATAGGCCTCCCGTCCGAGATCCTTGCCGATACCGGAACGTTTGTAACCGCCGGTCGGCAATATATGGTCGCGCGAACGGCCATAACGGTTGACCCAGATCGTGCCTGCCTGAATGGCGCGCGACAGGCGCATGACACGCGAGATATCCCGGCTGAAAAGCCCGGCCGCCAAACCGTAGGTCGGATGGTCGGAAAGCGCCAGAGCCTCTTCTTCCGTGCGGAAGGTCTGCAGCGTCAGCACCGGGCCAAAGATTTCCTCGGTGACGGCAGGGGAGGTCTGGTCGACATTGGCGATCAGCGTCGGCTGATAGAAATAGCCGGGACCATCCATCACTGCGCCGCCCGTCAGGCATTCGCCGCCATGGGCGACCGCTGCCTGCACGATGCCGTCGATGCGCTTGCGCTGCACCTCGGAGATGATCGGCGAATATTGCGTCGTCTCGTCCCAGGTCGGGCCGGGTTTCACTGCCTTCATGCGGGCGATGATGGCCGTGGAAAGGGCATCCGCCGCACTTTCCTCGACGATGATGCGCGAGCCCGCAACGCAGGCCTGCCCGGCATTGGAGAGGATATTGCCGGCGATGGCCGCTGCCGCCTTCTCTATATCGGCATCGGCAAAGACCAGTTGCGGGCTCTTGCCGCCGAGTTCCAGCGTCATGGGCTTGATGCCGGTGCGGGCGATATTGGCCATGATGGCGGCGCCCGCGGCGGTGGAGCCGGTGAAGCTGACCTTGGAGATGTCAGGGTGTCCGGTGATGGCATTACCGGTCACGGGCCCGTCGCCCAGTACGATGTTGATGAGGCCGGCGGGCAGTCCTGCCTTGATCGCCAGCTGCGCCATGAAGATGCTGGAGAAAGGCGTCATTTCCGATGGTTTCAGCACGACGGCATTGCCTGCCGCGAGCGCCGGGCCGAGCTTCCAGCCGGCCATGGAGACGGGGAAATTCCACGGTGTGATGGCGCCGACGACGCCATAGGGCTCGGTCATGATCATGCCGAGGCTCGCATCGTCGGTCGGCACCAGATCGCCGCCTTCCTTGTCGGCAAACTCGGCAAAGAAACGGATCTGTTCGGCGGTAACGGCGATATCGCCTGAAATCAGCTGGCCCACCGGCCGCGTCGAGGACAGCGCCTCGATCTTCGCCAGCGTCTCGGCTTCCTGCTCGATCAGGTCGGCCCAGCGTTGCAAGACCTTTGTGCGCTCGCGCGGCCGCACGCCGCCCCAGTTGCTGCTCTTCAATGCGGCCTTGGCGGTTTGCACCGCTTCATCGACCAACGCCGCATCCGCCTTGGGGCAACCGGCATATTCGATGCCGTCCGAAGGGCGGTGCATGTCGATGCCGTTTTTAGCCGGGATCAGCCGGTCGCCGATGAAGTGGCCGATCGGCAGGGACAGGCTGTCTGGATCGAAGCTGAGCGTCATGGGGAATCCTCTTTGGATATGCCTTAACGCTACCCCCTGAAGGCAAGCAGCATCGACCGACTGCGGTGGGGGTGGTGAACGAAAATCCTGTTTTACAGGCGGCCCACAGCGCAATCTTCGGCGGGCGTCAGTCCCTTGCCAAGAACTACCTTGGCCGGGGCGTGCAGCCCTGCTGGCGTTGACCGAACATCCCATGACCGGCCGGCGGTTTTCCTGTCCGCCAGCCGGAACGCCAACAATTCCGTCTGACAAATCACCCCGTAACCGTAACGTAGATCTTGCGAACGGTTTCGATGGTCTTCCAGACGCCGACGAAACCGGGCTTCATGACAAAGCTGTCGCCTGCGGTATAACGCTGCGGTTCGCCACCTTCCGGGGTGATTTCGATAACGCCTTCAACGATATGGCAAAACTCGAAGGTCTCGCCTTTGATCGAGCGGTTTTCACCGGGGGTTGCTTCGAAGATGCCGGTGCGCACGGTGCCGTCGCGGGCTTCGTCCAGCGCCCAGACCCTGGTTGTCGGATCGCCGGAGACAAGGCGTTCAGGTGCGACCTTGGCGGTCTTCGGTTCGAAGGCGGGGTGAGTGTCGATTGTCTTGAGGAGCGGCATGGGTGTCCTTTCTTGGAACGTTGTGATCAATATCCACGGCTGCGGTCGACGAGGCCGAGCGGGTCGAGGCCGGATTCGTATCGTTTGATGTTTTCGACAACGGTGCGGGCGGCGGAATGGGGCTGGGTGACGCTGGCGATATGCGGCGTCAGGAGAATTTTCGGGTGTGTCCAGAAACGATGGTTTTCCGGCAGGGGTTCCGGATCGGTGACATCGACGACAGCGCCTGAAAGCCTGCCGCCATCCAGCGCATCGATGAGGGCGTCATGGTCGAGCTGCCTGCCGCGCCCGGCGTGAACCAGAGCGGCGCCTTCGGGAAGCATCGCCAGACGCTCGGCATTCAGAAGGCCCGTGGTCTCGGCGGTCAGCGGCAGCAGGCAGACGAGAATATCGCTGGTGGAGAGGATCGTGGTCAGCCCGTCGTCACCATGGTGGCAGGTGACGCCTTCGATCTCGCGTGGCGAGCGGCTCCAGCCGGACAACGGAAAACCGAAGGGTTTCAGCCGCTCCAGCGCCGCGATGCCCAGCATGCCGAGGCCGAGAACGCCCACCCGGCACTCTTCCGCCTGCCGCTGGGGCAGGGCTTTCCACAATTGCTGGCGCTGCTGCTTCAGATAGACCGGCAGGTTGCGGTGAAGGGCAAGCACGCCAAGGCAGACATACTCCTGCATCATGCGAGTGATGCCCTCATCCACCATGCGCACGACCTTCACCGTTTGAGGGATGGCTTCGATGTGAAACTGGTCGACGCCCGCGCCGATCGAAAACAGCACTTCGAGATTGCGATATCGGGCGATATCCTGCGGGACCGTCCAGGTAATCAGATAGCGGACCGCGTCTGGGTCGACACTGGACGCATCCATCGAAAAGGGCAGATCAGGCAGCTCTGCTGCCAGGGCCTGCCGGAAAATCTCGCCGCGTTTTGCGTCGGAATTGAAGAGAAACGTCATCTGAAATCCATACTTCCCGAAGGTTTATTCCGCGCAGCAGCGGCCAAGCGTTTCCAGCATCGACTGGCAGGTGGAAAGCTCGCCCGTGGTGATGAACTCGTCCGGCTTGTGGGCGCGGCCGATATCGCCCGGGCCACAGATGATGGCGTCAATGCCCGCCGCCTGGAACAAGCCTGCCTCCGTACCGTAGCTGACGGCTGCGAGGCAGGGAGTACCGGTCAGTTCCTCCAGAAGCAGAACGAGCGGCGCGTCGGCTTCCAGTGAAAGCGCTGGATAATCGCTCATCGGCGTCCATTCTATATCGACGCCCCTTGTGGCAAGCGCTTCGACGCTCCTGCGCACCGGTTCTAAAAGTTCGAGCGGCGAGACGCCTGAAATCGCCCGCGCTTCCAGTTCGACTGCGCAGAGGTCGGGAATGATGTTGATCGCCTGTCCGCCTTTGACGGTGCCTACCTGCAACGAGGAGTAGGGTGGTTCAAATGTCGCTTCGAATGGCCCCTGCATCAGCGCATCCGCTGTTTCAACCGCTCTCGCCATGATGCCGGTCATCAGGTGGATGGCGTTTACGCCCTGATCGGGACGCGACGAATGGCCGGACCGTCCGTGGATGGTGATGCGTGCCGCAGCCTTGCCCTTATGAGCGCGAACCGCCCGCATATTGCTTGGCTCACCGATGATGGCGCCCGCCGGTGGTGCGCACAGCGCCGGCAATCTGGCAATGAGGTGGGGAACGCCACGGCAGCCCGCTTCCTCGTCATAGGAAAAGGCGATGTGTATGGGCCGTTTCAACGCCAGACGCGAAAATGCCGGTGCGGCGGCGAGAACCGTGGCCAGAAAGCCCTTCATATCGGTGCTGCCGCGTCCGTAAAGACGGTCGCCTTCGGTTCTCAGCGTAAAGGGATCGGAAGACCATTCAGGTTCTGCCGCAGGGACGACGTCCATATGGCCGGACAGGATGTAACCGGCGACATCGGCCGGGCCGAAGGTGGCGAACAGATTGTCCCGGTCACCCTCCGGTCCCGGAAGCAGCGATACTTTCGCGCCATGGCTCTCCAGATAATCGGCGATCCATCCGGCAATGTCGCCATTGGCGGTTCCGACCACCGACGGGAAGCTGACAAGACGCTCAAGGATTTCGATTGCGTTCATGGCCGCCTCCGCTGGCCGGCCGCTTGCGCTTGACCGGATTGTCATCGCAAAAGCTTAAAATGGTCTGCGGCGTTTATCTGCCGAAATGCGGGTGATTTCGGTAGATTGTTGTGTCCTTCCAGTGCTTTCAGAAAATTCCTGCTGGTGAGGCTGGTTATCTTCGGATGTCGTGGACCGGGCTGTGGGGCCGGAGGTTCCGTATCGGAGGGGATGAGGGCCGCTTGTCATGGACCTGCTCAAAGTCGATAGTTTCGAGTTGCGGACGGTAGATATTGCCGATGTGGATGCCGATCATCTGCATGCGCTCTCCATGGCTGTCGGGTGGCGATATCACGCCAATGAATGGTGTTTTCTGCGCCAGTGCGGCGTTGGCCTTGCGGCGCTGGACGAGATCGACCGCGTCGTCGCAACCGCCATGCTGTTTCCCTATGATCAGGGCTTTGCGACGCTCGGCATGGTCATTGTGTCTCCACGCCTGCAGGGGCAGGGCGTTGCGCCGTGGCTGGTGCGGCAACTGATCGGAAAGTTTCCCGCCGTCTCCCTTCGGCTGAACGCCACGGATGTGTCGCGGCGGCTGTTTTTCGGCCTGGGTTTTGCCGGCGATACGGAAAAAGTGCATCTTTTTCGCGGAAAGGCACGGTGCCTTGCCGAGATGCCGCCATCTGGCAAAAAACGAAGGATAGAGCCGCTGTCGGAAGAACATCTGCCGGAGGTGGCGGCGATGGACCGGGCGGCCTTCGGTGTTTCGCGCCATGGCGTCTTGCAGCGGCTTCTGCGGGAGAATACGGGCTATGGTCTGTTCGAGGCGGACCGTCTCATCGCTTTTGCGCTGCGCCGTGCGGCGGGGCGGGGTCACATCGTTGGCCCGGTGGTCGCGAGTGAAGAGACGGATGCCATAGCTCTCGTCAGACGGCATTTTGCCGATCTGGAGGATCAGCTGGTGCGCCTCGATAATAGTTGTAGCGGTGGCCCCTTCACCGATTTTCTAACGCAATCCGGGCTTGTCGTGATCGAGACGCTCACCACCATGTCGAAAAACGCGCCGCAACCGGTGAGCACCGGTGCTGCCAGAGTTTTCGCGCTGGCAGGCCCTTCATTGTGCTGAACTGCGGCGCCGACGCACGCGATGCGCTTCAGGATTTGTTTAATCCATGTCTTTGCCTCAGGTCCGCCCTCACACTTTCGGGAGATATGCTTTGGCAATTGACGCCCCGCCTCTTGCCCCTTATGTGAGAAAGCGACGGTTCCTGAGGCCGAAAGGCGAAGGGATTAATAGGGAACATGGTGCGGGTGATTATTATGACCCAATGCCGTGGCTGCCCCCGCAACTGTAAGCGGATTGCCGCTCATCCTCGTGACGCTTCGACGCGTCATGCCACTGTGTTCTGCGGAATGCGGGAAGGCAGATGAACGGCGCAAATTCGTGAGCCAGGAGACCTGCCGTCAAAATATGAACCATCGTTACGGGCGGGGAAGCCCGGAGGAGGAAATTGTAATGTTATTTCATAACATTTGGTTTGCGTCCCGTCGTTGTTCTCCGTACAAGACGTTCCGCTGTTGCTGCGCGTTCTAACGCCTGCTGCTCTGGAACAAGCGATTTAATTTCGACTGGAGAACATATGTTGCATTCTAGACGCCTGCCGGCCTACGCCGGCTTTCTGGCCGCTGCCCTTGCGGCTTTGCCCGTTTCCGCCAAGGCTGCCGAAACGGTCTATCCCCTGACGATCAACAGCTGCGGTCAGGAGATCACCTTCAAACAGGCGCCTGCCCGCACCGTATCCGTGGGGCAGAGCACGACCGAGGTTCTTTATCTGCTCGGCGTTGCCGACAGGGTGGTGGGCACGGCGCTGTGGATCGGTCCGGTTCTGAAGGGTTACGAGGAGGCCAATGCCAAGGTGGAGCGGCTGGCCGACAACGATCCGAGTTTTGAGGCCGTGGTCGGCAAGAAGCCGGACCTCGTGACGACGCAGTTTCAGTGGCAGATCGGCCCTGAGGGTGTTGTCGGAACGCCGGCGCAATTCGCCGAGCTCGGTATTCCCGTTTATACCTCGCCCGCCGATTGCCTGGGCAAGGACAATTCCGGCGGTGGCGATGGCGTGCGCAACACCGTTTTCACCATGGACCTGATCTATCAGGAGGTCCGCGATCTCGCCAAGATCTTCAACGTGCAGGAGCGCGGCGAAGACGTCGTTGCTGACCTGAAGAAGCGTGAAGAGGCGGCCCGCGCCAAGATTGCCTCGGTGAATGGCAAGCTTTCCGCCGTCTTCTGGTTCTCCAGCGCCGAACTCGATATCGATCCCTATGTAGCCGGCCGCAAGGGGGCGCCGGGTTACATCATGTCTGCGCTTGGCCTGAAAAATGTCATTGAAAGCGATGAGGAATGGCCAACCGTCGGCTGGGAAACCATCGCCAAGGCCAATCCGACCGTGATCGTCGCCGGCAAGATGGACCGCCGCCGTTTCCCCGCTGACGACGTTGCCGTCAAACACAAGTTCCTCGCGACCGATCCGGTTGCCAGCATCATGCCCGCCGTCAAGGACAAACACGTCTTTGACATGGACGCACAGGCGATGAACCCGACCATCCGTACGATTGAGGGCATCGAAACGCTGGCCGAGGCGATTTCCGCCGCCGGCCTCGCCAAGTGAACGGTTTTTCCGTCCATCTCGGCAGGGCTGGTCTGGCTTTTGTCGCGCTGGCCCTGCTGCTCGTCGCGCTGATGGCCGGAGCGGCCATCGGCGAGACTGCCATTCCCTTCGATGTGGTGGCGAAAACCATCGCCAACCGTGTCTTCCACGCGGGTTATCCGCTGGAGCCGCTGGATGAGGGCATCGTATGGAGCTACCGGCTCAGCCGCGCCGTCGTCGCCGCCTGTTGCGGTGCTTCGCTGGCGCTCGCCGGTGCGGTGCTGCAATCGCTTTTGCGCAACCCGCTTGCCGATCCCTATATTCTCGGCATTTCCGCAGGCGCCTCCACGGGGGCAGTCGCCGTGGCGCTTCTGGGCTTCGGCGCCGGGTTCCTGACGATGCCGGCGGGCGCCCTGATCGGGGCTTTTGTTGCTTTTTCGCTGGTCAGCCTTCTGGCGGTCAGGGCCGGTCACGGCAACAGCGCCATCATTCTGGCGGGTGTCGCCGGTTCGCAGCTCTTTAATGCCATGACCTCGTTCATTGTCACAAAATCCGCCAATGCCGAACAGGCGCGCGGCATCATGTTCTGGCTTCTGGGCAATCTTTCGGGCGTGCGCTGGCCGGATGTGTGGCTGGCCCTGCCGGTCTGCCTTGCGGGTCTTGCGGTATGCCTCTGGTACGCCCGCGCGCTGGATGCTTTCGCCTTCGGCGGCCAGGCCGCAGCCTCGCTCGGCATCCCCGTGCGCTGGGTCTATGCGGTGCTGATCTCGGTTTCGGCGATCATGACGGCGGTCATGGTGTCGTTGGTCGGCTCCATCGGCTTCGTCGGCCTCGTCATTCCCCATGCGGCACGCATCTTCGTCGGCGTTCGCCATGGGCTGTTGCTGCCAGTGACGGCGCTGACCGGCGCGATTTTCATGATCGTCGCCGATATTCTCTCCCGCATCGTCATTCCCGGGCAGGTCCTGCCCATCGGGGTCATCACCGCGCTCGTCGGTGCGCCCGCCTTTGCCTTCATCCTCGGGCAGAAAAGGGGTCGGTCATGAGATTGTCCGCCCATGATCTGCATTTCCATGCCGGTAACATCGAAATCGTCCGCGACGTTTCGCTGGATGTTGGTTCCGGCGAGTTCCTCGGCATTATCGGGCCGAACGGCTCGGGTAAAAGCACGCTTCTTTCCATGCTGGCCGGCATCCGCAAACCGCGCGGGGGCCATGTCACGCTTGGCGAGGAGCCGCTTGCCTCATTCGGGCGGCGCGAGCTTGCCCGCAGGCTCGCCTTCGTGGAGCAGCAGGCCGAAACCACCGAACGTATCAGCGCGCGACAGGCTGTCGAACTTGGACGCACACCCTATCTCGGCCCGCTTTCCGCATGGTCGTCAAAGGATGATGCCATCGTCGATGCGGCGCTTGAAAATGTCGACATGGCGGACAAGGCGGATCGAAGCTGGCATCACCTTTCCGGAGGCGAACGGCAGAGGCTGCACATCGCCCGCGCGCTGGCGCAGGAGCCACATATCCTGCTTCTGGACGAGCCGACCAACCATCTCGACATCGGCCACCAGATCGGCCTGCTCGATCTGGTGCGCCGGCAGGGCCTTACCGTCGTCGCGGCGCTGCACGATCTCAATCACGCCGCCATGTTCTGCGACCGCGTCGCCATCTTGCACCGGGGCGAATTGATCGCGGTCGGTCCGCCGCATGAGGTTCTGACTTCAGCGACGATCGCTTCCGTTTTCGGGGTGCAGTCGGTTGTCACCACGGATGAGGGTGGCTTTTCCCACATTCGTTTTCTGCCGGCCCACGGGGCAGCCGATCACCCAAGGAAAGTACTGGCACGATGATGAAATTGATGACGCTCGAAAACATTGGTTTTGGCGTAATTCCAAACATGAAAACGCTTCGCGTTGTTGCTGGAATTGCCCTGGCGGCGATCACTGGTTTTCCCCTTCACGCCATGGCGGAAACTTTCGAGGTGAAGATGCTGAACCGGGGCGAAAAAGGCCCGATGGTGTTCGAACCCGATTTCCTCGAGATCGCTCCCGGTGATCGCGTTCGCTTCGTGCCGACCCACAAGAGCCACAATGCCGCGACCATCGAGGGCATGGTTCCCGAAGGTGTCGAGGGGTTCAAAAGCCGGATCAATGATGAATTCGAGACCGGCTTCGAGCAGCCGGGTTTTTATGGCATCAAATGCTCACCGCATTACGGCATGGGCATGGTCATGCTGATCAAGGTGGGCGAGGCCACCTTGCCGCAGAGCTACAAGACGGTGGATGTGCCCGGTCGCGCGAAGCCCCGCTTCGAGGAATTCTTCGAACGGGCGGAAAAATGAGGCGCGGGCGGAAGTCTTGAGTGGCGGTTTGGATCGTCCGGGAGGGTGCAGGCAAAGTCCGAAAACCTCTCCTCCGTCATGCTCGGGCCTGTCCCGAGCATCTGCAACGCATTGATTTTGCGATAGGTGGTTGGATCCTCGGGACAGGCCCGAGGATGACGTCGTGCACGCGGATAGTGAAGGTGGCTGCGGCGTTCCTCAGATCTTTTCGGAAACATCCGGCTTCACCGCACAGACCGCATAACGGTGCTGCAGCCCGCGCAGGATGCCCTTCAGCAGGCTGAAATTCTTCGCCTGGGCGCGATGAATCGCCTGAAGCTCCTGATCGATTGCGACGGGCTCGAACCCCGTTTTGCGCAGAAGTGCTGCGACATCGCCGGCTCTTGCGCCCTTTGAAAAATAGACCCGCGAAAGAATGCTGTTGAATGTATTTTCCGGATCCGCCGGCCTGTGCGGCTGGTCGGGTTTCACAAGGCCGATATTTTCCAGACCGGCAGCCAGTTTCTTGACCAGTTTTTCGCGCCAGCCGGTATTGACGAAATCACCGTCGACGATCAGAAGCCGCCCACCCGGTTTCAATACGCGGAACCATTCGGCAAAACTCGCCTGCGGGTCCACCAGCGTCCACACCAGATGGCGCGTGATGATGACGTCGGCGCTTTCGTCCGGCTCCATCGTGTTTTCGGCATCGCCGACAAAAAAACGAATGTTGCGTCCACGGCTTTTCGCTTTTTCCCTTGCAAGCGCCAGCATGGTTTCCGACCAGTCCATGCCGGTGACCTGAAAACCGAGATCGTCCATCAGATGCGAGATGACGCCGGTTCCGCTGGCGAGATCGAGTGCCTTGCGGCCTTCACCCTGTCCCAGATGCTTCAAAACCAGCGCATGCCAGGCGGCGCGCTCCTCTTCCGAGAAAATTTCATGCCCTGGCGAAAGGTCGAAGGTTGCGGCGCGGCCGGACCAATAAGCCTTGATTTCGTCTCTCAGGCTGTCGTTTTTGCCATACTGGATAGTGTCGATCATTAGACTTCAACTCATGCGCCGGTCAGTTGAGAACGGCTCTAAAACATAAAACTTGACTAGTATAGTCAGAAAATAATACAGCCGCGCCAGTCAACACTGGAGAGCAATATCCGATGCGCATCTCAGCCAAATCTGCGGCACTTGCCCTTGGCCTTCTCGTCTCCGCCGCCTGGCCGGCATTTGCCGAAAAGGTCACCGTCAAGGATGTGACGGGCCGGGATGTCGAAGTCAACGTCCCTGTTTCGCATATTATCCTCGGCGAAGGTCGGCAGATTTATTTCCTGGCGGCGCTCGACAAGGACAATCCTTTCCAGCACGTGGTCGGCTGGCGGGACGATCTGGCGAAAGCCGATCCGGAAACCTATGACGCCTATATCTCCAAATATCCTGATATCGCCAAGCTCCCGACCTTCGGCGGCATGAAGGATGGCACATTCGACATCGAACAGGCGGTTTCGCTGAAGCCGGACGTAATCCTGATGAATATCGACGCCAAGACGGCGACGGAAGAGGCGGGATACATTGAAAAGCTCGCCAAGGTCGGCATTCCGTTGGTCTACGTCGATTTCCGTGAAAAGCCGATGGAAAATACCGAGCCGAGCATGCGCCTGATGGGCAAGCTGACCGGCAAGGAAAAGGTTGCCGAGGACTTCATCAAGTTCCGCGCCGATTCCATCGCAAGGGTCACCGATACGCTTGAAAAGGCCAATCCGAAGAAACCTGTCGTGTTCATCGAGCGCGCCGGCGGTTATTCCGACGATTGCTGCATGTCCTTCGGCAATGAGAATTTCGGCAAGATGGTGGAACTTGCCGGCGGCATCAACATGGCCAAGGGCATCATTCCCGGCACCTTCGGCACCGTTAATCCGGAACAGATCATCGCGTCCAATCCGGAGCAGATCATCATCACCGGCGGTAACTGGAACGGTTATGTTCCGGGCGGCAACTGGGTCGGCGTTGGTTATGGCGCGGATGTGAAGGAAGCACACGGGAAGCTGGAAAACCTGACCAAGCGCCCGGCCTTTACCGGCGTGCAGGCGGTGAAGGACGGCAATGTCCATGCCATCTGGCACCAGTTCTACAACAATCCCTACCAGTTCGTGGCCATTCAGGAAATTGCCAAGTGGCTGCATCCGGACCTGTTTAAGGATCTCGATCCAGAGGCAACTTTCAAGGAATTGCATGCCCGCTTCCTGCCGCTCGATTACAAGCCCGGCTACTTCGTTTCGCTGAAAGACGCGAAATAAGACAGGGACGGTGAAGAGGAGCGCCGTCTGATCCATGGATGAAGCCGCAGCCATGCGGCTTCATCATTTTATTTTGGAACCAAGAGGACTTCTCATGCGGCTCAACGCTCTCAGGCATCTTGCGATGCTGGTTTTCTCTCTTCTCGCCGTGCCCGCCCTGGCAGTGGAGATCACTGACGTCACCGGACGCAAGATCGAGCTGGATCTGCCGGCTAAACGCGTCCTCGTCGGCGAGGCACGCCAGATTCATGTCATCGCAGCCCTCAAGGGCGACGAGACTTTCGACAATATCGTCGGCTGGCGTGACGATCTTCTGAAGAAAGACCCCGACAGCTACACGGCCTATGTGAAACGTTTTCCGCAGATCGAAAAACTGCCGCGTTTCGGTTATCTGCCGCAGGGCGACTTCAGCCTGGAAACGGCGATCACCCTCTCGCCTGATGTCATTACCCTCAATCTGGAAACGGAAAAAACCGCCAAGGAAAGCGGCTTCGAAGAAAAGGCCGCCGCCGCCGGCATCAAGATCGTCTATCTCGATTTCCGCATCGATCCCGACAAGAACAGTGAAGCTTCGATTGAAATCCTTGGAAAACTGTTCGGCGCTGAAGAGCGCGCCAAGGAATTCATCGCTTATCGCCGCGCGGAAATCGCCCGCGTGACCGATCGGATAACGAGCGTCAAGGATTTGAAGCGTCCGAGCGTCTTCATCGAGCGCTCGCCCGGCATTTCCGGTGAGAACAATTGCTGCCGCACCTTCGGCCCGGCCAATTTCGGCGCAATGGTCGATCTCGCCGGCGGTCACAATATTGCTGATGGTATCATCAAGACGACCTTCGGCGATCTCAATCCCGAGCAGCTGGTTGTCGCCGATCCCGATCATGTCATCGTGACCGGTTCCAACTGGGCGGCGGAATCCGACATCAACCAGTTCGTTCCCCTTGGGCTAGGCGCAGATATGGCGCTTTCGCGCGAGCGGCTGGCCGGTCTGATGACGCGCACGCCGTTTCCGGAACTGAAGGCTGTAAAGCAGGGCAATGTCCACGCCGTCTGGCACCAGTTCTATGGCGCTCCCTACGAGTTCCTGCCGATCCAGCAATTCGCCAAGTGGTTCCATCCCGATCTTTTTGCCGATCTCGACCCGGAAAAGAACTTTGAGGAATTTTACCGGAAATTCCTTCCCGTCACCTACAGACCGGGCTATTTCGCCTCTCTCGAAAAAGGTTCGAACCAATGAGTTCGTTGAATGAAAGCGCCGTTGGCGTGAGTGGGCGCGATCAATATCGCGCCCTTGCCGCTCGCAGGATCGTCATTCTGTTCGGGCTTTTTATTGCCCTGTGTTTCAGCATGGCCGCCGACATGGCGCTCGGCCCGGCGCGCTATACGATTTCCGAGGTTCTGGCGACCATTGCCGATCCGGCTGCGGCCGCAAACCAGCTGCGGGTGGTGATCTGGGATATTCGCATGCCCATCGCGCTGATGGCGGTCACCGTCGGTGCATCCCTGTCGGTTGCGGGCGCGCAGATGCAGACCATCCTGTCCAACCCGCTTGCGAGCCCTTTCACGCTTGGCATTTCGGCGGCGGCAAGTTTCGGTGCGGCACTTGCCCTTGTCGGCGGCGTGGCGATCTTTCCAGGCGCCGTGCATTACATGGTGCCGATCAACGCCTTCATCATGGCCATGGTCGCGGCTCTCTTCATCCATTTCGCCTCGACGATGCGCGGCGTGACCGTGGAGACCATCGTTCTCCTCGGCATCGCGCTGGTTTTCACCTTTAACGCGGCCCTGTCGCTGCTGGAGTATCTGGCCTCCGAACAGGCGCTGGCCGCCGTCGTGTTCTGGACCATGGGCAGCCTGACGAAGGCGACGTGGGAAAAGGTCTACATTACCGCTGCCATTCTCGTCATCACCGTGCCGATGTTCATGCGCAATGCCTGGGCGCTTACCGCACTCCGGCTGGGCGACGACAAGGCGGCGAGCATGGGCATCAATGTCCGGCGGCTGCGGTTGACGACCATGCTGACGGTCAGCCTTCTGGCGGCCATTCCGGTCTCCTTTGTCGGCACAATCGGTTTCGTCGGGCTGGTCGGTCCGCACATCGCCCGCATGGTGGTGGGTGAGGATCAGCGCTTCTTCCTGCCCGGCTCGGTGATCTGTGGCGCGCTGCTTCTGTCGGCCACCTCGGTCATCAGCAAAATCCTCATTCCCGGCGCAATTCTGCCGATCGGGGTCATCACGGCGCTTGTCGGTGTACCGTTCTTTTTCGCGCTTATTTTCGGCAACAGGAGACGCGCATGGTAGCGCTCGCACTGAAGGATGTCGGCGCCGCCTATGGGCGCACCACCGTTCTCTCCAAGGTCGGCATCGATACGCTGGAAAGCGGCAGCGTCACAGCGGTCATCGGCCCGAACGCCGCCGGCAAGTCGACGCTTTTCAAGCGCATCGCCAGCCTGATTTCGGGTCCCGGACTGGTCGAACTTTCCGATACGGCGCGCGGTAAGCGCGCTATCTGCTACATGCCGCAGGATACCGGTGCCAATGCCGTGCTGACGGTTTACGAATCCGTGCTGCTTTCCGCCAAGCAGGGCGGCGGCTGGCGTGTGCATGACGATGAACTGTTCGAGATCGACGCCATTCTCAAGGCGTTGAAAATCCACGATCTCGCCTTTCGCGGTCTGGGTGAACTGTCGGGTGGCCAGCGGCAGCTGGTGTCGCTGGCGCAGGCGCTGGCTCGCAAGCCGGAAGTGCTGCTGATGGACGAGCCGACCTCTGCGCTTGATCTTCACCGGCAGGTCGAGGTTCTGGGCTTCGTCACCGAGCTTGCCCAGAAGACCGGCATGATCGTGCTGATCGCCCTGCACGATCTCAATCACGCACTTCGTTATTGCGAGAATACAATGGTAATCGCCCGCGGCGAAATGGTGGTGAGCGGTAGCACCGAGGCGGTGATAACCTCGGCGATGCTGCGCGATATCTATCGTATCGATGCGCGTATCGAACCCTGTTCGCAGGGCAGGCCGATGGTCATCGTCGACGGGGCGATCTGACGGATGAGGACCCGGCCGCATCCGCTGCTGGGTCCGATTGCCGACGCCGCAGACACGTCCTGCGCTGGCCGAGTCGCGAGTTAAGCTCGCACAAATTCTTGATAATTATAGTCATGAAATATCTGTTCGATCCGCAGTTTGAATGCTAGAGGTTTGGGCGGAAAACTGCGTTGTCATTTTGGGGCCGGCAGTGTCGTTGATCCTTCAGATTTCTCTCGGTTGAGACATGGGCATACGGGAAGATGACAAGCGTTATAACGCTTACGTCGCGCATAGGGTCGACCTGATCAAATACGCCACCCTGATTTTAGGGTCGCGGGCGGATGCGGAGGACGTGGTTCAGGAAGCATTCCTGAAATTCGTGCCGGAAGCCTCCGGCAATCCCTCCAACCTCAAATCCTATCTTTTTCGCATCGTTCGCAATCTTGCGCTCGACAACCGCCGGCGCAACCGGCAAGACCTGCGGGAGCGACCGGATGACACCCCCTTCTGGGGCGTGCCGCAGGATCATGGTACGCCGGAAGAGCATGCGCTGTTCTGCGATGAAGTTCGGCAGATGCAGACAATTCTGGAGACCCTGCCGGTTCAGGCGCGCGTGGCATTGGAAATGCACAGATTCGGTGGTTACAATATGGAGGAGATCGCTCGTCACCTTGGCGTGTCCGTGGCTAGCGCTCACCGCCTGATCAAGGGTAGCATTGCCGCGATTACCAGAGAAATGAAGTGAAATTGCCCTGATTGTCCCATTATGTGAAAAAAAACTTTCCGTTAAACGTCTATATAACAACGCGGAAGACGAGGCGGCTTTTCTGCCTCGCAAAGGAACTGGCCCGGTTCAATGACCATTGATCCAGATAGGAAAATAGAATTGCCTGACGGGAAGGCGGAAGAGGCGGCTGACTGGCTGATACGTCTGCAGGCGGGATCGGTGGAGCCGCGGCTGAAGGCAGAGTTTGATCGATGGCTGGTTGCCTCGCCGGCAAACCGTCTTGCCTGGGAGCGGACATGCAAGACATGGCGCAACCTCGGTCTGGTTGAACCGGCTTTCAAGAACCTCTGGGAAGATGCACCCCACCTGCCGGCTAACGCTGAAAAACAGTTGCCGCGACGGCGCTTCTCCGTTCGCCATTATGTCGGCATGGCCATGGCTGCGGCGTCGCTCTGTCTTGCCGTGTTTTTCGTACCTGCTTTTTTCGTCCGTATCGAGGCGGATTATCAGACCAGTACAGCCGAAAGCCGCACCATAACCCTTGAAGACGGTAGCAGGGTGCAACTTGCCGCCGCGAGTGCGCTTTCCACCGATTTTACCGATGGCCGCCGTAATGTGAAAGTGCTGAAGGGCGAAGCCTTTTTTGATGTCGTGCCGGATAGCGCACGACCCTTCGTGGTGGAGACGAAGAACGTCACCGTTCAGGTGCTGGGCACGGCTTTCGATGTCGATCTCACGGATGGCATAACGCAGGTCGCGCTTGCGCATGGCTCGGTGGAAGCATCCTTCCGCAATGCGGCGCCTACACGGCTCATCCCCGGCGAGATGCTGATTGTCGACGCCTCCGGCGCAATCCGAAAGGAGAGCGTGTCCGTGGAGGATATAGGCGGCTGGCGCAATGGTGAGCTTTATGTGGTGGATGCGACGATCGGCTCGGTCGTGGAGCAGATACAGCGCTATCATCCGGCATGGCTGACGATGGCGGACAAAAGGCTGGCCGAGCAGCGGGTAACGGGTTTTTACGATCTTCGCGACCCCGACCGCGCGTTGGAAGCATTGGTGGAACCTTACCGGGGCAAGGTGCATGCGATTGGCGGCAGCGCCCGCATCATCACCCGCTTCTGAAACAGTTGAAAACAAAAAATCATATTTATTTTCAGTAATTTATAAAATTTCCTCAAAAAGCCTGAAAAAAATCGCCGAGGCAATCGTCTTTTTGTTGAGTAATCCGGTCAAGATATTTCCGGAACGAAAGACAGGAAGACTAAAGCAATATGCGCCTCCATATATGTGTAACCGGTTCGGGCAGAAAAGCGGGAAAGCAGGCGTGCAGAGCCATGCTGCTGGCGACGACGGCTGTCGTTGTTTCAATCTCGATGCCGGTTTTTGCGCAGACTGGACCTGATGCCGCCAATAGCCAGCGCCCGAATGGCGAGCAGGGCGCAACGCGGCCGTTCAACATTCCTGCACAGTCGCTGTCATCCGTGGTAGGCGCCTTCGGGCGGCAATCCGGCCTTCAGGTCACGCTGGCCACGCCATCGGCGGGCAATGTGCGCACCAACGCCGTCACCGGCAGTTTCACGGTGCGGGAGGCTCTGTCGCGGTTGCTGGCGGGTACGGGCGTCAATTTCCGCATCGCCGGAAATGGCAGAACCGTCATCATCGGCACGGGGGAATCGACCGTCGATCTTTCCGGGGCGGAGGGCACGACGGTTCTCGAAACCATTACCTTGACCGGTAAAACCGGACGCAACTCCATTGCCGGCTCGGGTTATCAGGGGACGCCAGACTGGGTTTATGAAACGCCCGCAAGCGTCAGCGTGGTCGGCCGCGAGGCGATCCAGTCGGCAGGCGTGCGCAACACCCGCGATGTTTTCAACCGGGTCTCCGGCGTTTATGCCGGCGAGGGTAATGGCAGCTTCCCGACCGTTTCGCCCAATGTGCGCGGTTTGCAGGAAAGCGGCCGCGTGGTCGTCTCCATCGATGGCGCGCGGCAGAATGCGCAGCGTGGGTTCAGCACCGGCGGCGCATCGATTTATTCTGCCAATAACGGCCAGGCCTATGTGGACGCCGCCTTCATACGCGCTGTCGAGGTCGAAAAAATGACGAGCGCCACATCCGGCAATGCCGGTTCGCTGGGCGGAAAGGTCGAGTTCCGAACCGTCAGCGCTGCAGATATTATCCCTGAGGGTGCGAACAAAGGCGGCGAGGTGAATATTTCCCGCGGCACCAATGGTTACGATTTTCAGGGTTCGGTTTTGGCTGCTGTCCGAGAGCCGGATGGCCCACTCTCCTTCGTTGTCGGTTACAGCCGCACAATCATGGATGAATACAAGATCGGCACCAGAGGCGAGGCCCGAAGCACCGCCTTGACCATGAAGGACCTGCTTGGCCGGGATGGCTGGTCTAGTTTTTTCAAGGGTGAAGGTGACTTCGGGGATGTGAAGGCGTCGCTGTCGTGGATGCACCAGCAGAATGATTTCGTTCAGGGCGCCGCCGAACAGATAGACCGGGAGAGCGTGCGTAACGACAGCATCGTTGCCAAGCTGGACTGGGACCCCGAAAGCGAACTCATAGACTTCAAGTCCTCGCTGTGGCTGAACGATAATATGACGCACGAATTGCGTTCGGCGCGTCCCGGATATGCTGTTGAAACGAACCTTGACATGGGCTTGCGGAGTTTCGGGGGTAGCGTCGAAAACACCAGCCGTTTCGATACTAAAGCGGGTGAGCTCAGCCTGAATTATGGCGCGGAAGCTTTCAGGGACATTTCCTCGTCGGTTGCCACTAGCTCTGCCATTACGAACAACCCCGCCTTTGCCAGCAGCTATACCGCTTTCAGCCCGCCCGGGCGGCGTGATGTCGCAAGCCTGTTTTTAAACGGTGAACTTGAGCCCGCGGACTGGATAGTGATAAGCGGCGGCGTGCGATATGACTGGTCGCGTCTGAAGGGCAAGTCGACATATTACGATGAAATTTCGTACCTGCGCACGATCACTGTTGCATGCGACCCGATCGGAAACAATTATACAGCATCGCAATATTACTACGCTGTTTTTCTACCACAGAATCCCGGTACAAATATTACGGAGGCAAGATTCCTTAGCCGGGTCTGGAGCACTGTTTCGTCCACATGCATGCCTGGAACCGGGCCATCGGCTACGCGATACGATCCCGTCGTAGAAAACCCCGCCTATGAGATGGACATTGACCGTACCTACAGTGCATGGCTGCCCTCCGCCACGATAGAACTAAAGCCGTTCGATTGGTTCCGCCCCTATGTGAGCTATTCCCAGAGCCTGCGTCCGCCAACAACTCTTGAGGCTTTTTTCGCCGGTGCACGCCCAGGGGATTCCGTTGGTTACGAGTATGCTCCGAACCAATTTCTAAGGGCCGAAAAAGCAACGACCTATGAAATCGGCGCGAATATGAGTTTTGACGGTGTGTTACTGGACCACGATTCCGTGCGCATCAAGATGGCCGCCTTCCGCCGCGAGGTTAAGGATTATATCGCTCTTGGTTATCTCGTCACGGATCAGGTCGCGAACCGCACCTATACCAGCTTCGTCAATCTCGATGGAACGACTTACATGCGTGGGCTCGAATTCGAGGGCAATTATGATGCGCGGAGCTTTTGGCTCGGCGGCTCGGCAACGCTGCTGAAGACTGACTGGCCGGACAAAACACAGGTATTTTCGAACGGCACGACCACGACAAGCGGTGAGATCGTCGCGTGGCCAGGCGATGTCGCGCCCAAGGTGAAGCTCACGCTCGATGGTGGCATGCGTTTTCTAGACGAAAAACTCTCTCTGGGAGCGCGGCTCAACCATGTCACGCCAACGCAGTCGCGCACGCTCGATACGGAGGGCAATCTGCGCGAGGTGACCGATCCCTACACGACGGTCGACCTCTACGGTTCCTATGCCTTCAACGACAAGGCGACACTTCGTTTCGCCGTCAACAATCTGACGGACCGCAAATATATTCCGGCCACCAGCGCCTACACCGCGCCTGGCCGCACTTTTATCGCAACGATGAACGTGAAGTTCTGAGACGCGGAAGAAATTCTCCGGGCTGGGGTTGCAGCCCGTCCCGGAGATGAAACGCCTTCGTCACATGACAAAGGTATCCCTATTGGCCAGCAAAGGAGTACACCTATGGCTACCACAATTCAACTGACGCAGTCTTCCTCCGACCTGATCGGTTATCTGAACGGTTGGACGAGCGGTTTTGGTTCGACCTATGGTGCGTTCTACGACGCTCAGACCAGCTCTCTCGCCACGACCACCATCGATCCGAACACGACCTATGAGGCTTGGGGCGATGGCAGCAACGGCGGCAAGGGCATCGTCATGAGCGGCGCTCTGCAATACTCCCAGGGTAACCTGACGGGGTCGGTTGACAGCATCGTTCTGGGTACCGGCTACAGCCAGTCCACCAGCGGCATCGCCGTCAGCCAGCAGGAACTGCTGATCGATCCTGACAGCTCCTATTCGCTCGCTGGTGCGCGCGACCTGCTCGATCTCGCCGTTTACCAGCTTGCGCGTTTCGGCTCGCTGGCCGGTTTCTATGACTACTTCGCTGCCACTGGTACTGTGATCGAGGATACCGCGTCTTCGAACACGCTGACCGGCTTTGCCGGCGCTGATACATTTGTGTTCTCGGGTGGTAACGATATCGTAACCGCAGGACCAACCGGCACCTATGGTTATCAGGATGGTACTGATAAGCTTGATGTATCGGGTTGGGGCTCGACCTCGGTCGCTGACCTGTTCTGGTATAACCTCAACGGCAATGCGGTAGTGGAATCTGACTCCAACGCATCAGTTTCGATCACACTCGTAGGCGTCGATGCAAATGTACTCGACGCATCGGACTTCATTTTCGCCAGCGCAACGGCGCTTGCCGCGTAAAGGAAAAATAGGCTGTGGGCTTTCAAAACCACCAGCAGACACCGCCGCAGTCCCTCACTGCGGCGGTTGTTTCGCCCCTTAAAAGCACGTTTCTCGGCGTTGCGCTCGTCAGTGGCGTGGTCAATATACTCGCGCTCACGTCGCCCCTGTTCATGCTGCAGGTTTATGACCGGGTTCTGGCAAGCGGCAGCCTGCCGACGCTGGTCGGGCTCGCCCTTCTCGCGCTTGGCCTTTACGGCTTCCAATGCCTGCTCGATATCATCCGTGCCCGCGTTCTGATCCGCATCGGCGAGGACTTCGACATGCGTTATTCCGTCAGGGTGCATGATGCGGTGGTACGTCTTCCGCTCGTCAACCGCATGCCGGGTGACGGTCTGCAGCCGCTGCGCGATCTCGACAATGTGCGCGGTTTTCTCTCCGGTACGGGGCCGACGGCCTTTTTCGATCTGCCGTGGATGCCGCTTTATCTCGGCATATGTTTTCTGTTTCATTTCTGGATCGGCGTGACGGCGCTTGCCGGCGCGGTGCTGCTCGTTTCCCTCACGATCCTCACCAACATCTTTTCGCAGAAGCCGATCCGCGACACCATGGTCGAGAATATGGCCCGCAACAGGCAATTGGAGGCCTCGCGCCGCAATGCCGAGGTCGTGCAGGCCATGGGGCTCGGCGGCCGGCTCGGAAAGCGCTGGCAGATCTCCAACGAGGCCTATCTCGCCGCCAATCGCAAGGCCGGCGATGTGGCCGGCGGCCTCGGCAATATTGCGAAATCCCTGCGGGTCGTGCTGCAATCGGCCATTCTGGCGGTTGGTGCGTGGCTGGTCATCAACCAGGAAGCTTCGGGCGGTGTGATGATCGCTAGCTCGATCATGATGGGCCGGGCGCTGGCGCCCGTCGATCTTGCCATTTCCAACTGGAAGTCTTTCGTGGCCGCCCGGCAGAGCTGGGCGCGGCTGAAGGAGCTTTTTGCACAGATGCCGGCCAATGCCGCCGCCATGGCCCTGCCGAAGCCTGAGAAAGAACTACGAGTCGAAAACGTTACCATCGTCCCGCCGGGAGAGAGAAAGCCGACAGTTGCCGGACTTGGTTTCATCGTGACCGCCGGAGATGCGCTTGGCGTCATCGGCCCCTCCGGCTCGGGTAAATCCACCCTGTCGCGCATTCTCACCGGCGCGTGGATGCCGGTGGCCGGCAAGGTACGGCTGGACGGTGCTAGTTTCGATCAGTGGGACCGTGAGGCGCTCGGCCGCCATATCGGCTATCTGCCGCAGGGCGTGGAGCTGTTTGATGGCACGATCGGGGAAAATATCTCCCGTTTCGAGGATAATCCCGATCCCGAAGCCATCATAGCGGCGGCCAAAGCCGCGGGCGCACACGAACTGATCCTGCGTTTCGAAAAGGGTTATGACAGCGATATTGGCGAGGCTGGCTCGGCCCTTTCCGCCGGGCAGCGCCAGCGCATCGGCCTTGCCCGCGCACTTTATGGCGATCCCTTCATCGTGGTGTTGGACGAACCCAACGCCAATCTTGACGCCGAAGGCGAAGCCGCCGTGGTCAGGGCGATTTCCTCGGTCAAGGCGCGCGGAGGCGTTGCCGTCGTTGTCGCGCACCGGCCGAGCGCCATCGGTGCAGTTGATTTCATTCTGATGATGGAAGAGGGGCGGATGAAAGCCTTCGGCCCGCGCGACGAGGTGCTGTCGAAGGTGCTGCGCGTACCGCAGGGACAGGCGGTCAAGGGATTTGCCGCATCCGCCCAGACGGTCTCACCGCTGCGTGTCGTTGCCAATACCCAGGTTCAGCCGGTTGTCCTGGAAGAGGGTAATCAGGAAGGAGATGCGGATGTCAAAAATTGATCAGCGCACCCATGTGTCCCGTTCCATTCGCAAACATCTTCTTGCCGGCCTTGCCGCAAGTGTTGCGCTGCTGGCCGGTGTCGGTGGGTGGGCCGCGACGACCAATCTTGCCGGTGCGGTCGTGGCGTCCGGGCATCTGGTTGTGGATTCCTATAGCAAGAAAGTGCAGCATCCCAAAGGTGGCGTGGTTGGCGAAATTCTCGTGAGCGAGGGTGACAGGGTGAAGGCCGGCGATGTCGTCATGCGTCTCGACGCGACGCAGACTCGCGCCAATCTCGCCATCGTCACCAAGCGGCTGGATGAGCTCAGTGCACGCATGTCAAGGCTGGAGGCCGAGCGTGACGATCTGGCGGAACTAACTTTCCCGCAGGCTCTTGTGGCGCGCAAGGACAATCCCGACGTGGCTTCCGCCATGCGCAGCGAAACCAAGCTGTTCGAATTCCGCAAATCTTACCGTGAGGGACGCAAGGCGCAGCTTGCCGAGCGTATCACCCAGTTCGAGCATGAAATTGAAGGGCTGAAGGCACAGGAAGTCGCCTATGATAACGGCCTTGCCGTGCTGGACGCCGAAATCACCTCACAGAAATCCCTGCGTGAACAGGGGATCGTCTCCGTGCAGCGGCTGAACAGCCTCCAGACTCAAGCTGCGACCTTCGGCGGCGAGCGTGGCGAAAAAATCGCCTATCAGGCGCAGACGGCCGGACGGATCACCGAGACGAAACTGCAAATTCTCCAGATCGATCAGGAACTGCGCACCGAGGTCGGACGGGAGCTTCGCGAGATACAGGCCCAGATGGGCGAATATGTCGAGCGGAAGGTCGCCGCCGAGGATGATTTGAAACGTATCGATATCATAGCGCCGCAATCCGGCATGGTGCATGAAATGGCGGTTCACACGGTGGGAGGCGTGGTAACGCCGGCCGATCCAATCATGCTGATCGTACCTGACGGGGATGAACTGGCGCTGGAGGTGCAGATCGTACCGAAGGATATCGACCAGCTACAGGTCGGTCAAAAGGCCATGCTGCGCATGACCGCCTTCAACCAGCGCGTGACGCCGGAACTGGAAGGCCATGTCAGCCGTATCGCGGCGGATATCACCACCGACCAGCGCAGCGGTCTGTCCTATTATCTGGCGAGAATTTCAGTGCCGGTCTCCGAGCGGGAAAAGCTGAACAATGCGCCGCTGGTGCCGGGCATGCCTGCCGAGGCCTTCATCCAGACCAGCGAAAGGACCGCGCTGTCCTATATCGCCAAACCGCTGACGGACCAGATCAGCCGCGCCTTCCGGGAGGACTAAGTTTTCGGGGATTATGCCCCGTCCGCAAAACGGAAGGCCGGAAAACCCTGAACATCGGCCGGAATGGCCCAGACGCCGCCGGAATGCGGAAAGCGCGTGCGGGCCTCCTCACTCATCTTGTTTCCGTGTGAGGTGACGAACAGGGTCCTGAAATCCTCGCCACCAAAACAGGACATGGTGGGATGCGGTACGGGCATCCGGATTTTATCGAATGGCTTGCCGTCATCATCGTAAACATTCAGCATTCCAGCGGAAACGCCGGCGCTCCAGTACCTGCCGTCGCCATCCACACAACCGCCGTCCGGGCGGCCCTCTTCTTCGGTCGGCCGGGCGATGATCCGGCCTTCGTCGAAAGTGCCGCTGCTCTTGTCGAAACGTCGCCTGCGAATCCATTGCTGAACGGAATCGCTATGCCACATCACCGTGCCATCGGCGGAAAAGGCGAGGCCGTTGGGACAGGTCATCCCCGTCTCCATAAGACGTATGTCGTTTGCGGTGATCCGCCATAATTGACCTTTCGGTCGTATCTCGCTGAACGGCCCACCATCCATGGTGCCAACCCAGAATGCGCCATCCGGCCCGACGCGTCCGTCATTCAGGCGGCAGGGCAGGGCATCGGGCGCGGGTATGGTGACGAGTGCTTGCACCGTGTCGCTTTCAGGATCGACCAGCAGGATCTGCATTCCACATGCGACGATCAGCCTGCCGCTTTCACAAAGGCCAAGACAGGAGACGGTATCCGCAAGGGTGCATGTCCAATATGTCCGGCTGGAAGGGGCGAAAGAGTGGAGCTTTTTCTCCACGATATCGCACCAGAAAAGGGCTTGTCGCCGTTCGTCCCATACGGGGGATTCCGCAAGCGTGCCGATCACGTCGCAGAACAGTTCCGCCTGTTCCAAATTCCGCATTATCTCTGCCATTGTAATTTCAATTCGTCCGATCCGATATTTGCAGGATTTCCGCCCTAGTCGAAATATTCGCGGTGAGCCTCGTATATTTGCGACAAAATGCCAAGGACACGTCGCAGATGCTGGCGCAGCCATTCCACAGCGCGCTCTTCATCCCTGGCTTTGACCGCGTCGTAGACGGCTTCATGTTCGGAAAGTAGGCGGGCCATATGGGCCTCATCGGTTATGGCAAGCACCCGCAACCGGTCCAGTGCCGCCTTTTCCCGCATCAGCAGTGTTTCCAGACGGTCAAGGCCGGTGGCGGCGGCCAGCGCGCTGTGAAACTGATCGTCATGCAGGCGGAACGCTTTTCTGTCGCCGTCCACGATCGCCTGGCGCTGGGCGGCCAGAGCCTGTTCGATGTCGCGCATCGCTCGGGTGGACAAATCCATCTGGCAAAGCCTGCGAATGGCGGCCACTTCAAGCGCCTCGCGGATGAATTGAGCGCTTCTGATCTGCTGTTCCGAAAGTTTTGAAACATAGGTTCCCCGGCTTGGCAGGGTAACGATCAGCCCGTCATCGCGAAGACGGCTCAATGCCTCGCGAACAGGCGTGCGGCTGGAATTGAAAAGCTGGCCGATATCGTTTTCCGACACGGCCTGACCCGGTGCAAGCTGTCTTGCGAGGATGGCGCCCTTCAGCGCGGCATAGATCTGGTCCACCGCGGGACGGTTTAAATCCAGCGGCTCCATCTCCGGGGCCGGGCGCTCTGTCGTCAGGCCTTTTCGCATTTTTCCCCCTGCGTCCGGCAATTTTCATAATCCTGTTTACCGGAATGCAAATTTATTGACAACCGGCATACCGGTATGCACTTTTACCGCCAAGCGTGGGTTGGGAGGCTCGCGGTCATGCGGACAGGCAAAACTTTTGTCATTGTTGGTGCGGGAATGGTGGCCAGAACCCATGTGCTGGCAGCGGCCGCCTGTGCCGATAAAATGACGCTCAAGGGACTGCTCGATGGCGGCTCCGGGCGGGCGGCGCGCCTTGCAGAAGAGGCATCCAAACTTGTCGGACATGATGTCGCCGTCTATCGATCCATTGAGGAGGTCGCTGACGATCCCGAGGTGGATTTTGCCATTGTTGCGGCACCGCCGAACGTCCGCGCAAGCGTGGTCCAGCCGATCGCGCACGCCGGCAAACATATCCTTCTTGAAAAGCCGGTTGCCCGCGGCACATTGGAAGCCGAGGAACTTGTTGCTTTCTGCCGCAGGGTCGGTGTCACGCTCGGCATTGTTTTCCAGCACCGTATGCGGGCGGCATCCCGAAAGGCGAAAGAGCTGGTTGCCAGCGGTACCCTCGGTGCACTCGGTGTCTGCGAGATTTCCGTGCCCTGGTGGCGCACCCAGGCCTATTACGACGAGCCGGGGCGTGGAACGCGGGAGCGGGATGGCGGCGGCGTTCTGATATCGCAGGCGATCCATACGATCGATCTGGCGCTCAGCCTTGCCGGTCCGGTCGCGCGGGTGCAGGCCATGGCGGCAACGACGCGGTTTCACAGGATGGAGACGGAGGATTTCGTCTCTGCCGGGCTGCGTTTCGAAAACGGCGCCGTAGGCTCACTGGTGGCAAGTACCGCCAGTTTTCCCGGCGGGGCGGAAACCATCACGCTGCATTTCGAAAACGCAAGTCTGGGACTCGCTTCCGGAGTGCTGCATGTGGACTGGAGGGACGGGCGCAGCGAGGCTTTTGGCGGTGCTGTGTCCGGCACCGGCGGTGGCGCCGATCCCATGGCTTTCACCCATGAATGGCATCAGGCTGTCCTTGAGGATTTCGTCGATGCCCTCGTTTCGGAGCGTGATCCGGTGGTAACCGGCGAGGCCGCGCTCCTTTCTCACCGACTGATCGATGCAATTGTCAAATCCGCCGAAGGCGGCAAGGAAGTGGAACTGCGCAATGAGTAAACCGATCAAATTTGCGGCTCTCGGTATCGAGCACCGGCATATTTTTGGCATGTCACAGAACATGCTGAATGCCGGGGCGGAATTTGCCGGCTGGTGGACGGAGGGCGAACCAGAGGTCGTGGAAGGTTTCCTGAAACGGTTCCCCGATGTTCCGCGCATGAAAAGCGTTGAAGACGTGCTTGCCGACCCGACCATCGACCTTGTCCTGATCGCCGATATTCCGAAGAACCGCGCCGATCTTGCTATCCGTGCCATGGATGCGGGCAAGGATGTGATGTCGGACAAGCCGGGATGCACGACGCTTGCGCAACTGGAACGTTTGCGCGACGCCGTTGCCCGGACCAAACGCATCTGGTCGGTCAATTTTTCGGAACGTTTCGAAGTGCCGAGCGTCACGAAGGCCACGGAACTGGTGGCTGCCGGCGCCATTGGCCGGGTCGTGCAGACCGTCGGCATGGGGCCGCACCGGCTCAACCGCGCGCTGCGCGCGGACTGGTTTTTCGACCGCGATTCCTATGGCGGCATCCTGACCGATATTGCCAGCCACCAGATCGACCAGTTCATGTTCTTTACCGGCTCGACGCAGGTGGAAGTGGTTTCGGCGACGGTGGCGAATTACGCCAATCCCGGTGATCCGGGTTTGCAGGACTTCGGCGAGGTGTTGCTGCGCGGTGACCGCGGCCACGGTTACATCCGCGTCGACTGGTATACGCCCGATGCGCTGCCCACCTGGGGTGATGGCCGTCTGACCATTCTGGGAACGGAAGGCTATATCGAGCTCCGGAAATATGTCGATCTCGGCAACAAGCCGGGCACCGACCGGCTCATTCTCGTCAATGGCGACCGCTGCGAATATATCGACGCTTCCGATGCCGGCCTGCCCTATTTCGACCGCCTGTCGGCGGATATCCGCAACCGCACTGAAACCGCCATGCCGCAAGCGCATGTGTTCAAGGTTTGCGAACTGGCGCTTCAGGCGCAGGCAAAGGCCGAAGGGAGAACGGCATGATCGGCGTTGCAATCATCGGCGCCGGCATCGGCGCATTGCATCTGAAGGGGTATCGCGCACTTCCCGAACGTTACGCGGTCAAGGCGATCTGCGATCTCGACCTGGAGCGGGCGCGCAAGCTTGTCGAGGATGATCCCTCGATAAGGGTGACCGCCAGCCTGGATGAGGTACTGGCGGATGAGAGCATCTCGCTGATCGACATCTGCCTGCCGCCGCACCTGCATTTTCCGGTCGCCCTGCAGGCCCATGCCGCCGGCAAGGATGTGATCTGCGAAAAGCCGCTGGTGCGCTCGCTGGAAGAGGCGAATGCGCTGCTGCTTTCGGTCAAGAATACCGGTCGTCAGGTCTTCCCGGTTTTCCAGTATCGTTTCGGCCATGCCATGCGGCAGCTGCGTGCGCTCATCGATGCCGGTCTTGCGGGGAAAGCCTTTGTCGCCAGTTCCGAAGTGCACTGGAACCGGGGCGCAGACTATTACTCCATTCCTTGGCGCGGCACGTGGAAAGGCGAATGCGGCGGCGCGACCCTCGGCCATGCCATTCATGCCCATGATCTCATCTGCCATGTGCTGGGTCCCGTCGAGGAAGTATTCGCGTTTGCCGATACAAGGGTGAACACCATCGAGACCGAAGATTGCGCGGCGATCAGCCTGCGCATGAAGAGTGGGGCATTGGTCACAAGCTCCGTCACGCTCGGCGCGGGTAATGATACGTCGCGACTGCGTTTCTGTTTCGAGGGGCTGACTGCCGAAAGCGGCACCAAGCCCTATGCGCCGGCCGAAGACACCTGGCGCTTCACGGCACGCGCGCCGACGACGCAGGAGGAGATCGACGCGGTTCTGGCGAAGGTCGGCACCGGGCTGGATGGTTTTGCCGGCTTCCTCGAGGCCATCGCGGATGCGGTGGAGGGCCGTGGCGGCAATGAAGTGACCGTGGCTGACGGGTTGCGGTCCATTGAACTCGTCACCGCCATCTACAAATCCGTGCGTCAGGGACAGCCGGTGCGGTTGCCGCTGACTTCCGATGACGATCTCTACAAGGGCTGGGCGCCGCAGGCGCCGGTTTTGCGGGAAGCCTGATATGACCGACAGGAAATTGAGATCCGACCGCTGGTTCGCCCCCGACGACCTGCGCAGTTTCGGTCATCGCTCGCGCATGATGCAGCTCGGTTATGCGGAAGAGGATTTTGTCGGCAAGCCGGTTATCGGCATCCTCAACACCTGGTCGGAGTTGAACACCTGTCACGCGCATTTTCCCGAACGCGTGAAGGATGTGAAGCGCGGTGTCTTGCAGGCGGGCGGCTTCCCTATCGAGATGCCGTCGCTTTCGGTCGATGAGAGTTTTACCAAGCCGACATCGATGCTCTATCGCAACATGCTGGCGATGGAGACGGAAGAAATGATCCGCTCTCATCCGCTTGATGGCGTGGTGCTGATGGGCGGTTGTGACAAGACGACGCCGGGCCTCGTCATGGGTGCAATCTCCGCCGGCGTGCCGATGATCTATCTGCCGGCCGGGCCGATGCTGCGCGGCAATTATGCTGGCAAGGTGCTGGGGTCCGGCTCCGACGCCTGGAAATATTGGGACGAGCGCCGGGCAGGCAATGTCAGCGATGAGGAGTGGCGTGGGTTGCAGGGCGGCATCGCCCGTTCCGCCGGCGTCTGCATGACCATGGGCACCGCATCGACCATGACGGCTATTGCCGATGCCCTGGGGCTGACCCTGCCGGGCGCATCCTCCATTCCGGCGGTGGATGCCGAACACCAGCGCATGTCTGCCGCCTGCGGCCGTCGCATCGTGGAAATGGTGGGTGAGGATCTGACCCCGGACGGCATTCTGACGGCGGCTGCGTTCCGCAATGCCGCCATCGTCGCGATGGCGACCGGCTGTTCGACCAATGCCGTCGTGCATTTGATCGCCATGGCGCGCCGCGCTGGTGTGCCGCTGACGCTTGACGATCTGGATGAGCTTGGCCGTGTCACGCCGCTCATCGCCAATGTCCGCCCCTCCGGCAAGGACTATCTGATGGAGGACTTCTATTATGCGGGCGGTTTGCGTGCTCTGATGAAGCAGCTTGAAAGCCGGCTCGATTGTTCCGCCCTGACGGTAACGGGCCGCAGCATGGGCGAAAATCTCGAGGGCGCAAAGGTTTATAATGACGATGTGATCCGTTCACTCGACAATCCGGTTTATGCGGAAGGTTCACTCGCCGTTTTGCGCGGCAATCTCTGTCCCGATGGCGCGGTCATCAAACCCGCCGCCTGCGATCCGAAATTTCACATCCATGAAGGTCCGGCGCTGGTTTTTGACAGCTATCCCGAGATGAAGGCGGCGATCGACGATGAAAATCTCGATGTGACGCCGGATCATGTGCTGGTGCTGCGCAATGCCGGTCCGCTTGGCGGCCCCGGTTTTCCCGAATGGGGCATGCTGCCGATCCCCAAGGCGCTGATCAAACAAGGCCATCGCGACATGCTGCGCATCTCCGATGCCCGCATGTCCGGCACTTCTTATGGCGCCTGCGTGCTGCATGTTGCGCCGGAGAGCTTTATCGGCGGGCCGCTCGCCTTGCTAAAGTCAGGCGATATCGTGCGGCTCGATCTGCCGCAGCGCCGCCTCGACATGTTGGTCAGCGATGAGGAAATCGCCAGCCGCCGGGCCGCCTGGCAGGCACCGCCGCCGCGTTATGAGCGCGGCTATGGCTACATTTTCTCGAAACATGTGAGCCAGGCCGATCAGGGATGCGATTTCGACTTCCTGCAGACCGATTTCGGCCGCTCGGCCGGTGAGCCGGATATTTTTTAGGCTAGGTGCCATCAAGCAGAATGACAGGAGATACTGAATGAACAACGAGACGCGCGAAAAGCTGATGACGATTTCCGTCGCAACACTGGCAACGGCGCTTTATAAGCGCGGCTTGCGAAACCAGGTCATTCAGGGCGTACATCCGCTCGGTTACAAGGGCACGAATATGGTCGGGCCGGCATTTACGTTGCGTTACATGCCCGCCCGCGAGGACCGCAACCAGCTCGTCGAATTTCGCAATCCCGCCCATCCGCAGCGCGTCGCCATTGAAACCTGCCCGGCGGGCCATGTGATGGTGATCGACAGCCGCAAGGATGCGAGCGCCGCCTCGGCCGGTGATATTCTGGTCACGCGGCTGATGGTTCGCGGCGGCGCGGGCATCGTGACCGATGGCGGTTTTCGTGACGCCGCCACGATTGCCGAGCTGGATATTCCGGCCTACCACACACGCCCTTCCAGCCCGACCAATCTGACCAAACACGAGGCGATCGAGATCAACGGCCCGATCGGCTGCGGCGACGCGCCGGTCTTTCCCGGCGACATCATCGTCGGTGATGCGGATTGCGTCATCGTCATTCCCGCCGGTATTGCCGATGAGATCGCAACCGAGGCGGTGGAAATGACGGCTTATGAGGATTTCGTGGTGGAGCAGGTCAAGGCGGGTCAGTCGATCATCGGGCTTTACCCCTGCACCAAGGAGGAGCACCAGACGGCTTTTGCCGAATGGCGCAAGAAGAACAACCGCTGAACCTTATAGCCAGCCCAGTGCTTTCGCCGCGCGGATCGCCTCCGCGCGGCGTTTGCAATCCAGCTTGCGGAACAGGTTGCCGAGATGAAACTTCACCGTCACCTCCGAGATATTAAGCGTCTGGGCGATCTTCTTGTTCGACATACCGCTGGCGAGCAGTTGCAGCATCTGCGCTTCCCGCTGCGAAAGCCCGCCATGCAGGGCACGCGCCTGCGGTGAATTCACGGAAGCGGCGAAAATCGACAGCGCGGTGCGGACATCGGACGAGGTTTCGATGAAGCTGCGGATGCGGCGATTGTTCAGAAGCGGCGACAGGAAGATGCGCTCCTCCGACAGAACGCCGCTGCAGCCAAGGCGGGTCGCCGATTCAAGGGCCGTGAGGATGTGGGCGCGGGCGGCGGCATTGTCGCGGCGCTGATGCGCGGCATAGCTCTGCCAGATTCTCAGCGCGACCTTTTCGCGGTTGGTGACCTTGGGATTGGCGATCATCGCGTCGATCTGGCGGGAGAGATAGGCGCGCGGCGTGAAAAGATGCACCGAATCGCGCAGCCAGGCCATGACATAGGCGATCTCATCGCGGCGCATCAGTCGGGAAAGATCCTCATGCGCGCTCTCCACCCAGTTGCGGCCCATGGGCATGCGGATCGCGGAAAGCGTCGCGGCCGCATCCGCCCAGCGGTTGGCGTTCTGATAGGCAAGAGCCGTCCTGATCTCCATCATCGCATGGAATTGCAGCCCTTCTGAAAGGTGGATCCACAGGCCGTCGAGAAAGCCCGGTCGAACGGTCATGGGAAAATGGTCGATCAACACCTGCGAGGCGTAAAACAGGGCAAACTGCATCAGGCTCGGCCATATCTCGGCCGCAGCGAAATGATCGAATTCATGTTCGACGAAATGCAGCAGGTCGCGCGGCTTTCCCGCCTCATAGGTAAGACAGGCTTCCGCCAGCCGCAACATCCGGAACTCCTGCGCAGCATCATGCGGCACCTGTTCCAGCCGTGTGCGCGCCTCCTGCGCCGCTCGACGGGCTAGAAGCACATCGCCGCTCATCAGCCGCAGCACGATCTGGTGCAGATGGATGAAAAATTCGAGCAGCGGCTGACCGCCCATCTTGCGCAGATAGATCAGAGCGCGTGCGGCGGCCGCCTCCGCCTCGCGGAAATTGCGGCGGCGGATTTCGAATTCCAGCAGTGCATTATAATAGGCCGCCCATTTGCCGTGATCGTTCATGGGATAGTCGGCCATGAATTCCCCCAGACGCGTGATTACCGCGTCATTGGGGGTCAGGTCCTCGGCAATCATCAGGTTCAATCGGAACGTGCGGGCGGCGAAGGAAAAGCGCGAGCCACGGGCAAGCACTTTCAGCGGATCGAGGTAATCCGACCCAAGGCTTTTGCCGAGCAGATGGCGCACGCGCTGCAACTCACCCTGTTTCAGCAGGGCGCGGGTGACGGCGAAGAGCACGGTTTCATTCGTTGCAATCATATCCTGCGAAAACCGCATGATGATCTCGCGAAACCTGTCGACGCTGCTCCTGTAGATGAGTTCGCGGCCATGGGCGCGTTCCAGGATTTGCGCGGCATGGGTCTCATAACCACGGTCGAGCAGCATCGCCATGGCCGCAAGCGCCCGCCCTTCCTTTTCGAAAGCCGATGCGACCTCTACCACGGCGCTGCCGGCCTGCAGGGTAGCAAGACGTTCCCGCGCAGCCACGCTCAGAAGCCGTATCAGAGTCGGGTGATTTTCGGGATTTCCGGTTAGGAAAGGCGGCAGCAGTTCGGTCCAGTCCGCCTCGGGTTCCGCAGAGGGATTTTCCAGCCAGAACGAAAGTTCAACCGTCTGGGCGGGAGAAAGATGCGGCAGGTAGTTTTCCCGCAGATAGTTGGCACACAGCGTTTCATTCGGAAAACGCGCCAGTGACAGAAAAGCCGGCCAACCCGCATAGTCGTGAAGGGCGAGACGTTTCTGCTCAGATGGCAGGTCCTCCACCTCATCCTCGCCAAGAAGCAGTTCATTCGGCCCGATGGTAAGCGAGCCGCGATGCAGGATTTGCCGGGCCAGCCCGCTGATCCGCTGATCCGGCCGGCAGGCGATGACCACCAAGCGCACCGTCTCCAGAATGGCGGCCGGCATGCGCGCTGCCCGTGCGAAAACCGGCACGTCCCAAAGGAGACAGCCATTTTCGATCTCGTCGCTTCGCGGCTGGTGCGTGCGGCACACCGGCGTTTCGAGCTCTTTTGCAAGCATTTCCAACAGCACGCTTTTTCCCGCACCCGCAGGTGCGCGCAGAAAGACCACGCCGGCGGTTTCGCTGGCGATGCGGCGGCAGAGGCGGGAGCGGGGCAGGAGCGTCATTCGCAAAGGCATAGGGGATTTAAGCCTGAAAACCTATACTCATCTTTCGAAAAACTATACCTTTCGGCAATTGTTCAAACGGACATGTGGTGAAAACTTGTGCTCACGCAACCGATGCACAAGGAACGTCCCACCGATGCAGCAACATCCGCTGGTCGCGATTTTCAACAGGCTCGGCACCTTCGTGCTGGTCATGATCGCCCTGTCCATCATGATTTTCGTGCTTGCCCGCGTGGTGCCGGGCGATCCCGCCCGCATGGCGCTCGGTCCTGCGGCAACGCAGGAGCAGGTGGATGCGCTGCGCGGCGAGATGGGTCTCGATAAGCCGCTCGCCGTCCAATATCTCGACTATATCGGCAATGCCCTGCACGGCGATCTCGGTTTCTCGCTGGTGTCGCAACGCCCGGTGACTACCGATCTGGCGCAGACCGTTCCTGCGACCGTGGAACTGGTACTTGTCTCGGTCATCTTCATGTTTGCCGTCGCCATCCCGCTCGGCGTCATCACGGCGCATTATCGCGACCGCCCGCTGGACCATATCGGCCGCATCCTGTCGCTCACCGGGGTCACGATCCCGAGCTTTCTTTTCGCCATCACACTGCAATTGCTGGCCGCCCGGTTTCTCTCCGGCTGGCCGATCATCGGCAGGCTCGACCACGGGCTTGGCTGGCAGGGCGGTCCGACGGGCTTCATCCTGATCGACGGCACGCTGGCCGGACGGTTCGATGTGGTGCTCGATGCGCTGAAACACCTTGCACTGCCGGCATTTGCGCTTTCCATGGCAGGCATCGGCCAGATCACCCGCATCACCCGCTCCTCGATGATCGAGAACCAGCGCAAGGACCATGTGCTGACCCTGCAGAGCTTCGGCGTGCCGGAGAGGGTCATCATCTTCCGTTATCTGCTGAAGCTCTCTTCCATTGCACCGCTGACGATCATGGGCCTCGAATTCGCGTCCCTGATCGGCAATGCCTTCGTGATCGAGATGGTCTTCGCCTGGGGCGGTTTCGCCTCCTACGGGTTGAACGCCATCCTGCAGAAAGACCTCAATGCCGTGACCGCCGTGGTGCTGGTGGCCGGCTTGTTCTTCATCGTTGCGAACCTGATCGTGGATGTCCTGATCTCGATCATCGACCCGCGCCTGCGCCGCAAGGAGGCTCGCTGATGGCTGATATGAAAATGCTCGAACCCACCGATCGCGGCCTAAGCGCCGGTTACATGATGTGGTATCGCTTCAGCCGCAATCCGGCGGCGGTCATCGGCTCGCTGATCCTGCTATCGGTGCTGGTGCTGGCGGTCTTCGCGCCATGGCTCACGCCCTATCCCAAACATATCGGCGCGGTCGTCGATTTCCGCGCCCGGCATATGCCGCCGGATCTGGAGCACTGGTTCGGCACCGACAAGGCCGGCCGCGATATCTTTTCGCGTACCATCTTCGGGCTGCGGGTCTCGCTGCTTCTCGTCATCGGCGTGCTCGGCATTTCGGTGCCGGTCGGAACCGTGCTTGGCCTCATCGCCGGTTATTTCGGTGGCTGGACTGAAAAGCTCATTAGCGGCCTGACGAATGTGATGCTGGCCATGCCGCCGCTCGTCATGGCGCTGGCGGTCTCCAACCTGCTGGAACCGACGCTGATGAACGCCATGATCGCGATCACGCTGCTATGGTGGACCTGGCATGCGCGGCTGATCTATTCGGTGTCGAAGTCCATCGCCTCGGAAGACTATATCGAGGCGGCGCGTCTTGCCGGTGCCGGCCCGCTGCACATTCTCTTTCGCGAAATCCTGCCGAATTGCGTCTCGGTCATTTCAGTCAAGACGACGCTGGATGCCGCCTTTGTCATCCTGTTTGGCGCGACGCTGAGCTTCCTCGGTTTCGGCGTCAAACCGCCGACCCCCGACCTCGGATCGATGGTTGCCGACGGGCGCCAGTTCATGCCGGATTTCTGGTGGGAAGTGCTCTGCCCCGGTGCAGCCGTGCTTTACGTGACGCTGGGTTTCAATCTGCTGGGCGACGGCCTGCGTGACATGTTCGACGTGGAAAGCTAAGGCCATGACTGAACCGCTTCTTAAGGTCGAAAACCTCAACGTCACCTTCACCAATTACGGTCGCACCCGGCAGGTGCTGCGCGATGTCGCCTTCACCGTTGCCGCCGGCGAGCGCGTGGCGCTGATCGGCGAAACCGGATCGGGAAAATCCGTCACCGCCAAGGCGATCATAGGCACTTTGCCGAAGAATGCCGCGATCACATCAGGTGCGATCGTCATCGATGGCCGGAATGTGCTTGCCCTGCCGCGCAGGGAGCGCGAGGCCCTGAAAGGAACGGCGTTTTCGCTGATCATGCAGGACCCGCTCTCCTCGTTTAACCCGGTCTTCAAGATCGGCACGCATCTCGATGATGTCATGCGTTTTGCCGACAAGCGCGACGGCGTCAACTCGTCGAAGGCGGAGCGCCGCAACCGCATCGCTGCGGTGCTGCGCCGGGTACAGCTCGCGGATACCGAACGGGTGATGAATGCCTATCCGTCCGAGCTTTCGGGCGGTATGCGCCAGCGCGTGCTGATCGGGCTTGCCCTGCTGCACCAGCCGAAGCTCCTGATTGCGGATGAGCCGGGTACGGCGCTCGACGTGACGACGCAGGATGAAATCCTCAACCTCATCAACCAGCTGGTTGCCGAAGAAAACATGGCGCTGCTGATGATCACCCACAATCTCGGCGTCGTGCGCAAGGTGGCGGACAGGGTCGTGGTCATGCACCATGGCGATATCATCGAGACCGGTCCCTGCACACAGATCCTGCACACCCCTGCCAAGGACTATACGCGTTCGCTGCTGGATGCGGTGCCGCCGCTCTATGGCCCACGCGTCACGGACCTCACGCAAAGCACGCGGCAGCCGATCATCACCATCGAAGGCCTGAACAAGATTTACGGCAGGCGCAATGGCTACCATGCCGTGCGCGACGTGAACCTGACGCTCAAGCAGGGCGAGGTTTTCGGCCTGGCGGGTGAGTCTGGCTCCGGCAAGACCTCGGTTGCGCGCATGATCATGGGCCTGTCGCGTCCCACCTCCGGCAATCTTGTCATTGACGCCCCGGCGCCTGAGCGCGGCAAGCGGCTGACGCAGATCGTCTATCAAAATCCGGGCACCTCGCTCAATCCGAAGCGCACGGTCAAACAGACACTTGCCCTGCCGTTGAAATCCATCGGTATGGATGGCCAGGAGCGGGAAAGCCGGATGCAGGAACTGATGGGGCTGGTGCGGCTGCCGCAATCCTATCTCGGCAAATATCCGCATGAGCTTTCCGGTGGCCAGAAGCAGCGCGTGGCGATTGCCCGGGCGCTGGCGGCAGAACCGAAAATCCTCATCCTCGATGAACCGACGGCGGCACTCGATGTCTCCGTGCAGAAGACGGTGATCGACCTTCTGCTGCAACTGCGCGAGGAACTTGGCCTCACATATTTGATGATCTCGCACGACCTGTCGCTGATGCGCAATTTCTGCTCGCGCATCGCCATCATGCTGCGCGGCGAGATTGTCGAGGAGGGCGTGACGTCGGCGGTCTTTGCCGAGCCGGCTCATCCCTATACCCGCGCCCTGATCGCGGCCATCCCCGTCGTCACCGACGAGGAAGAACGTCTCAAACCCACCGTGACCGAGGAAGAGCGGATGCGCTTCCTCGTAAAAACGACCGATTGATGAAAGAGGAGCCTGACGTGTATCGCGTTGGAATTGACGTCGGCGGCACGAATACCGATGCCGTTGTGTTGCAGGATAAAACCGTTCTGGCGGGGGTGAAGGCCTCCACCACAGAGGATGTGACATCCGGTGTCATCGAAGCCCTTGAAAAGGTCATCGAGGCATCGGGCATTGACAGGGCGCGCATTGGCGCCGTGATGATCGGCACCACGCATTTCACCAATGCGGTGATCGAGCGCCGGCATATGGATGAGGTGGCCGCCATCCGTCTCGGCCTACCTTCCGGCGCCGGCCTGCCGCCCATGGTCGACTGGCCGGATGATCTCCGGGAAATCGTCGGCAACCACGGTTATCAGGTGCGCGGCGGTTACGAATTCGACGGCCGCGAAATTTCGCCGCTCGATGAGGACGAGATCGTCCGTATCGCCGCTGATATCCGCGCCAAGGGCCTGAAGGCCGCTGCCGTCACCTGCGTTTTCAGCGGCATCAACGAAGCGATGGAGTTGCAGGCGAAGGAGATCCTGCAGGAGCGCTGCCCGGGCCTGCCGGTGGTCATGTCCAAGGATATTGGCCGTCACGGTCTGCTTGCGCGTGAAAGTGCTGCAATCATGAATGCCAGCCTGCTATCGCTGGCCGACCGCACCGTTGCGGCTTTCGGCGAAGCGCTGAAGGCGGCGGGCATCACCTGCCCGTTTTATATCACCCAGAACGACGGCACGCTGATGGCGGCGGATGTGGTGCGCGGTTTCCCCGTGCTCACCTTCGCGTCCGGCCCGACGAATTCCATGCGCGGTGCGGCCTTCCTCACCGGCCTCAAGGATGCCGTGGTGGTGGATGTCGGCGGCACCACCTCCGATGTCGGCTCGCTCTCGCATGGTTTCCCGCGTCAGGCCTCTACCACGGTGGATATTGGCGGCGTGCGCACCAATTTCCGCATGCCGGACGTCTTCTCCATCGGTCTCGGCGGCGGTTCGCTGGTGGTCAATGGCGACCATGGCCTGACCGTCGGGCCGAAATCCGTCGGTTACCGCGTTCGCCGCGAGGCGCTCTGCTTCGGTGGCTCGACCCTGACGGCGACCGATATCGCGGTTGCCTCCGGCAAGGCCGATGTGGGCGAGAAGGCGCTGGTTTCCAGCCTCGACAAAAAGCTCGTGGATGCGGCGGTCGACAAGATCAATGACATGCTTGAGGCCTGCGTGGAGCGCAGCCGCATCTCGTCGTCGCCGGTGCCGGTGATTGCCGTTGGCGGCGGTTCCATTCTGATGCCGGATCGTATCGGTGACCTCGAAGTCATCCGGCCTGAGAATTTCGCGGTGGCCAATGCCGTCGGCGCGGCGATTGCGCAGATCAGCGGCGAGACCGACCGGGTCTTTTCCCTGGTGGACGGACGCACGCGCGAGAGCGCGCTGGCCGAGGCAGAAGCGGAGGCGCGCGAAAAGGCGATTGCCGCCGGTGCGATTGCCGCGACGCTGGAAGTCATCGAGCGCGAGGACATGCCGCTTGCCTATCTGCCCGGCAATGCCACCCGCATTCATGTGAAAGTTGTTGGAGAAATGGGAGCCAATCATGGCTGAGACACGCAAGCTGAAATATGACGAAGCGGCATTGCGGACGCTGACCCGTGAAGATCTCGACGCGCTGGAAATCGGCGCCGGCATTCTCGGCACGGGCGGCGGCGGCAATCCCTATCTCGGCAAGCTTCTGGCGCTGGAAGCCATGAAGGCCGGTTACGAGATGAAAATCCTCGCAACCGATGCCATCGAGCCGGAGGCGCTCTGCATGTCCATTGGCGGCATCGGCGCACCTGTCGTCGGTGTCGAGCGCATTCGCGAAGGGCGCGAAGGCCTGCGTTGCCTCAGGGCGATGGAAGAGCTGATCCGCACGCCTGTCGACGCCATCGTCTGCGAGGAAATAGGCGGTTCCAATTCCATGAACCCGCTGGTGACGGCGGCGTTGGGCGGCCTGCCGATCCTCGATTGCGACGGCATGGGCCGGGCTTTCCCGGAAATGCAGATGACCACCTTCTCCATTTATGGTCATAGTTCCACACCGTCGGTGATGTGCGATCTGCACGGCAATGCCGTCATCTTCAGCCATGCCGTTTCCGAAGTCTGGCACGAGCGCATGGCGCGTGCCTGCGTCGTTTCGCAGGGCGGCGGCGCGATGCTGGCGACCGCGCCGATGCAGGCGCATTACGTGCACCAGTATGGCATTCCGAAAACCTATACCAAGGCGATTGCCATCGGTGAGGCAGTGATCCGCGCCCGCAAGCAGCAGGAAGACCCGATTGCCGCAGTCTGCGCACTGGAAGGCGGTCGGCGCATATTCAACGGCAAGATCACAGACCTGAAGCGCCATCTGCGCGGCGGTTTCGCGGTTGGCGATCTCACGCTCTCCGGCTTCGACGATTGCGCCGGCCAGACGGCGGGCGTCGCCATCCAGAACGAATTCCTGCTGTTTTCCCGTGACGGCAAGGTGGAAGTGACGGTGCCCGACCTGATCGTCCTGCTCGATGTCGATACGGGTTATCCGATCACCACCGAAGTGCTGCGCTACGGCCAGCGTGTGGCCGTCATCGCCATCCCCTGCCACGACCTGCTGCGCAGCGCCCGCGCGCTTGAGGTCGTCGGGCCGGCGGCATTCGGTTACCCGGACATTCCTTTCTCACCGCTGCCCGTTCCGGTCAGCAAGGCTGCCTAACCATAAGCGGGGCCAATGACCCGCAATAAAGAGGAGAACGATAATGAAAATGCCTGTACTTTCTTCCCGTCTCGCCGCGCTGGCGCTCGGCACGGCGCTCGTGCTGCCGTTTGTTTCTTCCGCAGCCCTTGCGGAAGACAAGGTATCGGTCGCGGTCAACACCATGCAGATATTCAGCTCGCTCGACCCGGCAAAGGTGACTGATTACACCGGCTATATGGCCATCGTGAACATGTATGACGGTCTGACCACGGTGAACGCCAAGGGCGAAATCGTGCCGCATCTGGCGAAATCCTGGGAGATTTCGGAAGACGGCCTGACCTACACCTTCCACCTGCGCAACGATGCTAAGTTTCAGGATGGCACGGCGGTGAAGGCTGCCGATCTTGCCTGGTCAATCCAGCGCCTGCTCGGCATCAACAAGGGTCCTTCGAACCTCATCGTCGGCGTGCTGAAGCCCGAAAACGTTACCGCGCCTGACGATGCCACGCTGGTCATGAAGATCGAGCGCCAGTTCTCGCCCTTCATGGCGGCAACGCCGCTGATGATGGCGATGAACAAGACGCTGATCGAAGCCAATGCCAAGCCCGAGGACAAATGGGGCGAGGCCTATGTCGGCGAACATTCTGCCGGTTCCGGCCCCTACAAGCTCGTCAGCTACAATCGTTCCGCCGATATGGTCATTGCCCGCAATGCCGATTATTTCCTCGGCTGGACCAAGGGCAAGCCGATCGATGAAGTGCGCTTCGTGCAGACCAGCGACGACGCGACCGTCAAGGCGCTTGCGGAAAAGGGCGAACTCGGCCTTTCCTCGCACGGGCTTGGCAACGACACCTATGAATCCATCGGCCGGATGAAGGGTTACAAGCTGATCCAGACCCGCACCGCCGGTGGTTTCGTCATCAAGCTCAATACCAAGGTCTATCCGACCGACGACGTTCATGTGCGCCGCGCCATCGCCTATGCGACGGATTACAAGACGATCCAGGAAGTGATCTATCCGGGCTTCGACATGCGCGGACCACTTTCCGACGCATTCAAGGATGCGCATAACGGCGATATCCAGCCGGGCGTCTACGATCTGGAAAAAGCCAAGGAAGAACTGGCGAAGTCGAAATATGCCGGCCAGAAGATCACGCTGGTCAACAGCTATGTCGCGTCGCTGGCCTTCGAGGCCGAAGTGGCGCTGCTTCTGCAATCCAGCCTCGAACAGATCGGCATCACGCTCGATATCAAGCCGGAGCCGTGGAACCGTATCGTCGAGCTGTCCTCCAAGCCGGAAACCACGCCGGCATCGACGCAGGTGAACATCTCGCCGACCTATCCGTCGCCGGATTCGATGTTCTACAATCAGTATCACTCCAAGGCATCCGGCACCTGGATGTCGATGGAATGGTTGCAGAATGCGGAAATCGACGGGCTGATCGACAAGGTCCGCGCCACCACGGATGTGAACGAGCAGAACGCCACCTACAAGGAGCTGCAGACGAAGATCGCCGATCTTCAGCCTGACGTCTGGGCCGTTGCGCCGAACCGCCGTTACGCGGCGAACAAGTGCCTTCAGGGTTACGAGTTCATTCCCATGCAGAGCTGGGACCTGAACTTCTCCAATTTCCATTGGGACTGCAAGGCGGAGTGATCGCCGCCTGATGAAAACCGGCCCCGCCACAAAGGCGGGGTTGGCCAGACTTGGAACTTCAAAGGGAAGGAGCATCGCCTGCGGCCGGAAAGGCTACGGCATGCCCGAGGATGACGCATGATCCAGGAATTTTCCGAAGACGATATCGAACCTCTGGCCACCGGCGCCTGGATTCTGGGAACCGGCGGCGGCGGCAATCCCTATATATCGACGCTCAACCTGCGCCGTCTTTATGCCGAGGGCAGGCGGGTGAAGGTCATGGACCCCATGGCGCTTGCCGATGACGACATGGTTGCCGTCGTCTCCAAGATGGGTGCGCCGCTTGTCGGTCAGGAGCGGTTGGGGGATCCCGTGCATCTCGCCCGCGCCGTCGAGGTGATGGAGGATTATCTTGGCAAGCCGTTTCGGGCGATCATGAGCGTGGAAATCGGCGGCTCGAATGCTCTTTCTTCCTTCCTCGCCGCCGCCGTGCTCGACCGGCCGGTCGTTAATGCCGACGCCATGGGACGCGCCTATCCCGAAGCGCAGATGACATCCTTCGCCATCGGCAACCTGCCGATGTTTCCGCTGTCGCTGGTGGATGTGCGCGACAATGAGGTGATCGTGACGCGGGCGGCTTCGTGGAAATGGATGGAGCGCATCTCGCGCAAGGTCTGCACCGAAGTCGGCTCCACCGCCGCCACCTGCAAGGCGCCCCGCACAGGCAAGGAAGTCAAGGAATGGGGCATTCATTACACCGTCACCAAGGCGACCGAACTCGGGCGCGCGGTGATGGCAGCACGTGCGCGCCATGACGATCCGGTTCAGGCGGTTCTCGACCATGAGGGCGGCAAGCAGCTGTTTCGGGGCAAGGTGGTGGATGTGGCGCGTGAGACCACCGGCGGTTTTCTGCGCGGCAGCACGACCATTGAAGGTATCGATGCCGACCGCGGTTCGCGTATGGAACTGGCCTTCCAGAACGAGTGGGCGGTCGCCTTCCGCGATGGCCAGCCGGTTGCCATGACGCCGGACCTGCTCTGCCTTCTCGATACTGTTTCCGGCGGCGCCATCGGTACGGAATCGGTGCGTTACGGCCAGCGCGTCACGGTTGTCGCCCTGCCGGCGCCGGAGCTTTTGACGACACCTGCCGGCATCGCCGCCGTCGGCCCGCGCGCCTTCGGTTATGACATTGATTTCAGATCGGTATTCCCATGAAACGCATCGGTATTGACGTTGGCGGCACCAATACGGATGCCGTTCTGATCGATGGAGACACCATTGTCGCTTCCATCAAGGTTCCGACCACGCAGGATGTCCTCTCCGGCGTAAAGGCGGCGCTTGCCCATGTGGCGGGCCACGTCGGCGCGGCGGACCGGCCGATTGATGCGGTGATGATCGGCACCACGCACTTTACCAATGCGGTGGTGGAGCGCGCCCGGCTGGAACGGGTTGCGGCGATCCGCATCGCATTGCCGACCGGTTCTTCGCTGCCGCCCATGTGCGACTGGCCGAAAGATCTGCGCGATGCCGTGGATCCACTGATCTTCATGGTCCATGGCGGCCATGAATATGACGGCAGCCCGCTGGTGCCCATGGTTCCCGATGAAGTCCGCGAAGCGGCGATGAAAATTCGCGATGCTGGCATCACCTCCATCGCCATTTCGGCAACTTTCTCGCCGTTGACGACGGAGTGTGAGGTGCGGGCGGCGGAGATTGTCCGTTCGGTGATCCCCGATGCACGCATCACGCTTTCCCATACGCTCGGCCGCATTGGGCTGCTTGAGCGCGAGAACGTCGCCCTTCTGAACGCAGCGCTGCAAACACTGGGCAAGACCACTGTTCAGGCATTTTCGGATGCACTGCGCGAAGCGGGCGTAAAAGCGCCGTTCTATCTGACCCAGAATGACGGCACCGTGGCGCTCGCGGATGTCGCCGCCGCCAACCCCGTGCACAGCTTTGCTTCAGGCCCGACGAACTCGATGCGTGGTGCGGCCTTCCTCACCGGGCTTTCCGATGCCATGGTGGTGGATGTCGGCGGCACCACCTCCGATATCGGCTGCCTTGTCGGCGGTTTTCCGCGCGAGGCGAACAATATCGTTCATATTGGCGGGGTGCGCACGCTCTTCCGTATGCCCGATCTTCTGCCGATTGCGCTCGGCGGTGGCACCATCGTCGACCCTGAGACGGGCAAGATCGGTCCGCGCTCTGTCGGTTATCGCATTCTGACGGAAGCCCGCGTTTTCGGCGGTAAGACGCTGACGACATCGGATATCGCCGTTGCCGCCGGCCTGATCGAGATGGGTGACCGCGACCGTGTGAAAGACCTCGATCCGGCCTTCGTGCAGGCCTCGCTTCAACGCATCCGCGACATGGTGGCCGATAGTTTCGACCAGATGAAGACGTCTGCCGAAGACGTGCCGCTGGTTGCTGTCGGCGGCGGGGCATTCCTGATTCCCGAGACGGTTCCGGGTGCATCGGAAGTGCTGCGCGTCGAAAATGCCGGCGTTGCCAATGCACTGGGGGCGGCGATGGCGCAGGTTTCCGGCGAGGTCGATCAGGTGTTTTCCGGCCTGAGCCGGGACGAAGCCCTTGCGAAAGCCGAGACCGAGGCGCAGAACGCTGCGGTCGCGTCTGGCGCGGAGCGGGCGAGCCTCAAGACGCTTGAGGTCGAGGATATCCCGATCGCCTATCTGCCGGGCGGCGCTCGCAGAGTGCGTGTAAGGGTCATCGGCGATATCGCCTTTCATTGATGGTAAGAGGCCCTGCGGGAGTGGGGTGACGAGGGAGTGAGCACATGACGAAGATCGCACTGGCCATTCACGGTGGTTGCGGCGTGATGCCGGAAAACAGCATGACGGCCGGGGAGTGGGCTGCTGCGCGCAACGATCTGGCGGCGGCCCTGCGTGCCGGTTATGGCGTGCTGAAGGCTGGCGGAACGGCGCTTGAAGCGGTTGAGGCGGCGGTCGTCGTCATGGAGGATAGCCCGCATTTCAATGCTGGCCACGGGGCGGCGCTCAACGAAAACGGCATTCATGAACTCGATGCCTCGATCATGGATGGTGAAACGCTGGCGGCAGGTGCGATCAGCGCCTCCCGCGCCATCCGCAACCCGGTAAAGGCAGCCCGTGCGCTGATGGCGGATGAGCGTGCCGTCTATCTGACGGGGGAGGCGGCCGACCGTTTCGCAAAGGAAAAGGGGCTCGCCACCGAGCCTCAATCCTATTTCACCACCCAAAAGCGCCTTGAGGCTCTGGCGGCGATGAAGCGCCATGCCTCCGCCGGTACGGAAGCGACGGAAAACGAAAAGCACGGAACCGTCGGTGCTGTGGCGCTTGACGCTTCGGGGCATCTCGCGGCGGCCACTTCGACCGGCGGCTATACCAACAAGCCGGATGGCCGGGTGGGCGACAGCCCGGTGATCGGGGCCGGCACCTATGCGCGGGATGGGGCCTGCGCCGTTTCCGGAACCGGCAAGGGCGAGTTTTTCATCCGTTATGTCGTTGGCCATGAGATCGCGTCCCGCGTCGCCTATCTCGGGCAGAATCTGGAGACCGCCGCCGGCGATCTGGTCCACAAGGATCTGGCGCTTTACGATATCGGCGCGGGCCTCGTCGCAATCGATGCTGAAGGCGGCATATCCGCGCCCTATAATACATCCGGCATGTTTCGCGGCTGGGTGACGCCCTCGGGAGAGGCGCGTGTGGCCACCCATGACACGGTCTATGAGGTGGAATTGTAACCGGCGACCGTGCCGGCTAAGTGGCGGCATTAAAAAAACCGGTGACATCAAGGCTCATCGGCGGCAAAACGTCTGAACCGAAACCGGCTCGTCTCTTCACCCATGGTTCTGGCCTCATGAACATCAAGCAGCTCGAAGTCCTGCGCACGCTTCTTTCCACCGGCTCGACCATCGCCACGGCCAAGGCCATGGGGCTCAGCCAGTCCGGTATCAGCCGGCTTCTGGCTCAGCTAGAGGCCGACCTGTCGCTGACACTGTTTGCCCGCGACAAGGGGCGACTGATCCCGACACCGGAGGCGGTGCTACTTGCCCGGGATGCGGAAAACGTGCTGCTTGCGGTCGATCGCATGTCCGGCCACGCCGAGGATTTGCGCAATGGCGCGGCCGGTCCGGAAATTGTCCGCATCGGCCTGCCGAGCAGCATGTGGGAAAATTTCGCGCCCGCCATGCTGATCGACTATGTCAGGGATTTCCCGGGTGTTCGCATCGAGACTTTTTTCGAAACGACGATCGCCATCAACAAGCTCGTCGGCGAGCGGGTGATCGATCTCGGTTTCCTGCGGATGGAAGGCGAGATCGGGCCGGGCATCGATGTCGAACGCGTTGCTACCGGCAAGAGCGTCTGTGTGGTGCGGGAGGATCATCCCTTGGCCGAGCTTGATGAAATTACTGTCAAGGACCTGCGCAATGTTCCGCTCATCCTGATCGGCCGGCAGCGGCCGAACCGCATGGCGCTCGATCAAGTTTTCAAGAAGGCCGGCGTCAAGCCGATGGTGAAGATCGAGACCCACACCAACAGTTCCGCCTGCGCCTATGTTGCACATGGGCTGGGGGTCACGATCATCAGCAGTTTTTATGCGAATCTTTACCGGCACCTTCCCGTCGTCGCCCGGCCTTTCATCCCGCAGTCAACGCAGGAATTCGGTCTTGCCCGCGCCTCCGGCGCGCCGCTGTCCATCGCCGCGCAGGCACTCAGCGACGCCTTGAAACAGCAAATCCAGCTTTCGCAGAAAACCGACTGAAAACAGGATTTTTCGCGGAAATCCTCATTGTCCGTGTCAGGATGAAACGCGCCATGATTCTGCATAGATATATGACGTTTATGCATAATATTGCGCCTTATTTATCAATCCGTCATAGTCACCAGCAACGAAACCGATAGAGGCGGGATGTCATTCCCGGCCATCAATCGTGGGGAACCAATGATAAGATTCATACTGAGCCGTCTTTTGATGGCGCTGCCGACGATCGCATTCGTGTCGATCACGGTCTTTGCGCTCATCCGCTTCATTCCGGGTGATCCGGCTGCCCTGATGCTGGGCGACATGGCGCAACCGGAACAGATCGAGGCGATGAGGACCGAACTCGGCCTCGACAAGTCCATGCCGCAACAGTTCCTCATCTGGGCCGGCAATGTTGTGCAGGGCGATTTCGGCCGCTCCATCGTCAATGACGAAGCGGTGCTGCCGCTGGTGGTCTCGCGCTTTCTCGTCAGCGCCGAGATCGTTGTGGTCGCCGTGCTGCTCGCCAGCCTGATTGCGGTTCCGGCCGGTGTGATCGCCGCCTGGAAACAGAACAGCCTGACCGATCTTGCGCTGGTGGGAACGGCAACCCTGCTTTTGTCCATTCCGACGTTCTGGCTGGGTCTGCTGCTTCTCCTGTTTTTCGGCCTCAAGCTCGGCTGGCTACCGGTGCTGGGGTATGTGTCGATCAGCGATAATCTTGTTGGCGGCATGCTTTATCTCGTCCTGCCCGTCATGACGCTGGTGATCCACGAGATGGGCGTTCTGATCCGCATGGCGCGTGCCTCGACGCTGGAAGTGCTGCGGCTGGATTATATCACACACGCTCGTGCCAAGGGCCTCTCGGAAAGTGCTGTCCTCTGGCGGCATGCCTTCAAGAATGCATTCGGCCCGACCTGGACGATGATCGGCCTCATCCTTGGTAATCTCCTCGGCGGCATCGCCGTCATCGAGACGGTGTTCACCATTCCCGGCCTCGGACGGCTGATGGTCGACAGTATTTTTGCCCGCGACTATCCGGTCATACAGGGCTGCCTGCTGTTCGTCTCGCTGTCCTATGTGCTGGTCAACCTGTTCGTCGACCTTCTTTATCCTCTCTTCGATCCGCGTGTGGTTGCCGAATGAAAAAGTTCACACTTAACGGGCTTATCGGCGGCTTTCTCATCGCCCTCCTGCTCATCACCGCCGCAACCGGTCTGTTCTGGACCCCCTATGACCCGATGAAGCTCGGTTTTGCCTCGCGTCTGGCCGGTCCAAGCGCCAGCCATCTTCTCGGCACCGACGAATTCGGGCGCGATGTTTTGAGCCGCCTGATGGTTGGCGCACGGGCCAGCGTCTGGATCGGCTTCCTGACGGTCAGCTTCGCGACGATCTTCGGCACGTTGATCGGTCTTGTCAGCGGTTATGCGCGGGGCTGGGTGGATGGCGTCATCATGGCCATCAACAATGCGCTCTTGGCCTTTCCGGGCATTCTGCTGGCGCTCGGCCTGCTCGCGGTTTTCGGCGCGAACCAGTATGGCATCATCTTCGCGCTCGGCATCGCCTATACGCCATCCATGGCGCGTGTGGTGCGTGGCGCGGTGCTTTCCCTGCGTGAGCGGGAATTCATCGAGGCGTCGCTGGTGATGGGCAATGGTGAGATCTACACCATGTTCCGCCACATCCTGCCCAATTGCATTGCGCCGATCACGGTTCTTGCCACCTCCATGTTCGGCTGGGCCATCCTGTCGGAAAGCGCGCTCTCCTTTCTCGGCCTCGGCGTGCCGCCGCCGGCGCCCACCTGGGGCAACATGCTGGCCGCCGGCCGTCCCTTCATCCAGCAGGCCGTTTGGCTCGGGCTTTTCCCCGGTCTCTGCATCGCACTGACGTTGCTCGGCATCAATCTTCTGGGCGATGCCCTTCGCGACAGGCTTGACCCGCGCATGAGAGGTCTCAAATGACTGTTAATACACTTCTCACCGTTCGCGGCCTTTCGCTCGAAGTCGCCAGAACCGGCCATCGGGTGGTCAAGGATGTCTCCTTCGATATTGCCGCGGGCGAAATCTTCGGCATCGTCGGCGAAAGTGGCTCGGGAAAGACGCTCGCCACCCGCGCGCTCATCTCGCTTCTGCCACCGGCCATCGCCGTCACCGGCGGGTCGATCATCTACAAGGGGCAGGATGTCATGTCCCTGCCGATGAAGGAGCTTCGGCGTCTGCGCGGCGCGGAGATTGGCGTGGTGTTTCAGGAGCCGATGACCTCCCTGAACCCATCGATGACGATTGGCAGGCAACTGGAAGAGGGGCTGATCCTTCACACGAAATTGTCGCCCGAAGAGCGCCGCGAGAAAATTTTGGACATGCTGCGGCGGGTGGGCATCCGCGATCCCGAAGGTGCGCTGACGGCCTATCCGCACGAGTTTTCCGGCGGCATGCGCCAACGCATCATGCTGGCGTCGGTCATGCTGCTGAAACCCGCTTTGCTGATCGCCGATGAGCCGACGACGGCGCTTGACGCGGTCATCCAGCGCGATGTCATGGAACTGATGGTGGAGCTGACGCGGGCGGAAGGCACCGCTGTTCTCCTCATCAGTCACGATTTGCCGATGGTGGCGCGTTATACCAGCCGCATTGTGGTGATGGAAAAAGGCACGATCGTCGAACAGGGCCGCACCGAGGACCTGCTGGACGCGCCGCAGCACCCCTATACCAAGAAGCTGCTTTCCTCCCTTCCGTTTCGCGGCGAGCCGCGCAGCATCGATACATCTAAGGCGCCGATGGTTTCGGCCCGCGATATCGTTGTCGATTATGCCGGCCGCAAATCCCTGCTGAAGAAGGCCAAACCGAAGCGGGCGCTACATGGCGTCAGCATCGATATTCATGAGGGCGAGGTCGTGGCACTCGTCGGCGGTTCCGGTTCCGGCAAGACGACGCTTGGCCGCACCATTGCCGGGCTTGTGCAGGAAAGCGAAGGGCATATCCGCTTTCAGGGCCGCGAGCGCAACGAGGACTGGAAGGATTATCGCCTGAATTGCCAGATGGTGTTCCAGGATCCCTATTCCTCGCTCGATCCGCGCATGACCATCCAGGCGCTGGTGGAGGAGGCGCTGCGCCTCGTGCCTGACCTCGACCAGGCCGCCAAGCGTAAGCGAGCGCTGGAAACGCTCGAGGAAGTGGGGCTCGGTGCCGATTTTGCCGCCCGCTATCCGCATGAGCTTTCCGGTGGCCAGCGCCAGCGCGTGGCGATTGCCCGCGCCATTGCCCGCCGCCCTCGGTTCCTGATCGCCGACGAACCGGTCTCGGCACTCGACGTGACGGTGCGGGCGCAGGTGCTCGATCTCTTTTCCGATCTGCAGAAACGTTACGGTTTTTCCTGCCTGTTCATCAGCCACGATCTCGGTGTGGTGGAGCAGGTGGCCGACCGTGTCGTCGTCATGCAGGACGGCCGCATCATCGAAGAGGGTGATCGCGACACGATTTTCGACAGCCCGAGAGAGGCCTATACGCGCCGGCTGCTCTCGGCCATTCCCGCCCTCGACCAGAATGAAAAGGGCGGCGTGACACTGAAATGGCGTCTGGAAGATGAAGTTTAACAGGAAGATGACAATGACTGTGGCTGCCCAATTAAATGCGATTTGCGATGCACAGCCTTTCGTGACGCGCTTCATGGTGCGCAATCTCCTGACCGGTGAAGAGATCGGCCGGGGAGAAAACGAGGAGACGCCATCGGGCAGCACCCGCAAGACGTCGATCATGATGGCCGTGCTTAAGGCCGCCAGCGAAGGGCGGATCGATCTCGACCAGCCCGTCACCTATGAAAAACGGCTGGCGGAAGAGGTCGCGAGCGGCATGTTCCGCTATATGACGCCGGGCATCGTCATCTCACTACGCGATGCCGTTGCCGGCATGATGGTGCTGAGCGACAATGTCTGCACCAAGATGGTGTTGGAACGGCTGACGCTGGAAGAGGTGGACGGCTATTGCAAATCGCTCGGCATGGCCAATACCCATCACCGTTTCCTCATCCCGCCGCTGGCGCTGGCGGCCGACCATCCGTTGAAAACCGTCACCACCACCTCCGCGGCGGATCAGGTACTGCTGCTGCAGACAATTCTGGATGCCCAATCGTCGCCCGAGGCGCAGGCAAAGCTCGGTTGCAGCCCGCAATTGTGCGAGTGGGCCATGCAGACGCTGAAGAACCAGATTTTGCGGTATGGAATCCGCTCCCGCCTGCCTTTCGAGGCCGTGGTGGCCAGCAAGAGCGGTCGCGGCAAGCGCGGGCGCATGGATGCCGGCATCGTCTACAGAAACGGCGCACCGTCCTTCATCATCACCACCTATACCGACGAGGTGCCGCAAACCATGCCTGATGGTACGCCGGGATACACCATCGCGCTCGAAACGATCGGCCGGCTGGCACAGGCCTGCTGGGACGGTTTTTAATCAATCAATATCAACGACAACAAAGAGGGTAGAACAGTGAAAAAACTTCTTCTCGCAGGCGTTGCCCTGCTGGTAACGGCCAATATCGCGGCGGCCCGCGACATCACCATCGCGCAGAGTTCGGATCTGCGCAGTAGCAATCCCGGCGTGAACCGCGACGGCAATACGGACGGGGTTATCCTGCACATCGTGGAAGGCCTTGTCGGTTATAACAATGCCGGAGAGGTGAAGCCGCTTCTGGCCGAAAGCGTCGACGTTTCGGCCGACGGCCTGACCTATACGTTCAAGCTGCGCAAGGCCGTGAAATTCCACAATGGCAAGCCGCTCACCGCAGAGGATGTTGCCTGGAACTGGACACGTTATCTGAAGCCGGAAACGAAATGGGCGTGCCTCAACGATTTCGCCGAGGGCGGGGCAGCACACGTCACCGGCGTCAAGGCCAGCGATGCATCTACGGTTGAGATTACCCTTGAAAAGCCGTCAGCCGTTTTTCTCGGCCTCATGTCGCGGCCGGAATGCGGTTATACCGGCATGATCTCGCCGGAATCGGTTGCTGCCGATGGCAGCTTCGTCAAGCCGATCGGCACCGGACCGTTCCAGTGGGATGAATGGAAGAAGGGCGAATATATCCGTCTCGCCAAATTTGCCGATTATGTTTCGCCGGCAAATGATGGCAAGCCTGACGGCATGGTCGGCTCCAAGCGGCCGCTGGCCGATGGCATCAAATTCATGGTCATTCCCGATGCTTCGACGGTGAAGGCAGGTCTTGAATCCGGCGTGCTCGATACGGCCGAGATTTCTCCCGATCTCATTCCGGAGTTCAATACCAATGAGAAGATGCAGCTCATCGTCGCCCGCAACAACGGCAAGAACCTGTTCTACATCCAGACCCGCGACAAGGTTCTGAGCAATCCCGGCGTGCGTCGGGCCATGGCGATGGCGCTCGATCTCGATGAACTGGTCGCCGCCGCATCCAACGGCACGGGTGAAGCCAACGGCTCGATGGTATCGCAGGACTCGGTCTATTTTGATGAGACCCAGAAGAAGCGTCCGGCCTATGATGTCGAGGCGGCCAAGAAGGAGCTGGAGGCCGCCGGTTACAAGGGCGAGCCGATCTCCATCATCGCCAACAAGCGTGGCAATGTGCCGAGCTTCCCGGCCGCCGTCATGGCGCAGGCGATGATGCAGCAGGCGGGTCTGAACGTGCAGATCGAGGTGCTGGACTATGCCACGCAGGTCGATCGTCGCCGTTCCGGCAATTATCAGGTGATCTCGCAGTCGGTCGCCCCGCGTCTCGACCCGGCACTGATGTATGCCTTCTATGTCGGCAACAAGGACAAGAACGCCTCGCTGATGTGGGACGATCCGAAAGCAATCGAGCTGATGAAGGCGGCATATGTCGAGGCCGACCAGACGAAACGCCAGAAGATTTTCGACGAGTTCCACGAACTGATGCTGAAGGAAATGCCGGGCATCTTCCTTTACGACATGGTCGATGTCTGGGGCGCGACGAAAAAGCTCAAGGGCCAGCCGGTCTGGCAGTCGAACGCTCGCCTCTGGGAAGTCTCGGTCGACAACTGATCCAGTATGCCCGCGCCGGTAGCAAAGCCCGGCGCGGGTCTTTTCATCATAAAGCGTAAGGATTTGGTGGTCCCCTCCGCCGAAGCGCTTGCGTGCGCCCGAAAAGGGCGAGAATGCGAGGACGAACCATGAACCGTGACGCCGTGATGTCGATTGCCGCCGAAGTCGAGGCCATGAGGCCCGACTTCACCACCTTGAGCGACAGCATCTGGGATTTTGCCGAGCTTAAATTCGAAGAACGGCAATCCGCTGACGTTCTGGCAAAGGCGCTTGAAGAGAACGGCTTTGCGGTCCGACGTGGCGTAGCAGGCATGGAGACGGCCTTCATCGGCGAATTCGGTAACGGCAAGCCGGTCATCGCTTTCCTTGGTGAATTCGACGCGCTGGCCGGCATGAGCCAGGTGGCCGATGTGGCGCAGGTTCAGCCGCGCGAGGCGGGCGCCACCGGCCATGGCTGCGGCCATAACCTGCTCGGCGTCGGCTCGCTGATGGGGGCCATCGCGCTCGCCCGGCATCTGAAAGCCAATAATCTGCCCGGCACCGTGCGTTATTACGGTTGCCCGGGTGAAGAGGGCGGTTCCGGCAAGACCTTCATGGTGCGCGCCGGCCTGTTTGATGATGTCGATGCGGCGCTGACCTGGCATCCAGCACCCTTCAACGGCGTGCGTTCCACCAACAATCTCGCTGTTCTGGAATATTTCTACCGTTTCAAAGGCGTGGCTTCCCACGCCTCCAACGCTGCCCATCTCGGCCGTTCGGCGCTGGACGCCGTGGAACTGATGAATGTCGGCGTCAATTTTCTGCGCGAACACATGCCGCAGGATTGCCGGGTGCATTATGCGATTACCGATACCGGCGGCAAAGCTGCGAATGTCGTGCAGGCCAAGGCAGAAGTGCTTTACCTGATCCGCGCCCCGGAAATGCGCCAGGCGCTCGATCTCGCGGCGCGGGTGGACAAGGTCGCGCGTGGTGCTGCCATGATGACCGAAACCGAAGTGGAGATCGTCTTCGATACCGCCTCCACCAATCTACTGCCCAACATCACGCTGGAAACGGCGATGCATGAAAACATGGTGACGCTTGGCCCCATCGCCTTCGATGAGGCCGATATCGAATTCGCCAAACGCATTCAGGACACTTTCACCGAAGAGGCGATCAAAAGCAGCATCCGGCTCTACCAGATAAAGGGTGATGTTTTTTCCAACCGGAAGATCGATGGTTCGACGCCCCTGCATCTCGGCCTGCGTGATTTCGAGGGCCAGTCGCATTTCCGGGCGGGTTCCACCGATGTCGGCGACGTCAGCTGGATTACGCCGACGGCGCAGTGCTGGACGCCGGCCTGGGCGATCGGGACCAATCCGCATACCTGGCAGGTGGTAGCGCAGGGCAAAAGTCCCGCCGCCCATAAGGCTATGGCGCATGCCGCCAAGACGCTTGCATCGACCGGGCTTGCGCTGATGACCTCGCCGGAACTGCTCGCCAGTGCAAAAAAGGAATGGCGGGAAAAGACCGAAGGCAGCGATTACGTCTGCCCGATTCCTGCAGATGTCATGCCCAGTTCGCATAGATAGAACGTACTGTTCCAGCATCCACCCCAATGGATGATGTGCGGGCTTGCGATTGAATTCGACCTGCCATCAAACTTGGCGTCATCCTCGGGCTTGCCCCGGGGATCCATGATTTCAAAGGCTTATGTCTCCTCGCTGCAAGGGCGGGGAGGAAGCTCCGTTTCCCTTAATCTCCCATCATCACCGCCTTGTGTGCCGCTTCGTCGCCTGGCTGCGAAGAAAACATTGACGTTCGAACCAAAAATGGAATAAATATATCGAACAGCAGAAAATCGGTTTCATTATTCCGTTTTCTGAATGTGGAGGTAGCGGCGGGCTTTCGGGTCCGCTTCCGGCTGGGAGAGGTGGCGCCGGACACTGTGGAGGAGAAAACAATGAAGAAGCTTATTATTGGTGCAGCCATGTCTGTGCTTCTGGGCACGGCGGCACATGCAGAAACCGTCGGTGTTTCGATGGCCCTGTTCGACGACAACTTCCTGACCGTGCTGCGCAACGGCATGCAGGATTATGCCAAGGAACAGAAAGGCGTCACCCTGCAGGTCGAGGATGCGCAGAACGACGTTGCCAAGCAGCAGAGCCAGATCCAGAACTTCATCGCCTCCAAGGTGGATGCGATCATCGTCAACCCGGTTGACACGGATGCGACGGCAGCCATGTCGAAGCTTGCCGCCGACGCGAAAATCCCGCTGGTTTACGTTAACCGTCAGCCGGTGAACGTGGACAGCCTGCCGGATGGCCAGGCTTTCGTGGCATCGGAAGAAACCGTTGCCGGCACGCTGGAAACCAAGGAAGTTTGCCGCCTTCTCGGTGGCAAGGGCAAGGCCGTGGTCATGATGGGCGAATTGTCCAATCAGGGCGCGCGCATGCGCACGCAGGCCGTTCACGATGTTCTGAAGACCGATGAATGCAAGGGCATTTCCGTGGTTGAAGAACAGACGGCAAACTGGCAGCGCACGCAGGGTGCTGACCTCGTCACCAACTGGCTGTCCAGCGGTATCGAGTTCAACGCGGTCATCGCCAACAACGATGAAATGGCGATCGGCGCCATCCAGGCCCTGAAGGCCGCAGGCAAGGACATGAAGGAATATGTCGTTGCCGGTGTCGATGCCACTCAGGATGCGCTTGCCGCCATGCAGGCGGGCGATCTCGACGTGACGGTGTTCCAGGATGCCGCAGGCCAGGGCAAGGGCGCTCTCGACGCTGCGCTGAAGCTCGTCAAGGGCGACAAGGTGGAGAAGAAGGTTTACATTCCCTTCCAGCTCGTCACACCGGAAAACGTCAAGGACTACGTGGCCAAGAACTGACGAAACCCATTCCGGCATTTGCAACCGTTTAAATCAGTCTCGGAAGCAAATGCCGGATATGGACGGCTGCCGGAGCGCCAGGCTCCGGAACGGAAAAGCTATAGAATTTCAGTGAATTCAAAGTGTTACAGCGCCTTTGTGTCGTGAGCGATGCGGCGCTGTAAGCCTCCCCGGAAGACGGACGCCGTTGGGCAGAGCCATTTTTCCGGTTATTTTTGTCTATTGTGGAGGGTGAGATGGTCGTCAGTCCATCGACAATGGCCGCCGTGCGCGCCAGCGGCGCCGTGCCGAATGCAGAATTTCTTCTCGCGGCAGATGGCATACGCAAGGAATTTCCCGGCGTCGTCGCGCTGGATGATGTTTCGTTCCATCTCAAGCGCGGCACCGTGCATGCGCTGATGGGCGAGAACGGCGCCGGCAAATCGACGCTGATGAAGATCCTTGCCGGTATCTATCAGCCGGATGTCGGCGAAATTCGCCTGAAAGGTGCTACGATACGCCTTGATTCGCCGCTCGACGCGCTCGAGAACGGTATTGCGATGATCCATCAGGAACTCAACCTGATGGCCTATATGACGGTAGCGGAAAACATCTGGATACGCCGCGAGCCGAAAAACCGGCTCGGCTTCATCGATCACGGTGAAATGTATCGCCGTACCCAGGCGCTGCTGGAAAGGCTCGGCATCGATCTCGACCCGGAAACGCGCGTTGGCGAGCTTTCGGTGGCGAGCCGTCAGATGGTTGAGATCGCCAAGGCGGTGTCTTACGATTCCGATGTTCTGATCATGGACGAGCCGACATCGGCGCTGACGGAGCGTGAGGTCGAGCATCTTTTCCGCATCATCCGGGATCTCAGGGAACGCGGTATCGGCATCGTCTACATCACCCACAAGATGAACGAGCTGTTCGAGATCGCCGACGAGTTTTCCGTCTTCCGCGACGGCAAATATATCGGAACACATGCGTCTACGGATGTGACGCGTGACGACATCATCCGCATGATGGTGGGCCGCGAAATCACGCAGATGTTTCCGAAGGAAGAGGTTCCGATTGGCGACGTGGTGTTGTCGGTCAACAATCTGACGCTTGACGGCGTGTTCCGTGACGTTTCCTTCGAGGTGCGCGCCGGCGAAATTCTCGGCGTGGCGGGCCTCGTCGGCTCGGGCCGCTCCAATGTCGCCGAAACGGTGTTCGGCGTAACGCCCGCATCCTCGGGCACGGTTGCAATCGACGGCAAGGCGGTTTCCATCGCCAGCCCGACAGAGGCCATCCGTCATCGCATGGCGTTTTTGACGGAGGACCGCAAGGATACCGGATGTCTGCTGATCCTCAATATTCTGGAGAACATGCAGATCGCGGTCCTGCAGGACAAATATGTCGCCAATGGCTTCGTGCAGGAAAACGCGCTTTCGGATGCCTGCGAGGAAATGTGCCGCAAGCTGAGGGTCAAGACGCCTCATCTATACGAGCGTATTGAGAATCTGTCGGGCGGTAACCAGCAGAAGGTGCTGATCGGCCGCTGGATGCTGACAAAACCGCGCATTCTCATTCTGGATGAACCGACGCGCGGCATCGATGTCGGAGCGAAGGCCGAAATTCACAAGCTGGTTGGCGAGATGGCGCGTCAGGGCGTCGCTGTCATCATGATTTCCTCCGAAATGCCGGAGGTTCTGGGAATGAGTGACCGCATCATGGTCATGCATGAAGGTCGGGTGACGGGCTTCCTTGATAGAAGTGAAGCCACACAGGTGAAAGTGATGGATCTCGCATCGCGGTGAGGCGCGCCGGGATTTCTCGAGGAGGAACACGTAATGAATACGAACGCCGCCGCCAACGCAGAGTTGGATGCAAAATCCGGACGCAAGCCGCACAGGCGCATTCCGCCGGAAGCCAATATATTTTTCATCCTGATCGGCATCGCGCTGGTTTATGAGCTGCTCGGCTGGATTTTCATCGGCCAGAGCTTTCTGATGAACCAGCAGCGCCTCACGATCATGATCCTGCAGGTGTCGGTGATCGGCATCATCGCCGTTGGCGTCACGCAGGTCATCATCACCGGCGGCATCGATCTGTCTTCCGGTTCTGTGGTCGGCCTGACGGCGATGTTGTCCGCAAGTGTGGCGCAATCCTCGACATGGCCGCGCGCCCTCTATCCGGGCCTTACCGATCTGCCGTTCTTCATACCGCTGGCCGTTGGCATATTGGCCGGGGCTTTGGCCGGCTTCATCAACGGGCAGCTTATCGCCCGCACCAAAATTCCGCCCTTCATCGCAACGCTCGGCATGATGGTGACGGCGCGCGGCCTTTCCAAATGGTACACGAAGGGTCAGCCGATTTCGGGGCTCACCGATGGTTTCAACTTCATCGGCACGGGCATCTGGCCGGTCGTGGTGTTCCTCGTCGTCGCCGTCATCTTCCATGTGGCGTTGCGCTATACGCGTTACGGCAAGTTCACCTATGCCATCGGCGCCAACCAGCAGGCGGCGCGTGTTTCCGGTATCAATATCGAGGCGCATCTTATCAAGGTCTATGCCATTGCCGGCATGCTGGCGGGTCTTGCCGGTGTCGTCACCGCTGCCCGCGCGCAGACGGCGCAGGCCGGCATGGGCGTGATGTATGAACTCGACGCCATCGCCGCAGCCGTTATCGGCGGCACCTCGCTGGCTGGCGGTGCCGGCCGCATCACGGGAACGGTGATAGGCACCATCATCCTCGGCGTCATGACGTCCGGTTTCACATTCCTCAGGGTTGACGCCTATTACCAGGAGATCGTCAAAGGCCTCATCATCGTGGCTGCTGTTGTCGCCGACGTTTACCGCCAGAAGAAACGCGCAAAGCGTTAAACACTCCTCCTCCCGGACTTGGGGCAAGCTTTCAGGCTTGCCCCTTTTTTATGCCCTGGCGATAGAGTTCCGACTTGCGCTGGAGGGTTGTGGTTTCAGACCTTGCTGTTTCGATACTCGTGAACGGCCTTGCCGAAAGCCTCGAACAAAGCGCGAGACGGCGCGTCCGTCTCGGCCCAATATTCCGGATGCCATTGCACGCCGACGGCGAAACCCTTGGCGTCAATGACGGAGACGGCCTCGATGGTGCCGTCCGCCGCCGTCGCCTCCACCTGCAGGCGCGGGGCTGTTTCAGCAATCGCCTGCCGGTGCAGCGAATTGATCTGGATTTCGCCTGACATGCCGAGATGCTGTGCAATGCAGGAGCCTTCGCGCACATGCACCGGCTGGCGGATGGCGAAGGCCACGTCGCGGTCGTCATGTTCGGGCTTGCGGTGGTCCCATATGCCGGGCTGTTCCTGAATTTCGGAAGCAAGCGTGCCACCCAGCGCCACGTTCAGTTCCTGGATGCCGCGACAGATGGCAAGCATCGGAATGCCGCGTTCCAGCGCGCGGCGGATCAGCGGCAGGCTGGTGGCGTCACGGGCCAGATCGAAGGGGCCGTCGCTTTCCCGTGCCTCTTTTCCGTAGAGGGAAGGGTGTACATTGGTGGCCGAGCCGGAAACGAGCAGGCCGTCGACCCGGTCAAGAATGGCGTCCACCTCATTGCCTTCCTCAAAGGCCGGAACGATGAAGGACATGACGTCCGCCACCTTCAGCGCGGCGGAAAGATACTGGTTCTGCGCGGCGTGCCAGTCGGCTCCGGTGAAATGCCGGATGTCGGCGGGAACGGCGATAATCGGTTTTGGCATGGTGGCTCCGGGGCGAATCTCCAAAAATTTGTGCGACTGCCGGCGGGGCAAGTCAAGCACGCCTTTTGCGTTCTGTCGGCAATATATGCGCCTAAAGTATAAGGCTGCATTGTGATATTTCAGTTGCAAATAAAATACGGAGGAGACCGCCGGAAAATTCCTCAAAAGGCCGGTTTCCGCGCGATTAATTCTTGGGGCGGGTGCTTGTCAGCCGGGCGGTAACCGTGCTTACTTTGCTGCGATGCCTGAACAGCAAAGAGGGGAATTCAAAGCTGCGGGCAGCGTTCATATCTGGGAGGATATAGATGGATCGCCGTTCCTTTATGAAAAAAGGTGCGCTGGCGGGAGCTGCTACGGCAGCCTTGGCCGCGCCCGCCATTGCACAGCAGAATACCAAGATCAACTGGCGCCTGACGTCGTCGTTTCCGAAATCGCTGGACACGATCTATGGCGGCGCCGAAGATATCGCCAAGCACGTTGCGGCCGCTACCGATGGCAATTTCACCATTCAGCCCTTTGCTGCCGGCGAAATCGTGCCCGGCCTGCAGGCGGCCGACGCCGTATCATCGGGCACGGTGGAAATGTGCCACACCTGCTCCTATTATTATGTCGGCAAGGATCCGACCTTCGCCATCGGCACGGCGATACCCTTCGGCCTTAATGCCCGCCTGACCAATTCCTGGTTCTATGAGGGCAATGGCAACAAGCTGCTCAACGAGTTCTATGCCAAGCACAATCTTTACGGCATGATCTCGGGTAATACCGGCGCGCAGATGGGTGGCTGGTTCCGTAAGGAAATCAACACGGTCGACGATTTCAAGGGTGTGAAGATGCGCATTGCCGGTCTGGCCGGCAAGGTGGTGGAAAAGCTCGGCGTCGTGCCGCAGCAGATCGCTGGCGGTGACATCTATCCTGCGCTGGAAAAAGGCACCATCGATGCCGCCGAATGGGTCGGCCCCTATGACGATCACAAGCTCGGTTTCCAGAAGGTGGCGAAGTATTATTACTATCCCGCCTTCTGGGAGGGTGGCCCCGTCATCCATTCCTTCGTCAATCTGGACAAGTGGAACAGCCTGCCGAAGAACTATCAGACGGCATTGCAGGATGCATGCGCTTTCGCCAATACCAGCATGATGGCGAAATATGACGCCAAGAACCCGATTGCCATCAAGCAGCTAGTTTCGGAGGGCGCCGTATTGCGGCCGTTCAGCCAGGAAATCCTCGAAGCCTGCTATAAGGCGGCGCTGGAAGTTTATGCCAATATCTCGGCCACCAACCCGGACTTCAAAAAGATCTACGAGGATCAGGTTGCCTTCAAGCGCGAGGGGTATCTCTGGATGCAGCTGGCGGAATATACTTTCGATACTTTCATGATGATCCAGCAGCGCAACGGCAAGCTCTGATTATTCGGTGACGGCGGACCGAGCAAAGACCCCGGGGATTTCGGTCTCCGGGGTTTTTGTTGTGCGTTCAAGCCTTCACGCGCCCGACAAGAAAGGGTGATTTACGATCTGATCGTTGGGCGCAAAAGCAGCAGGCTCCGCGACCAGCCGGAGTGTCGGCGAGGATTGGCCACGCCGACCTCGGCAAAGGCCTTGCTCTCAACTGTGGAGGTGATGCGATGTGGAAAACGCTGAGCATTGCATTCGTCATTAGGAAAAACCGGACAGGCTGGTCAGTGACTGTCCGGTTCCATTTCTAAAGAGAATAAACGGAAGGCAGGGGTGCAACCCTGTCTTCCACTCCGCAATCATAAGCGTTTCGCCCAGTCCTTACAAGACGCCGATCAGGGGCCGATCTTCGGGGGCTCGCCAAGATTCGGCATGCCCGGCAATCCACCCGGCTGGCCGAAATTGGGCATGGTGTTGCCACCCTGATTACCGAAGGCCGGCACCTCGATCTTGATGGAGTTCAGATCGACTTCGGGTGCCTTATCCAGCCAGTAGGTGACGGATTCCGGCCAGAAGATCACGATGGCGACGAGGATGAGCTGCATGCCGAGCCATGGAATGGCGCCCATGTAGATATCCGATGTCTTGACCGTGCGCGGCGCGATGGAGCGCAGGTAAAACAGTGCGAAACCGAAGGGCGGGTGCATGAAGCTCGTCTGCATGTTGATGCAGATCAGCACGCCAAACCAGATCAGGTCGATACCGAGCGACTGGGCGATCGGTGCCAGCATCGGAATGACGATAAAGGCGATTTCGAAGAAATCGAGGAAGAAGGCGAGGAAGAAGATGAAGATGTTGACGAAGATCAGGAAGCCGATGGGGCCACCCGGAATGCCCGACAACATGTGTTCGATCCACAGCGAACCGTCCATGCCCTGAAAGACTAGGGAAAAGCAGGTGGCGCCAACCAGAATGAACACCACCATGGAGGTGATGTGCATGGTGGAATGCATGCCCTGCTTGACGAGATCCCACGTAAGGCGTCGGTGCGCGGCGGCAAGCGCTATGGCGCCGACGACGCCGAGCGCGCCGGCTTCTGTCGGGGTGGCGAGGCCGAGGAATATGGTGCCGAGCACGAGGAAGATCAGAACGATGGAAGGGATCATGCCCGCCAGCACGCGGAACACCAGCGCGCGGTTGAGTTCTCCCCGTGCTTCCGGCGGCAGGGCCGGCAAATCCTTCGGCCGCACGATCGACATCAGCAGGATGAAGAGCATGAAGATGGCGACCTGCAGGATCGAGGGGCCGATTGCGCCGAGATACATGTCGCCCACGGATTTGCCGAGCTGGTCGGCAAGAACGATCAGGACGAGGGACGGCGGAATGACCTGCGTGATCGTTCCCGATGCCGCGATGACACCGGTGGCAAGCCGCGGATTATAACCGTATTTCAGCATGATCGGCAGCGAGATGACGCCCATGGTGATGACGGAGGCCGCAACCGTGCCGGTGATTGCGCCGAGGATCGCGCCGACGATGATGACGGCATAGGCAAGACCACCCGGAATGGCGCCAAATAGCTTTCCGGTTCCTTCAAGCAGATCTTCCGCAAGCCCGCATCGCTCCAGGATCGCGCCCATGAAGGTGAAGAAGGGAATGGCGAGCAGAAGGTCGTTGGAGACGATGCCGAAGATGCGCAGCGGCAAGGCCTGAAGAAAGGCCGGCGAAAAATGCTCGGTGAAGATGCCGATGACGCCGAAAACCAGACCGACGGTGGCAAGCGAGAAAGCAACCGGAAATCCGTAAAGCATGAAGATGATCATGCCGAGGAACATCAGTGGCGGAAGAATACCATATTCAAACATGGGAAATATCCTGAAGGTTCAGATCGGCGCGATCATTGCAGGGGTTTTTCGTACTTCGTATCCAGCGCATAAAGCCCGTTGAGGGCGCCTATGCGCTTGATGAATTCAGAAAATCCCTGAAGAACCAGAAGGGCGAAACCGGCAAAGATGATGAGTTTCACCGGCCAGCGAATGAGACCGCCGGCATTGGAGGACATTTCATTCTGATACCAGGAAAGCGTGAACATCGGCCAGGAAAGCCAGGCCAGATAAAAGCAGCCGGGCAGCAGGAAGAGCGTTATTCCGATAAGGTCAACCCAGATGCGGCTGCGCGAGGAAATCGCGCCATAGATAATGTCCACCCGCACATGTTCGTTCATGCGCAGTGTGTAGGACGCACCGATCAGAACGATAAAGGCGAACATGTACCACTGGATTTCCAGCCAGCCGTTTGAGCTGTAGTTGAAAGCATAACGAACCATGGCATTGCCGGCACTGACGAGGCAGCAGATAAGCACCAGATAACCGGCGACCTTGCCCAAAGTTTCGCTCGCAAGGTCTATGAGCGCACTTATTTTCAAAAGCGATTTCATGACTTTCCCCTCTTCCCTTATTGGGCCCTTTTCGGGTTTATGGCGGAGAGCAAAGCCGGGCGTGCATTGCGGCGGTCGCGCCTCCACGCGTATCCGCTGATTCAGGTCCCGGCGTTCCTCCCCACAGAATCCCGTGTATGGGCAGGCTGTTCGAAAAGCAACCGAAACCACTCTCAAACAGGCCGGACGACCGCCCTTTTCAACCGTTTGCGAAAGAATGTTGCCCAGCCGCACGCTTTGCCCGGCGCGCCTTTGTCCTAACATCGCGCAGATGCTGTTTCATTCCGAATGCATTGCACTTTTCGGCGACTTCATGTTACCTCTGGCTCTGGAGAATCCGGCACAAGCCCATGATCGTCCGCGGAGCAAATTGTTCTGCGCAGCGGCAGTGACGGATGGAGCAAAAGGGGAAGCGGAATGAGCGAACACCATACGGGTCCGGTCGAAGTTGGCGCCGAGATGAATTACGCCGAGCACGAAAAGACCTACAACGCTTTTCTGGCCATGACGAAATACGGTACCATGCTGGTATGTGTACTGATGCTGGCCATGGTCGCCGGTTTCTTCACCTCTGCAGGTTTCCTTGGTGGCCTGATTGTCTTCCTCGCCCTTTCGGTTGCAGGATTTTTTCTGCTGCGCTGAGCGATCCTGCGGGAACGGGGCGATGCCGGCCAATGCCAAAAGGTAAAGCCATGAACCGCCTGTTATCCTGTCTGTTCCTGCTGGCGGTGATTTCACATCCCGCCTGGTCTCGTGATTTATTGCCGTCCGAGCAGGACAAGCTCAAGACGCAGATCGAGCGGTTCAGCGCGGCGCTGAACCAGCAGGATTTCGAGACCGTCTCCAGGACGGTACCGCCGAAAATCTTCGAGTTCATTGCAAGCGACGCGGGTATTACCGTGGAGCAATTGCGCAGCGCCCTGACGGCGCAGATGCAGATGGCGCTGGCGGCGGTCAAGATAACCGAGTTCACCATGGATACGCGGGCGATCCGTGTCGGGCAAACGCCTGATGGAACGCCCTATGCACTTGTTCCGACAAAAACGGTGATGGAAACCGGGGGCCAGACAATCGAGGCGAAATCCCACACGCTGGCGCTGATCGATGGTACGGACTGGTACTTGCTGCGTGTCAGTGACCAGCAACAGGTGGCGACCCTGCGAAAGGTCTATCCGGCCTTTGCCGACGTGGAATTTCCGGAAGATTCCATGCAGCCGGTGAAATAAGCCAAACGTCCTTTCGAACCGGAAACACGATGGCCGGCATCAACCGGCCTGCCGCATATTCAGGAAAAACGCCCCGGCCGGAACGGATCGACCGAGATCGATGTATCCTCCCCGGTTGCGAGCTGTGTCACGAGGCGGGCGGTGGCTGCAGATTGTGTCAGTCCCAGATGGCCGTGACCGAAAGCATAGATGACGGAGGGCGTGGCGCGCGCCGTACCTATGACGGGAAGACAGTCCGGCATTGACGGGCGGAACCCCATCCATTGCCGGCCGCCTTCCACCTTGAGGCCCGGCAGAAAACGTCCCGCCTTTTTCAGCATGGCGTCGGATCGTTTGAAATTGGGCTTCAATTCCAGACCGCCAAGTTCGACAGAGCCGCCGATGCGGATGCCGGAGGATAGCGGGGTTACGGTGAAACCGTGGTCGTTGAAGTAAAGTTGCCGTGTAACGTTGAAGGCGCCAGCGGGCAGGGTGGTGTTATAGCCGCGCTCCGTTTCCAGGGGTACAATATTGCCAAGCGCCGCGGCCAGTTTCTTCGACCATGCACCGCAGGCGATCACCACCCTGTCGGCATCGATCTTGTCACCGTTTTCCAGCGTTACGATCGTGCTTTCGCCGACGGCGTCGATGCGTTCGGCTTCGCCCTTGCGCAGGCTCGCCCCCCGGGCAATCACCAGGTCAAAAATGGCACGGGTGAAAGCGTAGGGATCGGAGACCTGCAGGCCGTCCGGCGAAAACATGGCGTGACGGAACTGCGGTGCAAGACCCGGTTGCAGCGCCTCGATCTCGTCACGGCCGACACGCTGAAAGGAGAATCCGGCTTGCTCCTTTTCACTCCACTCCTTGCGGGCGGCATTAAAGCTTGTTTCGCTGTCGTAAAGATCGAGCGCGCCGGTTTTTGAGACGAAGGACGAGAGCTCGGGCATGGCGGTGACATGGGCCATTTCCGTCGCCGCCAGCCGGTTGATGTCACCAAGCGCCTTCAGCCCGTGGCGGAAGTTGCGCTCGGCGCTGGCGCGCCAGAAACGCCACAGCCAGGGCGCAATCTTTGCTGCATAAGCGGGCGGCACGCTGAGTGGGCCGAGCGGGTCGAAAAGCCAGCGCGGCGCCTTTTTCATGATGCCGGGAGCGGGAATGGGAATGATTTCGGGAAAGGCCAGGATGCCGGCGTTGCCAGCGCTCGCACCGCGGGCAACTTCGCCGCGCTCCAGAAGAACGACATCGCGCCCGGCATTTTGCAGGTAAAGCGCCGCCATGGAACCGATAATGCCGCTGCCGATTACCAGCACGTCGCATTTCAGGGTTTTGGTCATCGGCGCTCCTGCAACACAAATCTTTCAGGCCCGCCATAACAATGAATGCCGTTCCGATGAAAGGCCGCATTGCGCCGCGGCCGCAGAAATATCAGCAGTGTGGCAAATAAGCGGTTCCCATCTCGAGATAATGCGGTGAAAAATGGCGCAGCCTTCAAGTATTTTTGCCTGCCAATCCTGTCGCCATGCAAGTAGTTATGGGTCATCATTAATGGCTATTTAACGGTGTCCGGCTAGTTTCACCCGCAGGCGGACCGACCCTTTTTGTCTTTTCTGTTCGAGAGGTGAAGGAGGTCCGTATATTGGTCATCGCTGGGGGTTTAAAGGCATGTCTCACTTTTCCAAATTTGGTCTGGATGCATCTGCGGTGCTTGACGCCTTGAGCCGCTCCCAAGCCATCATCGAATTTGATCTTACCGGCAAGATTTTGAAGGCGAACGATAATTTCTGCAATGCGATCGGCTATCAGCAATCTGAAATCGTCGGGCGTTCCCACAGCATGTTCCTGTCTCCCGACGATGCGGCCTCCCCGGAATACAAGGTTTTCTGGGCGAAGCTTTCGCGCGGTGAATATGATCAGGGCCAGTACCGGCGGCGGGCGAAAAACGGCGACGAAATCTGGATCGAGGCCTCCTACAATCCGGTTTTTCGTTTCGGCAAACCTTACAAGGTCGTCAAGATCGCGACCGACATTACTGTAATCAAGCGCAAGAGCGCCGAGGATGACGGCAAGCTGGCGGCGCTTTCCCGGGCGCAGGCCATGATTGAATTTACGCCCGACGGAAAAATCCTTGGTGCCAATGAAAATTTCCTTGGCGCGCTGGGTTACACGGCGGAAGAAATTATCGGTAAACATCATTCGATGTTCTGCGAGCCGGCCTATGCACAGTCTCAGGACTATCGCAGCTTCTGGGATGAGCTTCGCACGGGCAGCTTTTCATCCGGACAGTTTATGCGGCTTGGCAAGGATGGCAAACGCGTTTTCATTCAGGCGTCCTACAATCCGATCCTCGATGACCGGGGCCGTGTCTTCAAGGTCGTGAAATTCGCTTTCGACGTGACCGACCGCATGCATGCGGTTGAAGAGCTTGGTGCTGCCCTCGAGCGGCTTTCACAATGCAATATCCGTGTCACGCTGGACAAACCATTCGTGGGCGAATTCGAAAGGCTGCGTCGCGACTTCAATAAGTCCATCGCGGAATTCCAGAAGACGCTGGAGAATGTTCTTGGTCAGACGGATGACCTGACCAAGAGCAGCCAGGAAGTCAGTGAAGCCTCCGTCAATCTCGCCGAACGCTCGCGCGAGCAGGCGGTGGCGCTGGAAGAAACCTCGGCGGCGCTTGAACAGATTACAGCCACCGTTCGCTCATCGACCGAAAATACCAGGGAGACGCGCAAGCTCGTTCAGAGCGCAAGGACATCGACGGCGGCATCGACCGAAGTGGTTGAGCGGACCGTCAATGCCATGCAGCGTATCGAGACGGCATCGCGCGAAATCAGCCAGATCATCGGTGTTATCGACGAGATTGCCTTCCAGACCAACCTTCTGGCGTTGAATGCCGGCGTGGAAGCCGCGCGTGCGGGTGAAGCCGGCAAGGGCTTTGCCGTCGTGGCGCAGGAAGTGCGCGAACTTGCGCAACGCTCCGCCAACGCTGCGAAGGAAATCAAGGCGCTTATCAACAATTCCGGCACCGAGGTTCTTGAAGGTGTAAGGCTGGTGGGTGAGACCGGCGAGGCGCTGAAGCAGATCGACGCGCTGGTAAGGCACATCGACGGCAATGTCGATATGATCGCGAAGGCAGCCGATGAGCAGGCAATCGGCATAGGCGAAATCAATCGGGCGGTTAACCGGCTTGACCAGATGACGCAGGAGAACGCTTCCATGAGTGCCCGTACCACCGTGATAAGCACCACGCTGGCGCAGGGCGCCGATGTGCTCGCACAACTCGTCAGCCTGTTCAAACTGAACCGCCGCACGGTTCAGCGTGAAGACGGATCGTCCATGCCGTCGGATTTTTCGAATGCCAGCCGGCGCGATCAGCCGGCGAGGCGAGCGGCTGCGTAAAGGGCGGGCTTACGTCCCCTCGGATAGCGGGAGAGGTAGTCAAACCTCTCCCCCATCATTCTTCGGCCTCGATCCGGGGATGACGCCGGATGTCTGCTTAAAGTCCAGTCATTGCAGCAAGCGCATTGGCGCGTTGAATGAACTTCTGATGCGGATGCCCCTTTTGATCAGGCATCCGCATTCCGTCATCCGCGCAATGGCGGCCGTTCGATACCGAGATGGTCGCGCAGTGTCGAGCCTTCGTAGTCCCTGCGGAACAGGCCGCGTTCCTGCAGCAGCGGAACGACCTCGCGATTGAATTCCTCCAGCCCGCCGGGGAAGAAGGGCGGCATGACGTTGAAGCCGTCGGCCGCGCCGTTTTCGAACCATTGTTGCATGCGGTCGGCCACGTCTTTGGCCGTGCCCATGACGATATGGTGGCCGCGGCCTGCCGCAACGCGCAGTGCCAGCTCCCGGATCGTCAGCTTTTCGCGGCGTGCAAGTTCGGTCAGAAGTTCAGCGCGGCTGCGCAACTGGTCGGAAATCGGCAGGTCCGGCAGCGGGCCGTCAAGATCGTAATCGGCAAGGCTGTGGCCGATGCGTTCTTCAAGCAGCGGCATTGCGCTCTTGATATCGGTCCAGCGGTTCAGTTCCTTCAGCTTTTCGCCAGCCTCTTCAAAGCTCCTGCCGATGATCGGCATGAAGCCGGGCATCACGGCGACGCTGGCCGGATCGCGGCCGAATTTCTCCACGCGCGCCTTGAGACTGGTATAGAAGGCCTGCGCTTCGGAAATCGCCTGCTGGGCGGTGAAGACGATGTCGGCGGTGCGGGCGGCGAGATCCTGCCCCGGCCCGGAAGAGCCGGCCTGGATGAGAACCGGATGGCCCTGCGGCGAGCGCGGAATATTGAGCGGTCCCTTGACCGTGAAATATTTGCCCTCGTGGTTGAGGATATGGACCTTTTCCGGATCGACATAACGGCCCGCCTGCTTGTCCTTGACGAAGGCGTCGTCATCCCAGCTGTCCCACAGGCCGCGAACGACATTCACATATTCTTCCGCCACCGCATAACGTTCGTCATGCTCGGGATGGTCCTTGGAAAAATTCGCCGCCGTGCGGGCATAGGAGGTGGTGACGATGTTCCACGCCGCGCGGCCGTGGCTCAGATGATCGATGGAAGCGAAGGCGCGGGCGGTGTGGTAGGGCTCGCCATAGGTTGTGGAGGCGGTGGCGGCCAGCCCGATCTTATCGGTGACCATGGCAAGGGCTGCCAGCAGGGTCAGCGGCTCGAAACGGGCTATCATCGAGGGGTGGGCGTCGACGCCGCTGGTCAGGCCGTCGGCGAGGAATACCATGTCGAACTTCGCCGCTTCGGCCATTTTCGTAACACGGGTGAGCAGATCGAAATTCTCGCTGCCGGCTTCGGCATCGGGGTGACGCCAGCCGGAAACGTGGTGCCCGGCGCCCTGCAGGAAAAGGCCGAGATGCATCTGTCTTTTGCGTGTCGTGGTGGTCATGGGGATCATGCCTTCATGTCGGTCGAGTTATATTTGCGATACCAGAAGCGTTTCGAGCTTCCTGAGGTCGGCTGCGGTCTTCATGGACCGCACCAGTGCCGGAATACCGGAGAATTTCTCATTGCCGCCGGTCGCGTCGGCAAATTTTTCGGTCGGGTCATCGATGCCAGGAAGCCCCTCGACACGGCGCGACAGCATCGTGCCGTCCTTCTTCGTCACGTCGATGACCACGAACCGGGTGGTCGGATCGGGCGAGAGGCGGCGGGCGGTTTCGTCATGCCGGCGTGAGACTCTGGCGGAAAGGGCAAGCAGGTCAGCGCGCGTCGGGCGTTCGTCGAAATGGCCGATACCAAGCGCTCCATCCGTCAGCGCTGCGGCGAAGACATATTCGGCGCTGAAGCGGGCGTCGATGCCCGTCGTGGGCGTCGCGGGGCCGACGAGCGCGGCGTCGCCGCCGGGCGGGAAGGTGATGGTGACCGTTTCGATCTCGTCCGGCGTCAGATCATTGCTGTTGCGCAGCGCCAGCGCGCCGACGGCAACGGGATGGCTGGCGGTGCAGCAGGGAAAGGCCTTGAGGGTGAGGCCGGGCGAGACGATCTGCCAGGGTGCGCCCCAGCCGGAGAGAACACGTTTCGGTTGCTCGGCGCCGAAGGCGTAGGCGGAATAAAAACCGATGGGGTTTTCCAGAAAATCCGGCGCGCCCTGAAAGCCCGATCGCGCCAGCCGCGCGGCGGTAAGGCCGGCACGCGTGGCAAGCCCCGCATGCAGCGGCTTGGCGTCATAACCGAATTGCAGGCGAAGCCCGGCCGATTGCGTGGCAGCGAGGCCGAGCGCAACGGCCGTTGTCTGCGGATCGAATTTCAGGAGATGGGCAATCGCCGCCGCGGCACCGATGGGGCCGAGAGTGGCGGTGGCGTGGAAGCCGTTTTCGTAATGTTTGGTGCCGAGCGAGAGGCCGAGACGCGCCATGGTTTCCAGCCCGACGATATAGGCGGCGATGAAGGCGTCCGCCGTGGAGCTCTCTTCGACCGCGATAGCCAGCAAAGCGGGAATGATGGCGACAGTCGGGTGGCCGCGTACGCTGCCGTGAACATCGTCATAATCAAGCACATGCCCGGCGTGACCGTTGATGAGGGCGGCGGTGAAGGCATCCGTGCGCAGATCGTGGCCGATAATGCCCGCCGTGCCTGACGTGCCGGGTGTAAAGCTGTCGATCAGGATTTTCGTGCTTCTGTCGGCAGCGCCGCCCAGCACACAGGCGAAAAAATCGATCAGCGCCGTGCGGGCGATGGCCACCGCCTCCTCGTCACGCAGGGGATCGGAGGCGGCAATCGCTTCGGCAAGATGAAGGGTGAGCTTTTCGTCGGCGGTCATGGCATCAGATCCCTTCGCCGTCATTCACCCGTGCCACCTGCCCACCGAGACCCTTGACGAAGGCGTTGATGCGCGGATTGGTCGACTTGTAGAAGATGTGCTCCGGCGTGCCCTGATCGACGATCAGGCCGTTTTCGGTGAAGACGATATTGTCGCTGATTTCTTCGGCAAAACGCATTTCATGCGTGACGAGAATGCTGGTCATCCCGTCATTGACGAGATCGCGGATGACGGCGAGCACTTCGCCCACGGTTTCGGGGTCGAGTGCGGAGGTGACCTCATCGAACAAAACCAGTTCCGGCCGCATGGCGAGAGCGCGGGCAATCGCCACGCGCTGCTGCTGGCCGCCGGAAAGCTGGCCGGGATAGGCATCGACCTTCTGGGAAAGACGCACTTTCTCCAGCAATTCGCGGGCATGGCGTTCGGCCTCCGCCTTCGGCGTGCCGAGAATCTTGATCGGCGCGATGGTGATGTTTTCCATCACCGTCAAATGCGGGAAGAGGTTGAACTGCTGGAACACGATGCCGATGCGCTTGCGCAGCGCAATGCGCTCCGCCTCGGTTTTCAGCTGGTCTACTCGCGTGCCGCCAACGGTGATCTTGCCCGATTGCGGAATGAGAAGGCCGTTGATGCAGCGCAGGATGGTGGATTTGCCGGAGCCGGAAGGGCCGATGATGGAGACGGCGTCGCCCTTGTTCACCGTGAGGTCGATGCCCTTCAGGACCTGATTGTCACCGAAGGACAGGTGTATGCCTTCCAGTTCGACCAGGGCTTTTGCGGCGGTTTGTGGTGCGGGTGCGGACATGGCTTGTTCCAATCAGCGGGAAGCGAAGCGCCGCTCGAGGCGCTGCGTGAAACGGGAGACGGGATAGCAGAACAGGAAGAACGCCATCAGAACGGTGAGATAGACCACGACGGTGAAATCGTTGCGCTGCACGGCGGTGCTCGCGTCCGTCGCGGCGTGCAGAAGCTCATGCACACCGACCAGCGAGGCAAGCGCCGTGCCCATGGTGATCGACGCATAGAGGTTCATCCATGGCGGCAGCGAGCGCTTCACGCATTGCGGCAGGATGATCCAGCGCAGTGTCTGGTTGCGCGAAAAACCCAGCCCCTGCGCCGCTTCCCATTGCGCCGTCGGAATCGACTGGATGGCGCCGCGGGTGATTTCGGCGATATGGGCGCTGGCCGGAATGGCGAGACCGACGACGGCCTTGATCCAGTCCGGGAAGGGAATGTAGTTGCCGAAGGCGACGATCTCGAAGGGGAAGATGTAGGTCGCGGCGAAGATCAGCACCAGATGCGGGGCGTTACGGAAGACCTGCACATAGGTGAGCGCCGGCGCCCGCACGAGGCGGTAGGGCGCAAGCTCCATGATGCCGAGGAGGACGCCGATGAAGGTGCCGATGGCGATCGCAAGGATGCTGATCAGCACATTCATGGCAAAACCTTTGGCAAGATAGGGTAGCCATTGCAGAAGCACCTGACCGAGCGAAGGATCGAGGATCAGCCACGAAATGACTGATATCAGCACGCCGAGCAGCAGAATGGTGCCGAAGGGCGGCTTCTTTACCGCCTGTGTTGGAGAAACCACCGCACTCATTGACCGAACCCCGGAACCGCAAGACGCCGTTCAAGCCAGAGACCGGCCCTTGCGACGATAAAATTGATGACGCTGAAGAAGATCAGGATGACGATCATCAGCTCGACCACATTGTCGCGCTGCGTCCAGATCAGGATCGAGGCATAGGTGATTTCACCCACCGCAATTGCCGAACCAACCGTGGTGAGCTTCACCAGATTGACGAGGTTGTTGATGATGGAGGGCAGCGCCGTGCGGATGGCCAGCGGAAATTCCACATAACGTAAAATCTCGAAGGAGCTGAAACCGATCGCGCGCGCCGCCTCGATGGTGGTGGCCGGCACCGCCTCGATACCGCCGCGCAAGGCCTCCGCATGGAAGGCGGCGATATGCAGGCCGGTGATGGCGACGACCCAGAAGAAGGGCGTCAGCGGGTTGTTCTGCGCGCCGCCCAGCGCATTGGAAATCAGCATGTTGAGCACGAGGAAACCGCACATCAGCTGCACCAGCGTCGGCGTGTTGCGCGTCAGTTCCACATAGGCGCGCACGGGGCCGGCGAGCCAGACCTTGCCCGATGTCAGCATGGCCGCGAAAATGAAGCCGAAGATGAGGCTTAGCGGCAAAGTGACGGCGACGAGGATCAACGTCATCTTCATGCCGTCGAGCCAGATCTGAACCTCGTAACCGCTGTTCAGAAAGTCATAGTTGAGGCCAAGATGCGCGGCCAGTTCTATGAAGCGCGCTGTAAATCCATCCTGCATCGGAAATCCATGCTGTTGTCGCGGGTGCGCCGCCCTGCAGGCGGCGCCAGAATGACCTGTCTTGCTTTAAAGCAGAAAAGAACGGCGGGCGAAACCGGCCGTTCCTGATGGTCATAGGAAATCACTCCGCCTGTTCGGCATCATCCTCCCCCTGCGGTGAGGACAGGCAAGGAACGGAGCGACCCTGCGCCTGTCTTATTGCGCCGAAAGCTTCTTCTGCTGCTCTTCCATATAGCCGATGCTCGGCAGACGGTTGGCCTTGGCGAATTCGAGCATCTTGCCGGAGGCGTGCAGTTCCTTGACGATCTTGTCGAGAGCGGCCTGCGTGTCGCTTTCGCCCTTGCGCAGCCAGATCACGGAATCAGACGGGATCAGGTCGGTGGGGATGAGGATGCCGTAATCCTTCCACTCATCGGCGCGGTCCTGAAGCATCAGGCTCAGCGTGCCGTTGACGTGAACGGAGACGTCGCAATTGCCGCCCTTGAGTGCCAGCAGCGATTCCGGCTGGCTCGGCAGTGCCTTAACCTGCGCGCCATATTGTTCGATCAGCGGCTGGGTGTAGTTCGAGCCTTGCGAAACGCAGGCGATCTTGCCCTTCAGGTCCGGCCAGTCCTTGATGCCACTGTCCTTGCGGCCGATGGCGGCGCCACCCTGGCGGTCATAGGGGGTCGGAACGTAATCGAGCGTTTTGGCACGCTCTTCCGTATACTGCATGTTGGCGATCAGAATATCGACCTTGCCCTGCTGCAGGAACTGCACGCGGTTGGGCGGGGTCACGGTTTCGGTGACCAGCTCGACACCGAGGCCGGCGGCCAACGCCTTGGCGACGTCGATGTTGAGACCCTTCTGCTCCTGCGTCTTCGGATCGATGAAGCCGAAAGGCGCGCCGGACAGGATGACGCCGACGGTGAGCTTACCGCGACCCTTGATCCGGTCGAGCGTTGCATCCGCGTGAGCGGCGGTGGCCATCGAAGCGATGACAACGGTTCCGGCAATGAGTTTTGCGGCAAATCTGGAGAAAGAGAGGGCCATGGGTATTTCCTTTTGATTGTAGGTGGAAACTACATGAGGCACCCGCCAAGAGCGAGAATTGGCATTGCGTGAAAAATAGTATGAATAAAATCCGGTTCCAATAAATCTTTCAGAAAGAAAAATTATCCTAATAATTTGGAATCGTAGAATCCTGTTCTTTTCTCCGTCGCTACGTGCCTGCCTGTCAGGGGCGGGAGAGTAGTCCGGATGTCGCTGAGGGCCGGATGGCCACATGTGGAGCGAGCACATCCGGCTTGTCTCTTCTCCCCGTCGGGGAGAAGGTCGCGGCAGCGGGATGAGGGGGTGAGGGTAGAGATATGCGGAGAGCTTGCCCCCTCATCTGACCCTTCGGGCCATCTTCTCCCCGGCGGGGAGAAGAAGCCGGCCGCACGCCCTGTGCTTATCGTCCGGCGTTATAGGCCGCTATTGCCGCCATGTTGACGATATCGCTGTCCTTCGCACCCATCGAGGTGATCTGCACCGATTTATCGAGGCCGACGAGAAGCGGGCCGATGACGGTTGCGCCGCCCAGTTCCTGCAGCATCTTGGTGGAGATGGAGGCGGAATGAATGGCGGGCATGACCAGCACATTGGCCGGGCCTGAAAGCCGGGCGAAGGGATACTGGCTCTGCATGCGGTGATGGTTCAGTGCCACATCGGCCGACATTTCGCCGTCGACCTCGAAATTGACGTTGCGCCGGTCGAGGATTTTCACCGCCTCGCGCACCTTGTCGGAGCGTTCGCCGGTCGGCTGGCCGAAGGTGGAATAGGCGAGCATGGCAACGCGCGGTTCGTAACCGAAACGGCGGGCGAGGCCGGCTGCCTCTTCGGCGATATCGGCAAGATCTTCCGCGTTCGGCATGTCATGCACGGCGGTATCGGCCACGAAGACGGTGCGGTTGCGCGAGACAACAAGCGATACGCCGATGACGCGATGGCCGGGTTTGGTGTTGATGCAGCGGCGGATATCCTCCAGCGCCGTCGAATAATTGCGGGTAACGCCGGTGACCACGGCGTCCGCATCGCCCATCGCCACCATGCAGGCGGCGAAATGGTTGCGGTCATTGTGGACCAGACGCTGTACGTCGCGCAGCAGGAAACCGCCGCGCTGCAGACGCGCATAGAGATAATCGACATAGGCATCGACGCGGCTGGAAAGGCGGGCGTTGGTGATCTCGATGTTGGCGCGGTCGAGATCGATGCCGGCGCGTTCCGCATTAGCCTTGATGATATCGTCACGGCCGAGCAGGATGGCGGTACCGAGGCCCTGTGCGGTGAAGGAAATCGCCGCACGCATGACCTGTTCTTCTTCGGCTTCCGCAAAAACGACCCGCTTCGGCGAGCGGCGTACCCGTTCGTAAAGGCGCTGCGTGGTCGAAGCCATCGGGTCGCGGCGGGCGGAGAGCTCGCGGGCGTAAGCGTCGAGATCGGGCAGTTCACGGCGGGCGACGCCGGTTTCGATGGCGGCTTTCGCCACGGCCACCGGAATCGCTGAGATCAGGCGCGGATCGAAGGGAACGGGAATGATATATTGCGATCCGAAACGCGGGCGGTTGCCCTGATAGGCGGCGGCCACATCGTCAGGCACATCCTCGCGGGCAAGATCGGCGAGCGCCTGTGCCGCCGCGATCTTCATCGCGTCGTTGATCTGGCTGGCGCGGACATCGAGCGCGCCGCGGAAGATATAGGGGAAGCCGAGGACATTGTTGACCTGGTTCGGGTAGTCCGAACGTCCGGTTGCCATGATGGCGTCGTCACGGATGCGCGACACTTCCTCGGGGGTGATTTCCGGGTCCGGATTGGCCATGGCGAAGATGATCGGCTTCGGCGCCATGGAACGGATCATCTCTTCGCTGAAAGCTCCCTTCTGGGAGAGGCCGAATACGACATCCGCGCCCTTCATGGCTTCCGCCAGCGTGCGGTTGCTGGTTTTCACCGCGTGCGCGGATTTCCACTGGTTCATGCCTTCGGTACGGCCCTGATAGATCACGCCCTTGGTATCGCAGAGCGTGATGTTTTCAGGGTTGAACCCCATGGCCTTGATGAGGTCCATGCAGGCGATTGCCGCCGCACCCGCGCCGTTGCAGACCAGCTTGGTCGTCTTGAAGTCGCGGCCCGTCAGTTCGATGGCGTTGATGAGGCCGGCGGCGGCGATGATGGCGGTGCCGTGCTGGTCGTCATGGAAAACGGGAATGTCCATCAGCTCGCGCAGGCGGCTTTCGATGATGAAACATTCCGGCGCCTTGATGTCTTCCAGATTGATGCCACCGAAGGAGGGGCCAAGGTAACGCACGCAATTGATGAACTCATCGGCGTCTTCGGTATCGACCTCGAGATCGATGGAATCGACATCGGCGAAACGCTTGAAGAGAACAGATTTGCCTTCCATGACCGGCTTTGAAGCAAGCGCGCCGAGATTGCCGAGACCGAGGATGGCTGTGCCGTTGGAGATGACCGCAACCATGTTGCCGCGCGTTGTATAATCGTAAGCGGTTGCCGGATTTTCGGCGATGGCTTTCACCGGCACGGCCACGCCTGGCGAATAGGCAAGCGACAGGTCCCGCTGCGTCGCCATCGGCTTGGTCGGGGTGATTTCCAGTTTCCCCGGCCGGCCTTCCGCGTGGAAATCCAGGGCTTCCTGATCCGTAACCGATGTTCTGGTGCTGGCGGGTTTCGTCGTGTCGGACATGGGCTGAGCGCGCTTTCGTGTCGATAACAATGTAAAAATATCCGCCGTTGTTATTGTATTTTTCGCGCCCCTGCCAAGCCTTGAATGTTGTTCAGTGCAGCAAATTTAAGCGTGATGAAATTTGCGGCCGATTCAATCGATTAATTTGTTTAGTTGGCGGGTGCCGCACACCTGATGCGCCATGGCTCGGCCATCCGTGTGGTTTTCGAGATGGGCAGATTCCTGCGATTTCCGAAGGTTTTTTTCGTGCCGGGTTCCGTGGAACCTCGCGTACCACGCCGCGTTAGCGAAATGGGGCCGCCAACAATCAACATGTCCTTCCGCTTGTTCACCAAGCTTTCACAAGGCGAACTTATGAGCTTGCGCTTATCCGCCCGTGAACCGATGATGGCAGCATTGGCAAATATGTATATTGTCCGGCGCGCCGGGAATTTTTTAGATTTGGAAAGGTTTTGTTGTGAGCGCACATTCTCGAAAGATCACACCGGTTCTTCTTGCTGGCGGGGCGGGATCTCGGCTTTGGCCGGTATCGCGTGATCAGTTACCCAAGCAGTTCCAGCCGCTGGTCGGCAATCTTTCGACCTATCAGCAGACATTGACTCGGGTGGGTGACAAGACGCTTTATTCCGAGCCGCTGGTGATCACCAACGAGGATTTCCGCTTCTTCGCCCGCCGCCAGGCGGAAGAGATTGATCTGCCGGCAACGGTGGTGCTGGAGCCCGCCCGCCGCGACAGCGCCGCCGCCATGGCCGCCGCCGCCGTGCTGGCTGAGCGCCGCGAGCCCGGATGTCTGGTGCTGGCGCTTGCCGCTGACCATGTGGTGCTGGATGCCGATAAATTTTCCGACGCCGTGAAGCTTGGCGCCAAGGCTGCCGATCAGGGCAATATCGTCGTTTTCGGCCTGGTGCCGACGGAACCGCGTACCTCTTATGGCTATATCAAGCCGGGTGAGGCGATCGATGGCGAAGAAGATTTGAGCACCGTCGAGGCCTTCGTGGAAAAGCCTGACGTGAAGACTGCGATTTCCTATCTGGAAAAGGGCTATCTCTGGAACTCCGGCAACTTCCTGTTCCGCTCCGATGTGATGATCGCCGAGTTGAAGGCCTTCGCACCGGAGATTCTTGCGGCGGTGACGCAGGCGGTTGAACAATATGAAAGCGACCTCGGTTTCGTGCGTCTGCATCAGGCAAGTTTCGAGGCTTCCCCGAAGAACTCCATCGACTATGCCGTGATCGAGAAGACCAAGCGCATGGCCGTGGTGCATGGCCATTTTCGCTGGTCGGATATTGGCAGCTGGGACGCGATCTGGGAGATCGCCGACAAGCGCGGTAACGACAATGCGCTGGAAGGCGATGGCGTTTTCATCGATTCCGAAGGCTGCCTCATCCATTCCACGCAATTGCTGACGACGGTGGTGGGCGCCAAGGACCTGGTGGTAGTGGCCACCAAGGACGCGGTTCTGGTCGTGCCGAAAAACCGGGTACAGGATGTGAAGGGGCTGGTGGAGACGCTGAAGGACGGCGAACATGCGCCGAGAACGCAAAGCCACAAGCGTGTTTATCGTCCGTGGGGTTATATCGAGCATATGTATGTCGATGAGCGTTATCGTGTCGGCCATATCACGGTCGATCCCGGCCACCGCATCTCTTTCCAGAAACACTATCATCGTTCCGAGCACTGGATCATCGTGAAGGGAACGGCGACGGTGACGATTGGCGAGGAGACCCGGCTGCTGACGGAAAACCAATCCGTCTATATTCCGATCGGCCAGCCGCACCGGCTTGCCAATGAAGGGCAGATCCCGCTCGAACTGGTCGAAATCCAGACCGGAGCCTATATTGGCGAGGACGACGTCATCCGTATCGAGGATGATTACAAGCGACAGTAGGATTGTGGCGCGGGGGCAGGCGGCATCATGGGGCGAGACGGGCCTTCGCCCGTGTCGCAATCTGGTGCCGAAAGATTTCTGACCGCGACTGATGGGATCGCGGCGGCTCAGGAGGCCAGCGCGTTCACGCCATGGGCGAAGGCATGGGAAAGCATGGCCGCCTCAAGCCCCCGCCGCCAGAAAAGCCAACCGAACAACAGGCCGGGGATAAAATTTGCGAGCAGAATCGCGGCGATCAGTGATCGCTGCGGATCGGTAGCTACGGCAAACAAGAGTGGCAGGTGGCCGGCGGCGAAAAGGGCTGCCGCCAGAAGGATAGCGGTCCACATCAGGGCCGGACCTGCCCGGCCCCTTCCCGTGACGCGCCAGAGCACCCATGCGAAAAACGACATCAGGCCCCATCGGGTCAAAATCTCTTCCGTGATTCCACCGTAGAGAATCCGTGTCGTCAGTGGAACGGGAAAGGCGGCCATCATTGTCCGGGTCGATGCATCCGTAACCGCGGGAAGGACCGCTGCCGAATAGGTAATCATCAGCAAACCGATGGCGAGGCCCGCCAGAAGCGCGGGCATCGCCTGTCTTTGCAGCACGGCGCGCATGCTGCTTCCTTCGACAAGGGCATGGATCAGTGGTGCGCCGAGCCCTGCCTTGCCGGCCAGGGCTTGACCAATCGCCACCGCTGCAACGGTCAGCATCGCGGGCTGGATGAGCATCAGCAGGCGTATTTGAAAAGATAGCTGCTGTCCCGGTGCAAGTTGCTCAACCGGTACCAGCAGGAGCGATGCGACACCCGCCAATCCGATGATCAAAAGAATGTGCCAAGCTTTCATTGTCGCCTTCACCTGTCTATCCCGTGGGGTTTGCGCCGAGAGCGGAGCCGGGTTCTGAAGCGTTGTAAAAGGCCTGCATTACCTGTGGGTTACGCCATCTCACCACGTCTCCTGGCCGGCTGTTCAGTATGGATTGCGGCCGTTTGAAATACCCTTGGGAGCGCTGGCGAGATTCGTATCTTAGGCGGTTGCCTAATCAAAAATCTTCGCATACGTTCCAACTGCAACGTTTCAGTGAGGGAGGAGACTCATGCGAATGCGTGTTATTTCTGCGGCCTTTTTGGCCAGTGTCATGATTCCGGCGGGCATGGCCGGGGCCACCGATCTTGAGGTGACCCATTGGTGGACATCGGGTGGCGAAGCCGCCGCTGTTGCCGAGCTTGCCAAGGCTTTCGACGCCACCGGCAATAAATGGGTTGATGGCGCCATTGCCGGTTCGGGCGGCACGGCCCGTCCGATCATGATCAGCCGCATCACCGGCGGTGACCCGATGGGCGCCACCCAATTCAACCACGGCCGGCAGGCGGAAGAGCTGGTGCAGGCCGGCCTGATGCGCGACCTTTCCGACGTTGCCGAAAAGGGCAAGTGGAAAGAGGTCATCAAGCCGGCAAGCCTGCTCGATAGCTGCACTATCGACGGCAAGATCTATTGCGCGCCGGTCAACATTCATTCCTGGCAATGGTTGTGGCTTTCCAACGAAGCCTTCAAGAAGGCGGGTGTCGAGGTTCCGAAGAACTGGACGGAATTCGTTGCAGCCGCACCGGCGCTGAAAAAGGCCGGCATCCAGCCGCTCGCCCTTGGCGGGCAGGCATGGCAGGCCAACGGCCTGTTTGACACGCTGACGCTTTCGATTGGCGGCAAGGATCTCTACCAGAAAGTCTATGGCGACAAGGATGCCGAAGCGGCAGCCGGGCCTGAGATGGCGAAGATTTTCGCGGCGGCCGTCGAGGCCCGTGACATGGCCAAGGGCACCAATGTGCAGGACTGGAACCAGGCGACCAACCTGGTCATAACCGGCAAGGCCGGCGGCCAGATCATGGGTGACTGGGCGCAGGGTGAGTTCCAGCTTGCAAACCAGAAGGCCGGTACGGATTATTCCTGCCTGCCGGGTCTCGGCCTCAATGACTATATCACCACCGGCGGCGATGCCTTTTATTTCCCGGTCCTGAAGGACGAGGCGAAAACCAAGGCGCAGGACGTGCTGGCTGAAACCATCGTCGATCCGAAAACACAGGTCGCCTTCAACCTGAAGAAAGGCTCGCTGCCGATCCGTGGCGACGTCGATCTCAACGCCGCCAATGACTGCATGAAGAAGGGCCTGGCAATTCTGGCGAAGGGCAATGCGCTCACCAGTACCGACCAGCTGATTTCTGCCGATACGCAGAAACAGAAGGAGGACCTGATGGCCGAATTCTTCGCCGGCTCGATGTCGGCGGCAGACGGCCAGAAGCGCTTTGCGGACCTCATCGGTTCCGCTGACTGATTGTGATCTCTCCGGGTCGGGGAGCGGTTCGCCGCTCCCCGCTCCAACGTCCGGTCCGTGCGATAATCACCAGTGCGGGCAGAGGGTTCATGCGGTAAGGCTTTTGCCTGACCGTTTACTGTAACGTTACAGGAGGAGGTGACATGGCAGGTCAAACGCGCTCCAGGCGTCCAAATCAGCTTTTTCGCAATCTCAATTCCAAGATTGCCTCCATTCCCATGATCTTGACCGCTATGGTGATCTTCCTCGGTGGGACGATCTGGACGGTGGTTTATTCCTTCACCAATTCAAAACTTCTGCCGCGGGCAAGCTTCATCGGTTTTGACCAATATGAACGTCTGTGGGCCGCGCCGCGCTGGATCGTCTCCATCCAGAATCTGGCGATCTACGGTGTTTTGTCGCTCATCTTCAGCCTCGTCATCGGCTTCGTGCTGGCGGCGCTGATGGACCAGAAAATCCGGTTCGAAAACACCTTCCGCACCATTTTTCTTTATCCCTTCGCACTGTCCTTCATCGTTACCGGCCTTGTCTGGCAATGGCTGCTGAACCCGGAATTCGGCATCCAGTCGGTGGTGCGTTCGATGGGCTGGGAAAGCTTCACCTTCGATCCGCTTTATAATTCGCAGATCGTCATCTACGGCATCCTGATTGCGGCGCTCTGGCAGGGCACGGGGCTCGTCATGTGCCTGATGCTGGCGGGTCTGCGCGGCATAGACGAGGACATCTGGAAGGCGACGCGTGTTGACGGCATTCCCATGTGGAAGACCTATATCCTCATCATCATTCCCATGATGCGGCCTGTCTTCATCACCACCCTCGTCATCATCGCCAGCGGCATCGTCAAGGTCTACGATCTGGTGGTGGCGCAGACGAGCGGCGGGCCGGGCATCGCGTCCGAAGTGCCGGCGAAATATGTCTATGACTACATGTTCCAGGCGCAGAATCTGGGGCAGGGCTTCGCCGCCTCGACAATGATGCTCCTGACGGTCGCGATCATCATCATTCCATGGGCCTACCTCGAATTCGGAGGCAAGAAGCGTGGCTAATATCAGCACACTAAACACGGTCGTGGCCGCCACCGATGCGGTTGCCAAAGACCTTTCCGGCCCGCGCGGCAGGAAGCCGAGGAAGACCTTTTCCCGCCGCAACATCATTCTTTACGGCACGCTGTTCGTGGCTGCCGCCTATTATCTGCTGCCGCTTTACGTGATGGTCGTCACCTCGCTGAAAGGCATGCCGGAAATCCGGCTTGGCAATATCTTCGCGCCGCCGGTGGAAATCACCTTCGAGCCCTGGGTGAAGGCCTGGGCCAATGCCTGCACGGGCCTGAACTGCGACGGACTTTCGCGCGGCTTCTGGAACTCCGTGCGCATTCTCGTTCCTTCCGTCGTCATTTCGATCGTCGTCGCTTCCGTCAGCGGCTACGCCATGGCCAACTGGAAGTTCAAGGGGTCGGAGCTGTTCTTCTCGATCCTCATCATCGGCGCTTTCATACCCTATCAGGTGATGATCTATCCGATCGTCATCGTGCTGCGCGAAATGGGTGTCTATGGCACGCTGACCGGCCTCGTTATCGTGCACACTATCTTCGGCATGCCGATCCTGACGCTGCTGTTCCGTAACTACTTCGCCTCTCTGCCGGAAGAATTGTTCAAGGCGGCGCGCATCGATGGCGCCAATTTCTGGCAGATCTATTTCCGCATCATGCTGCCCATGTCGCTGCCGATCTTCGTTGTCGCGATGATCCTGCAGGTGACCGGCATCTGGAACGACTTCCTGTTCGGCGTGGTGTTCACGCGGCCGGAATATTACCCGATGACGGTGCAGCTCAATAATATCGTCAACTCCGTGCAGGGCGTGAAGGAATACAACGTCAACATGGCCGCAACCCTTCTGACGGGTGCCGTGCCGCTGATCGTTTATTTCGTCTCCGGCAGGCTTTTCGTCCGTGGCATTGCCGCAGGCGCAGTAAAAGGTTGAGCTATATGAACAAAAGCGTTTCCATCCGCGATCTATCCCTGTCCTTCGGTGCCGTTACCGTGCTGAAAGACCTCAATCTCGATATTTACGACGGCGAATTCCTCGTGCTGCTCGGCTCTTCCGGCTGCGGCAAGTCGACCCTGCTCAATTGCATCGCCGGCCTTCTGGAGCCGACCGACGGGCAAATCTTCATCAAGGACCGCAACGTCACCTGGGAAGAGCCGAAGGATCGCGGCATCGGCATGGTGTTCCAGTCCTATGCGCTTTATCCGCAGATGACGGTGGAGAAGAACCTGTCCTTCGGCCTCCAGGTCGCCAAGGTACCGAAAGAGGAAATCGTCCGGCGTGTGAAAAGGGCAGCCGGCATATTGCAGATCGAGCCGCTGCTGAAGCGCAAGCCCGCCGAGCTTTCCGGCGGCCAGCGCCAGCGTGTGGCCATCGGCCGGGCGCTCGTGCGGGATGTAGATGTTTTCCTGTTCGACGAGCCGCTCTCCAACCTCGACGCCAAGCTGCGCTCGGAACTGCGCGTCGAGATCAAGCGGCTGCACCAGTCGCTGAAGAATACCATGATCTATGTGACGCATGATCAGATCGAGGCGCTGACGCTGGCGGACCGTATCGCCATCATGAAAAGCGGCGTCATCCAGCAGCTGGCCGATCCCGTCACCATCTACAACAAGCCGCGAAACCTCTTCGTCGCCGGTTTCATCGGCTCGCCGTCGATGAATTTCCTGCGTGGTGAGCTGATCGAGAAGGACGGAAAGGTGGTTTTCACCACCAATGGCGTGACTTTCGCGCTGGATGGCTACCAGTCGGAAACGCCGCTCGCCGCCGGCCGTGCCGTGGTTCTGGGCGTTCGCCCCGAACATGTGCGCGTCGATGCCGATATCGTCGGCGGCGAAGTGCATGAGGCGATTGTCGATATCGAGGAGCCGATGGGCGCCGACAATCTGATCTGGCTGAAACATGCCGGGCATACCATGTCCGTGCGCGTCGGCGGCCACAGGCGGTTTTCACCCGGCACCAAGGTGCGCCTCGGCCTCGACATGACGATGGCCTCACTGTTCGACGCGCAAAGCGAGGACCGGCTCTAGAACAGCTTCGATTTACCCCCACACACAATCCCAAGACCCAGATCTCTATGGAGGAGACAATGACAGAACTCGGTTTCCAGCTTTACAGCGCCCGTAATTTCCAGCCTTTTTCCGATATTCTGAAGAAGCTTTCGGCGGCGGGTTATAAACATGTCGAAGGTTATGGCGCGATGTACGCTTCGCTGGATGATGCCGGTTTGAAAGGCCTGCGCGCCGAACTCGACGCCAATGGCCTTGCCATGCCGACCGGCCATTTCGGCCTCGACCTTCTGGAAGGCGATCCGAAAAAGGCGCTGAACATCGCGAAAGTTCTGGGTGTTGAGGCGATCTATTGCCCTTATCTGATGCCTGACCAACGCCCGACAGATGCCGCAGGCTGGTTCGCTTTCGGCAAGCGCCTGCAGGAAGCCGGAAAGCCCTTCGTGGATGCAGGACTGACCTTCGGCTGGCATAACCACGATTTCGAATTCAAGACGCTTGGCGATGGCTCCACACCGCAGGAGCAGATTTTTGCCGGTGGTCCGGATTTGAAATGGGAGGCGGATATCGCCTGGATTATCAGAGGAAATGCCGATCCGCTCGCATGGATCGAAAGCTATGGCAAACGCATTACTGCGGTACACGTGAAGGACATCGCACCAGCAGGCGAGAATGCGGATGAGGACGGCTGGGCCGATGTCGGCCACGGTACAGTGGACTGGAAGGGCCTCGTCGCGGCGCTGAAAGCGAAATCCGCCACAAAACATTTCGTGGTCGAGCACGACAATCCGAAGGATATCGACCGGCTGATCACCCGCTCGATCGCATCTTTCAAAACCTACTAAGTTTCAATTTCGGAGTTTGCATCATGGCCAGGGATCTTGGCGTCGGCATCATCGGATGCGGCAATATCTCGTCTGCTTATTTCTCGCTGGCACCGCTCTTCAAGGGCATCAAGGTGCTTGCCTGCGCCGACCTCAACCGCAATGCGGCGGAGCTGAGGGCGGAAGAATTCGGTGTTGTCGCGCAGTCCATTGAGGAACTGCTCGCCAACAAGGATATCGATGTGGTGGTGAACCTCACCATTCCCGCCGCGCATTTTCCGGTGTCGAAAGCCGCCCTTGAGGCGGGCAAGCACGTCTATTCGGAAAAGCCGCTGGTGCTTTCGCTCGAGGAAGGCGAGGAGCTGCGGCGCATCGCCCGGGAGAAGAACCTCTCCGTCGGCTGCGCGCCGGATACCTTCCTTGGCGGCGCGCATCAGCTTGCCCGGCAATATATCGACGCGGGCAAGGTCGGGCGCATCACGTCAGGCACCTGCCATGTGATGAGCCCCGGCATGGAAATGTGGCACCCCAATCCCGGCTTCTTCTTCCTGAAGGGCGGCGGGCCGATCCTCGATCTCGGTCCCTATTACATCGCCAATCTCATCAACCTCATCGGTCCGGTGAAGCGCGTCGGTGCGTTGACCAGCATGGCCAATCCGACCCGTACGGTGACCAGCCAGCCGCTGAACGGCGAAATTATTCCCGTCGAAACACCGACCAATATCCATGCCCTGCTGGAATTCGTGAACGGCGCGACGATCACGCTTTCGGCAAGCTGGGATGTCTGGTCGCATCGCCACGCCAATATGGAGCTCTATGGCACGGAAGGCTCGATCTACGTGCCTGACCCGAACTTCTTCGGCGGTGTGGTGGAGGCAAGCGGCCGGGATAAGGATATCCAGCCGCTGGAAGACTGGGCGCATCCCTTCGGCATTGCCAATCAGGAAAGCCCGAACGGCCCGCGCGCCAACTATCGCACGGCGGGCCTTGTGGATATGGCAATCGCTATTCTGGAAGGCCGCGATGCCCGTTGCTCGCTGGATCGCTCCCTGCACGGCATCGATGTGATGACGTCGATCCTCAAATCCGGGGAGGAAGGCCGTTTCATCGAAATGACGACGACCTGCACCCAGCCGGCTGCACTCGGGATCGAGGAGGCGCAGGCGCTGCTGCGCTGAGCGCACAGCCAATGAAAAAAGGCCCGGCGCACTGCCAGTTCGCCGGGCCTTTTCCGCTCTGCCATTTAGTGGCGAGCGTCGCGTGTTCATTCGACTTCACAGGCCGATAAAAAGGCCCAGCCAGCGCGCAACGGTCCTGACCATCCAGATCAGGAACACGAACGACGCTATGCCGGTGGCGGTGACGAGCGCTGCAGAGGCGACGAAGAGGCCGGTTGTGAGATTGCGCCTGAACCGGTGACGTTTCGGCTCGAGTGCTCTATCCATGGCGGAGAGCGGCGATCAGCCCGCGAATGGTGAGCGTGATATAAAGCATACCCGCCATCGCCATCAGGATGCCGGTGCCGAGAGAGCTGAGGTTGTTCAGCGAAAATAGAATTGTATCAGCCGCCGTCATCGGCAAGACCCTTCAAGAACAGCAAATTTCAGTCCGTTCTAGATCGCGCCGGTTTCCCCCATATGTCCCGATTGTTTCGTCTTGTTGCTATGGCGAGGTGATTTTGTGATTGTGCGGGTTTGCTGCGAATTCGGCAAAGCCCTTCACAAGTCGTCCGGTTTGGTTTAAAGCCGCGCCGTAATCCGGTCGCAGCCCACCCGGTCAAAACAAGGGATCCCAAATTATGAAAACCATCGTCATCTGCTCCGGCGGATTGGACTCCGTTTCGCTTGCGCATAAAATCGCGGCGGAACACGAACTTCTCGCTCTCGTCTCCTTCGACTATGGCCAGCGCCACAAGAAGGAGCTGGATTTCGCGGCCGATTGCGCAAAACGGCTCGGCGTGCCGCATCACGTCATCGATATCCGCACCATCGGTGCGCATCTCACCGGCTCGGCGCTGACGGACGACATTGCGGTGCCGGACGGGCATTATGCGGAAGAGACCATGCGCTCCACCGTGGTGCCGAACCGCAACGCCATTATGCTCACCATCGCTTTCGGGCTGGCTGCCGCGCAGCAGGCGGATGCGGTTGCGATTGCCGTGCATGGCGGCGATCACTTCATCTACCCCGACTGCCGGCCGGGCTTCATCGACAGCTTCAATGCCATGCAGGCGCATGCGCTGGAAGGTTATGCCGACGTCAAGCTCTTCGCGCCCTATGTCACCGTTTCCAAGGCGGCGATCGTGACCGATGGCGTGAAATATGGCACGCCCTTCGGCGAAACATGGTCCTGTTACAAGGGCGGCCTTACCCATTGCGGCCGCTGCGGCACATGCGTCGAACGGCGCGAGGCCTTTCATCTGGCCGGTGTCACCGACCCGACCGACTATGAAGACCCGGATTTCTGGGTGGCGGCCACCCATGCCTATGCGGCGCAGGAGGTGCGCTGATGTTCCGCATCACCAAGGAATTTCACTTCTCCGCCTCGCACCAGCTGAAAAGCCTGCCGTCGGATCATCAGTGCAATCGCCTGCACGGGCATAATTACATCGTCGAGATCGAGCTTGCGGGCGAAGCGCTGAACGAGCACGGTTTCGTGCGCGACTATCACGAGCTTGCGCCGCTGAAGCGCTATATCGACGATCAATTCGATCATCGCCATCTGAACGACGTTCTCGGCCATGACCGGGTGACGGCGGAATGTCTGGCGAAGCATTTCTACGACTGGTGCAAGGATCGCCTGCCGGAAACCAGCGCCGTGCGGGTCAGCGAAACCGCCAAGACCTGGGCGGAATACCGGCCATGACGGCGGCTGCACACAAGATTGCAGCCAAGGAAACCACGATCCGCATCAGCGAAATCTTCGGGCCGACCATTCAGGGCGAAGGCGTGCTGATCGGTCTGCCGACCGTTTTCGTGCGCACTGGCGGCTGCGATTACCGCTGCTCCTGGTGCGATACGCTGCATGCCGTTGACAGCGAGTACCGCGATACATGGAAGCCGATGCAGGTCGAGGCGATCTGGCAGGAGGTGCGGCGGCTTTCCGGCGGCGTGCCGTTGACGGTCTCGCTCTCAGGCGGCAACCCGGCCATCCAGCCGCTCGGGGCCTTGATCGCGAAGGGGCAGGGCGAGGGGTATCGTTTCGCACTGGAAACGCAGGGCAGCATCGCGAAAGACTGGTTTGCCGATCTTGACCATCTGGTTCTGAGCCCCAAGCCGCCGTCAAGCGGCATGGAAACGGACTGGCGGGCTTTCGAGGACTGTCTTGCCACCGCCGGTGACGGACCGCAGGTGGCGCTGAAGATCGTGGTGTTCGACGATGCGGATTACGCCTATGCCAAGGCAGCATCTGCGCGTTTTCCGCATCTGCCTGTCTATCTCCAGCCCGGCAACCATACCCCGCCGCCGCCGGATGATGACGATGCGCGTGTGGATATCGATGGGGTGATGGACCGGATGTTGTGGCTGGTGGACAAGGTCAGCGAAGATCGCTGGTTTTCCGCCCGGGTGCTGCCGCAGCTGCATGTGCTGTTGTGGGGGAATAAGCGCGGCGTGTAGATTGTGCGGGAGTGAAATTCCACGCCGTAGTCCGCGTCTTTGAGAAAGCGCATAGCGGATTGAGCGAGCGGGTGCCACTTGCTTCTTCTCCCCGCCGGGGAGAAGGTCGCGGCAGCGGGATGAGGGGGCAACGTCAGCGATATTCGGAGAGCTTGCCCCCTCATCCGACCCTTCGGGCCACCTTCTCCCCGGCGGGGAGAAGAAATACGCGGCAACGTCGTGCCGCATATTGTTCTTTCACATCAAGCCGAAACGGCCAGTTCGCGCCTCTCCCGATCCGCGATGATCGATAGATCGAGCACTTTCTGCAGATTGGCCGCATGACGGAAATCCGGATCGGCAGGGCCGCCTTCCATGACGGCCTTGGCGAATTTTTCGTAATTCGTTGCCACGGGGCCGACATCGATCGTCTTCCAGATCGCCTTTTCCACATCCTCGCCGATGCAGGCACGCAGGCTGGAATAGTCGGGCGTGTGGATGACTTCCAGCGCGCCTTTGTCGCCATGGATGCGCAGACGAAGTTCGTTGAGGTGCCCCGTCGCCCAGCGGCTGGCATGGATGACGCCCATGGCGCCGTTTTCCAGTTCGGCGGTCATGGTGAAGCTGTCATTGGCGTCGAGGTCGTAGACGCCAATTTTATTGCCTTCATATTTGTCGAAGGTCTTCAGCCTCGTGAAGATGCGTTCCACATCGCTGCCCGCGCCATAGGAGGCGAAATCGAGAATGTGGATGCCGACATCGCCCAGCACACCGTTGGAGCCATGCTTGGTGGAGAGCCGCCACAGCCACTTGCTCTCCGTCATCCAGTCGCCCCAGGCCTTGGAAACGAGCCAGCTCTGGAGATAGGAGGCTTCGAGATGCCGCACCTTGCCGATCTCGCCTGCCAGCACCATTTCACGCGCCGCCTGCAAGGGTGCGACATTGCGATAGGTGAGGTTGACCATGGCGACGAGGCCGGCCTTTTCGGCGGCATCGGCCATTTCGGCGGCCTTTGCGTAGTTTTCCGCCAGTGGCTTTTCGCAGAAAACATGCTTGCCGGCCGCCAGCAGCTTCAGGCTGGTCGGATGGTGGATCGCATCCGGCGTGACATTGGCCGCCGCGTCGAATTCACCCCAGGCAATGGCGTCATCCAGCGAGGTGAAGGAGAGCGGAATGTTGTGGCGGAGCGCAAAGCCCCGCACCACCACATCGTCCACATCCACCGCCGCGACCAGTTCGACGCCGGGGATTTGCGAGAAATAGGTGGCATGGTTGTTGGCCATGCCGCCGGTTCCGAGAATGAGAAGTCTCATGGCTATTTACCTGTAACCTGCTTCGCCTGCCTTGTGCAGCTTGGGGCCGCGTTCCTCGATCGGCTCCAGCGCCTTGTCGACGGGAACATTGGGGGCGTCGTGAATGCTCTTCAGTGCGCCAACGGGATTATAGGCCCATTTCACCGAGTTGCTGATGACCTTCTGCACATTGGCGTCGTGATAGGTCGGATAGGTCTCGTGGCCGGGGCGGAAATAGAAGATATTGCCCGCACCACGACGCCAGGTGAGACCGGAACGGAAGACCTCGCCGCCCTGAAACCAGGAGATGAACACGGTTTCCAGAGGCTCCGGCACGGAGAACTGCTCGCCATACATTTCCTCGTTTTCCAGCTCGAAATGCTCCGGCAGGCCGGCGGCAATGGGGTGGCGCGGATTGATGGTCCACAGACGCTCGCGTTCACCCGCCTCGCGCCATTTCAGCGCGCAGGGCGTGCCCATCAGGCGTTTGAACGGCTTGGAGAAATGGCCGGAATGCAGGACGATGAGGCCCATGCCTTCCCAGACGCGTTTTGCAACGCGCTCGACGATCTCGTCCTGAACCGCGCCATGGTCCTTGTGGCCCCACCAGACCAGCACATCGGTCTTGTCGAGGCGCTCCTGCGACAGGCCGTGTTCCGGCTCCTGCAGCGTGGCCGTGGTGGCATTGATCTCGGGATTCTGGTTCAGCGCATCGGCAATGGTGTTGTGCATGCCGTTTGGATAGATCGAACGCACCGTCTCATTGATGTGTTCGTGGATATTTTCGCCCCATACAACGGTGTTGATGGTCATTTTCATGCTCCTCGGTAAAAGCCGGTACCTTGGGTGATCCCGGCGAAAGTTAAATCTTCAGGCAGCGCCCCGGGCGGGATTGCGCGCAAGCGCCCGACCCTCGGCGTCGAAGCGGTGGATCTGTGCTGCATCCGGCGCGATGGCGATGCGTTCGCCGGCCTTGCGGCCCGTGACGCCCTCTTCGCGAACGACGACGGGTTCACCGGCACCGATCTCGACATAGACGTAGCTGTCCGATCCCAGCATTTCCGAATGGACGATCTCGCCGCTCCAGCCGCTGCCGTCGGTCGCGATTGTAATGTGTTCGGGGCGGACGCCGATGGTCTTGGCGCCTTCTGCCTCGGCATATTTGCCGGCGAGGAAATTCATCCTCGGCGAGCCGATGAAGCCGGCGACAAAGGTATTCACCGGGCTTTCGTAAAGCTCCAGCGGCGTGCCGATCTGCTCAACGCGGCCATCGCGCAGCACGCAGATACGGTCGGCCAGCGTCATGGCCTCCACCTGGTCATGGGTGACGTAGATCATCGTCGTGTCATGCATCGAGCGGTGCAGCTTGGCGATTTCGAGACGCGTGGCGACACGCAGCGCCGCGTCGAGGTTGGAGAGCGGCTCGTCGAACAGGAAGACCTTGGGATCGCGCACGATGGCGCGGCCGATGGCGACGCGCTGGCGCTGGCCGCCGGAAAGCTGCTTGGGCAGGCGTTCCAGATAGGGCGTAAGCTGCAGCATATCGGCCGCCGCTTCGACGCGGTTCCGGCGCTGTTCCTTGTCCGCGCCCGACAGTTTCATGCCGAAGGCCATGTTATCGAACACGGTCATATGCGGATAAAGTGCATAGGACTGGAACACCATGGCGACGCCACGCTTGGCGGGCGGCAGGCGGTTCACCGTCTCGCTGTCGAAAGAGAGCGTGCCACTGGAAATTTCCTCCAGCCCGCAGATGAGGCGCAGCAGCGTGGACTTGCCGCAGCCTGAGGGGCCGACGAAAACCATGAATTCGCCGGAGCGGATGTCCATGTCGATGCCCTTGATGACTTCGAAGGCGCCGAAGGATTTGCGAAGATCGCGCAGTTGAATGGTGGTCATGAATTTTCTCCTAGCCTTTGACGCCGCCGGCGGTGAGGCCGGAGATGATGCGTCGCTGGAAGATCAGAACGAGGACGACGAGCGGAGCGGTGACGATGACCGACGCGGCCATGATCGTTCCCCACGGGATTTCGAACTGCGAGCCGCCCGACAGGAGTGCGATGGCGACCGGCACCGTGCGCTGCTCGTTTGATGAGGTGAAGGTGAGCGCGAAGAGGAACTCGTTCCATGCCGCGATGAAGGCGAGAAGCCCTGTCGTGACAAGCGCCGGCCACATCAGCGGCATGAACACCTGGGTGATGATGACCCAGGGCGTTGCGCCATCGACGATCGCCGCTTCCTCGATCTCGATCGGCAGGTCGCGCATGAAGGTTGTCAGCACCCAGACCGTGAAGGGCAGGGTGAAGATCATGTAGGAAAAGATCAGCGCGAGCGGTGTGTTGAAGATGCCCGCCCAGCGGATCAGTTCGAACAGGCCGGCGAGAACCGCGATTTGCGGGAACATCGAGACCGACAGGATGGTAAGGAGCAGCAGCGCGCGACCCCGGAAGCGGACGCGGGCCAGTGCATAGGAAGCCGTGACCGCCAGGAACAGCGACAAGACGACGACCGACGAAGCGACCATCAGCGAGTTGCCGAGATTGCGCAGGAAGCTGCCATTGCCAATGACGAAGTTATAATTGGCAAGCGAGAATTCGCGCGGCCAGTAGTTGATCTGGAACAGCGCCGTTCCCGATTTCAGGCTGGTCAGGATCGCGTAATAGAACGGAAAGACCGAAATGACGATGATGACGGCGACCAGCGCGTAAAAGGCCGTGGTTTTGACGATATCGGTAAGGGTCATTGCGCGGCTCCATCGGTGTTGACGCGCCCGAGCCACATATAGATGACCGTGATCGAGGCGATGATGAGGAACAGCATGGTCGAGGCCGCCGCGCCGTAGGAGAACTTGTCGAAATCAAACAGGTTCTCGCGTGCAAGCACGGACATGGTGCGGGTCTGGGCGTTGTTCGGCGTCAGGATGTAGATGAGGTCAAAGACGCGCAGCGCATCCAGCATGCGGAAGATGACGGCGACCATCAGGGCCGGGCGGATCATCGGCAGGGTGACGCGGAAGAACACCTTGACGGGGTGGATGCCATCCACCTTTGCCGCCTCATACATGTCCTTCGGCACCATCTGCAGGCCGGCGAGGATGAGCAGCGCCATGAAGGGCGTGGTCTTCCAGATGTCGACGATCAAGACGGCGACCATCGCGGTTTCGGGATTGGCGGTCCAGGCGATCTTGCTGGAGATCAGTCCCAGATTCAGGAACAGGTCGTTCAATATGCCGAACTGGTCGTTCAGCATCCACGCCCACATCTGTGCCGAGACGATGGTAGGAATGGCCCAGGGCACGAGAATGGCGGCGCGGACGAGGCCGCGCCCCTTGAACTCGGCATTCAGCACCAGCGCGACGATGAGGCCAAGCACCGTTTCGAGGCTGACGGAGACGATGGTGAATTTGAGCGTGTTGAGAACCGCGCCCCACCAGGCGGGATCGGCAAGCAGGCCGCGATAGATGGTGCGGCCGCTGCTGAGCGTGATCCAGGTGAGGTAGTTCTTGAGGCCGACAAATTGCGCCCCCTCGAGATTGGTGAGCGAGGCGTCGGTGAGGCTGAACCAGACGGTGCGCACCAGCGGCCAGCCGGCCACCAGCGCCAGCACCAGAAATGTGGGGGCAAGGAACAGCCAGGCGGATTTCAGACGTTCCGACTGCAGATCGGAGCCGGCGCGGGATGTTACGACCGGTCTTTGAAGGGCGATGTCGTTCATGAGGATATCTCGCGGTTGGAGCGCGGGAAACGATCAGTCAAGACCGCCGCCCGCGCGGGCCGGATTACCAGCCGTTGCCTTTGAGATCGGTCAGTTCAACCTCGAGAAGTTCGAGATTTTCAGCCGCCGTACCGTTGCCGGAGAGCGTGTTGTGCACGGCACCCCAGAACTTGGCTGAAACCTCATTATATTTCACCTTTGCGGAGGCGGACGGACGCGGAACGGCAGTCTGGAAGATCGGCTTCCATGTCGGCATGAAGGGCTGCGCGTCAGCAACATCCTTGTCATCGTAAAGGGATGCGATCGTCGGCATGTTGGAGAGCTGGATCGCACGCATTTTCTGAGTGTCTTTCGACGCGAGGAATTTCACGAGCTGGATGGCGGCTTCCTTGTCGTCCGAATATTTCGAAACGGCGAGGTTCCAGCCGCCAAGTGTCGAGGCCGGGGCCTCGCCTTCAGCGCCGGCCGGAAGCGGCGTAACGCCAAACTTGCCCTTGATGGCGCTGTCAGCGCCATTTCCAAGCGCATAGGCATAGGGCCAGTTGCGCATGAAGACGGAATTGCCGGTCTGCCAGACGCCGCGCGCTTCCTCTTCCTTATAGGCCAGCACACCCTGCGGTGCGATGGTGCCGACCCAGCCCTTGGCCGCTTCAATCGCGGCTGCGGCTTTCTCGTTGTTGATCGAGATATCGCCATTGGTCTCGACGATATGGCCGCCGCCGGCGGAAGCGATCCATTCCAGCGCGTTGCAGGTCAGGCCCTCATAGGCGCTGCCCTGGAAAACGAAGCCCCAGAGGTCCTTCTGGCCGCCTTCGCGTTCCTTGTCCTGAATTTCCTTGGCGGTCTCGCTCAGTTCCTTCCAAGTCTTCGGCGGCTGCTTGCCGTATTTATCGAGCAGGTCCTTGCGATAGAAAAGCGCCGGCGCGTCGGTGAACATCGGCATGGCGACGAGCTTGCCGTCAACCGTCTGCGACGCGACGATGGAGGGGAAATGATCGCCGATGACGTCCTTCGTCGCCTCGGTCAGATCCACGAATTGCTCGGCCAGCTGCGGCGCCCAGATCACGTCCGTCTGGTAAACGTCGACATCCTTGTTGCCGGCGGCAAGCCACAGCCGGTACTGGCTGAACTGTTCGCTGGATGACGACGGCATGGTGACGAGATTGACCTTGTGGCCGGTCTCTTTCTCGAAAGCGGCGATCCTTTCGCGGAAGAACGCGACGTTCTTGCCGGTGGAATTGGCGGCAATGGAAAGCTCGGCGGCTTGCGCGGAAACCGCCGCGGAAAGCACGCTTCCGCACAGGAACAAAGTTTTCATGGAAATATTCATAGTCAAACTCCTCCGTTGACGCTTCCGATCGTCCTCAAAATTGAAAGCGCTTTTGACTGATGCGAGGCTCGCAAAAGCCAGACGCTCTGTCAATACTCTTTCTAATGGTGGGGAATTCGGGTATTTTGACACGCAATTTTTCGAGGTTTGCCTTTCAGAATAATGGGATGTAGGCTTTCTGTGGAGAAAAATTGAAATCGTTTTCAATTTTGTCGGCTTGAAAAATCCGCGGCGGCAACGCATGCAGTGGCAAATTGGCAAAAAACATGAAGCTCAAGGAATTCGCAGAAAAGGTCGGGCTGTCACCCACCACCGTCAGCCGCGCGCTTGGCGGCTATCCCGAGGTGCGCGAGGAGACGCGGCAGCGGGTGATGGAGGCTGCGCTGAAATATGGCTACCGGCCGAATGCCAATGCGGTACGGCTGGCGACCGGCAGGGCCGGCGCCATAGGCGTCGTCATGGGCCGTTCGGGTGGCGGGCATTTCTTCTCGGAATTCATGGGCGGCATGGCGACCCGGCTGGAAGGGGAAGAGACCGACATTCTCGTCAGCGTGACCGTCGATAATAATATTGACGAGGAGCTGGCGATTTTCAGCCGGCTTGCGTCAAGCGGGCGGGTGGATGGCATCATCGTGCATTCGCCGCGGCCGGAAGACGAGCGTATTGCCTTGCTCAACAGGCTTGGCGTGCCATTCATCGTGCATGGCCGCTCCAAAACGCCGTTCGAACATGCCTGGCTCGATATCGACAACCATGACGTGACCTATCGTCCGACGATCCATTTTCTGGAGCGGGGCCATCGTCGCATCGCGCTGATCAATGGCCCGACAGGCCGCACCTTCGTTCAGGATCGCGAACAGGGTTTTCGCGAGGCGCTGGCGACCCACGGTCTCACGCCGGATCCACGCTTCATGATGAGCGAGCATTTCAGCGAGGAGGCCGCTTTCCGTTTTGCCCGCTCGCTGCTGGAGCAGACGCCACGCCCGACCGCCTTTGTCGCTGGCGCGATGATGACGGCGCAGGGCGTTTATCGGGCTGCAACTCAACTGGGTCTGACGATCGGCAAGGATGTTTCCGTCATCGCCCACGATGACGTTTTTCCCTATCTGACGCCGCAAAGCATGATGCCGCCGCTTTCCACCACACGTTCACCGATGCGCATGGCGGGCATGCGGGTGACGGACCTGCTTTTGCAAATCGTCGGCGGCCGTCCCGTCCGTGAGGTGCAGGAATTGTGGCCTGTCGAACTGATCCTGCGGGAATCGGTCGGCCCAGCCTGAGCTTTCGGTCATAGATCACTGATTCCATTCCATTTTGTGAACGTCAATTGAATGCCGTTCGCCTTTCGTCATCTATACGGCGGCGCCGTCTCATGTATAATCGAAACTGTTACGGGCATATGGAACATGACCCGGGCCGGTGCGTTGAGGGACGTGCCGAAGGAGGATGACGGATGTTTGAATTTCTGAAACCGCAACAGCAAACTGTGATCGATGATGTGGAAGCGACCGGCACCTATGCCGATGCGCTGCTCAACGTTCCGAGCCCGGAGCTCACCCGTTCAACGGCCCGCGAACATGGCCATGAGGCCCATTCCCGCGACTATTGCGAAAACCGCGATATTTCCCGCAGCGCGCTCGGTTTTGCCTGAGCTGTCGCAAAAAGCTTTCCAAATAACGGAACGGACCGGCGTTCCCCGCGTTTTCCTTGCACGACCCACAGGGCGGCGCAACTGAACTCAAGGGACTTGACCGGCATTTGACCGATGAGCGAATTGGGTGTTGCGCCGTCTGAATGGCGACAGCGCACGCGCTGTCCCACGAGATGAAAACGCAGTCCCGATTTATTTGGGACAAAGAGCGTTGATATCAGGAGGCCGCAATGTCCGCCGTTCCAGCCGATCCCCGTTATGAGCCGCCGATGCCGGTGCCGCCGCAGCCCGATGTCCCACCTATCGACGAACCGGAACCCGACCGGTTGCCGGATGAGGCGCCGACACCCAATCCCGACGAAAACGATGGTCCGCCGAAGGTCTTGTAATGAGTGGCTGGAAATCTTGGTCGGGTTTCACCGGGAAGACAGCGGCGCTTGTGAATGATCGGTCAAGCGCTAGCTTCGACGTCCTGTGTCCCTCTTAACTCTCAAATTTCTTGCTGAAAAAGGCGGAGCCTTCAAGTCCGAAACGCCAGGGGTAATCCTGCGCGCGGCTGATGCCGATGCGTCTGCCGCTTGTGACTGAGGCCGCTTCTTTTGGCAGGTGGAGAAAAAACGGCGGAGCATCCAGCGGCCTGCCGTCCATGTCTCCGGTAATGGCGAGCGCCTGACACAGCCTGCCGGGGCCGGAACATAGAAGTTTCAGCTTGTCAGTTCCCCGCCGCAGTTTCATCATCTCTATGCCGGTCCTGGGTTCGATGGCGCGCAGAAGCACGGCGGAACCCGGCGCGCAGACGAAGTTGGCGCACCAGTGGATGCCGTAAGACCGGTAGACATAAAGACGACCGGCCGGACCGAACATCGCCCTGTTGCGCGGGGTCTGCCCGTTGAAGCTGTGGGATGCCGGATCGTCCGGATGGTAGGCCTCGGTTTCCACGATGACGCCGCCGGCATTGCCGATGCGAAACTCGGCGCCGATGAGGTCGCGGGCTACGTCCAGCGCATCGCGCAGGAAGAATTTCTCCTGCATTTCCGGGCCAAAGGCCTGATCCATCTGGAACCCCTTCTGCTCTGCCATCGTTGTGAATTCAGGTTTCAGTGTGTTGTCGCGTCGGATGTTACGCCGATGCTTTTCAAACCGGAGGGCATGTCATGCAACTTTCCACGACCTATGTAAAACGCAATAACGGGGTGATCTCCGTGGAATTCGTCGGCAGCGACGGCGATCAGGTCTCTGTTCGCCTTGCCGATGGTCTGGAGGGGATCGGCGATGACGAGGCCATCAAGCGTGCGAGCGCAGTGATGGTTCAGCTGACGGCATTCGGAACGCGACAGGGTGCGGATGCATCCTCGCAATTCTCCGCTCTCGGCACGGCGCAGGATGAAGCACCACATGGTCAGGCGAGTGCCCGCACATCGAAGGATCGCGACATTCTGGAGGAGGAGCTGGAAGAGGGGTTGGAAGACAGCTTTCCGGCGAGCGATCCGGTCTCGGCGACGGTCACTTCAATCGCGTCGAGAAAAGGAGGGCTGTGACATTGGCGGATGGTAAAGTCGCACTCGTCACCGGCGCTGGCTCCGGCATCGGCCGGGCCGCTGCCCTTCATCTGGCTGCGGAGGGCTTTTCCGTCGGCCTTCTTGGCCGCACGGAATCCGAATTACAGGCGGTGGAAAACGAGATTGCCGCCGTTTCCGGCGCCTCGAAGGTCCTCATCGCCGATGTGGCGGATGAGGCGGCCATGCGACACGCAGTCGCAGCGCTTGTGGAAGATTTCGGCCGTCTGGATGTCGTGGTGGCCAACGCCGGCGTCAACGGCGTATGGGCTCCTATCGACGAGCTACAACCTTCCGAATGGGACGACACGATCCGCATCAACCTGCGCGGCACCTATCTTACCGTCCATGCCAGTGTCCCGCATCTGAAGGCGGCAGGTGGCGGCTCCATCGTCATCGTCTCTTCCATCAACGGCACCCGCACGTTCACCTCGCCGGGCGCCACCGCCTATTCCGTCACGAAAGCGGGGCAGCTTGCTATGGCCCAGCAACTGGCGCTGGAGCTCGGGCGTCATCGCATCCGTGTCAATGCGGTGTGTCCGGGCGAGATCGAAACGGCAATTGACGAAAATACCGACATACGCGGGCGCGACAAAACCGAGATACCGGTTCGTTTTCCGGCGGGCGACATTCCGGTGACGGGCGGGGTGGCTGGGTCGAGCGAGGATGTGGCCGCGCTGATCGGTTTTCTGGCGTCCGACCAGTCGCGCCACATCACCGGCACGCCGGTATGGATCGATGGCGGGCAAGGGCTGCTTCGGTAACAACAGTTCCATCACAGGCTTGTGTGCATATGATTAACGAATGGGTAACGTCTGTTCACGAGACTTTGTCCATGTGCGAGGTTGCCGCGTTGTGGCCACCTTCGCTAGTTAAGCGTCTGCCGGAAAGGCGGGCAAATCAGGCGGGCAGAACGATCCATGGGTATGAAGGCACTGCTGGATTTCGCGGTTGCGGAGTTGCGGTACAGGGTAAAGGCGGGGATGAGGGTGGCTGCGATCGTTGCGATCGGCGGCAGCCTTGCCGCATGCACTTCCATGGGTCTCGATAGTGTCAAGAAGGACCCGCCGAAGCTGTCGTCCAAGATGATGGCGCAGATGTCCGCCAAGAGCATGCGCCCGGAAAGCCCGGTCCTCGTTCGCATCTTCAAGCAGGAAAGCGAACTCGAGGTCTGGAAGATCGATAAGACCGGAAATTATGCGCTGCTGAAGACCTATCCCATGTGCCGCTGGTCCGGGAAGCTCGGGCCCAAGATGAAAACCGGCGACAGGCAGGCGCCCGAAGGTTTCTATCATGTCTCGGCGGGCATGCTGAACCCGAATTCGCAATATTTCGTCTCCTTCAACCTCGGTTACCCCAACCGGCTGGAATCGGCGCTCGGTTACACCGGTGAAGCGCTGATGGTGCACGGCGCCTGTTCCTCTTCAGGCTGCTATGCGATGACCGATCAGCAGGTTGGCGAGATTTACGCCGTCGTGGCGCGCGCTCTCCAGGGCGGGCAGGACCGTTTTCAGGTGCAGGCCTATCCCTTCCGCATGAGCGCCCGCAACATGGTGGCGCATCGGGACGATCCCAACATGCCGTTCTGGAAGACGCTGAAGGAAGGCTACGACTATTTCGAGGTGACGCGCCGGCAACCCAAGGTGTCCGTCTGCGGCCGGCGATATGTCTTCAACAGTGAATTTGCCGAGGGCGAGCCCGCCGATCCGCTGGCCGCGTGCCCACCCGCCATCAATCAGCAGGATCCGCTGGTGGCTTCGAAACTGGCTGAAGAGCAACAAAAATTTGCCGCCGCCATGAGTGAGGGAACCACTGCTCCCCTCAGCGCGTATGTAGACGGCGGCATGCATCCGAGCTTCCGTGCCATCCTGAAATCCAGTGGCGCCAAGGCCATGGCATCGCAGGTTTCCGGCACGAAGTACCCTATCAGCCGCCCCGAGGCGGCGCTGGCAGATCCCTTTGCCAGTGTGAGATGACGTAAATGAGGTTTTTCAATTGAACGATACGACAACGACCCGGCGGGGTTTCCTGCTTGGAGCAGGTGGACTGGCGCTTGCCGGCCTTGCGGGCTGTAACACCACGGCGCGCGAGGCGACACGGCCAGCCGCTCCGGCTGACGACCCGATGTATGCCCTGATGTACGGCCCCAAGCCGGACGAGCAGTTTCCGCTGCCGGAAATTCCCTACAAGCGGATTCCGCGCCAGTTCCTGCGGCAGATGGTGGAAAATCCGACCGGTGAGCGCCCCGGCATCATCGTGGTCGATACCGCCAACCATTTCCTGTATCTCACCTATGAGAACAATCAGGCCATGCGCTACGGCGTCGGTCTCGGCCGCGCGGGCTTCGAATGGTCCGGCCGTGGCGTGATCCAGTACAAGCGGCAATGGCCGCGCTGGACGCCGCCTGATGAGATGGTTGCCCGCCAGCCGGAACTGGAGCCCTATAGCAGCCGCAACGGCGGCATGGAGCCGGGCCTGAAGAACCCGCTCGGCGCCCGTGCGCTTTATATCTTCAAGGACGGCAAGGATACGATCTATCGTCTGCACGGCTCGCCCGAATGGTGGACGATCGGCAAATCCGTTTCCTCCGGCTGTGTGCGCCTGCTGAACCAGGATATTATCGATCTCTACAACCGTGTGCCGGATGGCACGCCTATCGTGGTCACCGCGCTCGGGCCGGCACAGCAGGGCGTGCCGATCGGGCAGGCGGGCGTGCCCGTGGCGCAATATGGCGGCGGCGTTGTCGGTGATGGCCTGTCGCAGCCGATGCAGACCTATTGATATGGAAAGACTTCCAGCCGCCTGAGACGGCGGCTGGAAGTCTGCGCTATTTGCATTTTCTTACCCCGGATTAAATCCGGGGTTCGGTGCGACCAAATCTTGATCGCGAAACACTCTTCTCACGGCGCAGACACGCAATGGCTGGACGTCTGCTCAAGGCCGGCATGGGAAGAGACGGCCTCAAACCCTTTATCATGACACTCACGCGACGCGGCGTGTCTCTCCCCGGCTTTCGTCAATTTCCATCGCAAGACGGAAACGCGATACCAGCGCGCGCAGCTTTGCCGTTTCCGCGGCGAGCATTGCCGAGGCGGCGGTGGATTGTTCCACCATGGCCGCATTTTGCTGGGTTGCCTGGTCCATCGAGTTCACCGCCGCGTTGATTTCGGCAAGGCCGGTCGATTGTTCGGCTGCCGATGTGGCGATGGCGTTCATATGGCGGTCAATGCCTGCGATCCGCTCGCCGATATCTTTCAGCGTCATGCCGGTGTCGAGAACCAGCTTCACGCCGCTTTCCACTTCCGCCGATGATTGCCGGATATGGCCCCTTATCTCGCTTGCGGCCTTTGCCGAGCGCTGGGCAAGATCACGCACTTCCTGCGCCACAACGGCGAAGCCTTTGCCGGCCTCGCCGGCGCGGGCGGCTTCCACGCCTGCATTCAGCGCCAGGAGATTGGTCTGGAAGGCGATTTCGTCGATGACGCCGATAATGCCGGTGATCTGCCGCGACGAGGTTTCGATGCGGCGCATCGCCTCTTCGGCATGGCCGACGACTTCAGCCGATTTCAGGGCGCTTTCGTTGGCATCGGTCGCCGCAAGGCGCGCTTCGGCGGCGCGCTTGTTGGCATTCGCGACATTGACGGTGATTTCTTCAAGAGCGGCGGCCGTCTCTTCGAGGGAAGCTGCCTGATGTTCGGTGCGGCGAGAAAGATCGTCCGCCCCCGCCGCGATCTCGCGGGTGCTGCCGTCAATTGTGGTGACACCGTCGGATATAGCGAGAAGCGTTTCGCCGAGCTGTTTGACTGACCTGTTGAAATCGTGGCGCAGGCCCTCGAATTCCGGCGCGAAGGCGACATCGAGCTGGAAGGCAAGATCGCCAGATGCAAGCCGCTTTAATCCGGCGGCAAGACCGGATGTGGCGATGCGCAGCCGCTCCGAGGCATGCTCTTCCGCCTGGCGTCGTGCTGCCTGCTGGTTGAGTTCAGCCTTTTCGCGCGCATCCGCCGCTTCCTGCTCCAATGCCCGATTGGCAATCGCCGCCTGCCGGAATATTTCGACCGCGCCTGACATGGAGCCGATCTCGTCCTTCCGGTCAATGCCGGAGGGCGCCTGTGACGTATCGCCACTCGCAAGGGTTTCCATTGTCTTCGACAGTTGCAGGATGGGACCCGTTACCGTTTTGCGGGTGAAGATGAAGAGGCTGACACAGAAGAGCGTCGCCAGAACCAGCAACCCTTTCAACAGCAGGTCGATTACCGCCTTGGTCTCCTGGCTCTCCGCGACAGTGGCCGCGGAAAGCGCGTCGATCTCCTCGCCTGCCTTTTCCATCGCTGCCTCAAGGGCGCTGAACTGCTGCATGAAATCCGGGATCATTTTTATCGCTGCGCCCGGATCGGTGTTTACAAGGCCGACCACCTTCTTGGCGATTTCCAGATAGGAATGAAGTGGCTTTTCCACGCTGTCGATAACGGCCTTGGCGTCCGTCCCTTCAGACAGGGCCCCGTTTTTCTTTATGGCTTCAAGGAATGTAGCCTCGTGTTCGGCAAGGTCGGCCTTCACCGCATCGAAGGACAAGCCCATCATGTCATTGGTAGAAAGAACGGCTGCCAGCACATCCGAGCGCAACGCATCGTGCATCATGTCGGCAAGCATATGATTGTGAAGTATTTCTGCCGAGCGCGATACTTCCGCGCTGTTACGGTTGAGGGTCTCTGTCGCCCATATGCCGATGCCAACGGCGCTTCCGGTGAGGGAGAATATTGCTATGCTTGCTAATATTATCTTTTTCTGAATCGACGCCATGGGGTCGTCCCGCTCCGTTGGTTATACTGCGGGAAGTTAATAGAACATGCTTAAGAAATGATCTATTTTGCTACAATTTTGATAAAATTCAAAAAGGCTGCAATTTGTATTGCAGCCTTTTCTTTATTAGTAATTTATATTTTTACTTCGCTCTTTTCAGGGCGTCGCCGAGGATCGAGATGATGTCGTCGAAATGCGATTTCTCGGCGATCAGCGGTGGCGAAAGGGCGATGATGTCACCCGTGACGCGGATCAGCAGGCCACGCTCGAAGCAATCCGTGAAAACCTCGTAGGCGCGGGCGCCGATGGCACCGTCACGCGACTGCAACTCGATGCCGGCAATGAAGCCTATGGTGCGGATGTCGATGACATTCGGCAGGCCCTTCAGGGAATGGATGGCGTCGTGCCAGACATCCTGCAATTCGGCCGCGCGGGTGAAAAGGCCCTCATCGCGATAGATGTCGAGTGTGGCGATGCCGGCGGCGCAGGCGACGGGATGGCCGGAATAGGTATAACCGTGGAACAACTCGATCTGGCTTTCCGGCCCGTGCATCAGTGCATCATGCACCTTGCGGCTGGTAAAGACCGCGCCCATGGGGATCGCACCGTTGGTAAGGCCCTTGGCAGTGGTGACGATATCAGGCGTAACACCGAAATAGTTGCTGGCGAAGGACGAGCCCATGCGCCCGAAACCGGTGATGACCTCATCGAAGATCAGCAGAATGCCGTGCTTGTCGCAGATGGCACGAAGACGCTCCAGATAGCCCTTCGGCGGCACCAGCACGCCGGTGGAGCCGGCGACAGGCTCGACGATGCAGGCGGCGATGGTTTCAGCGCCATGCAGGGCGACCAGCCGTTCCAGATCGTCCGCAAGCTCCGCGCCGTGCTCGGGTTGGCCCTTGACGAAGCTGTTCTTCGAAAGGTCGTGGGTATGACGCAGATGATCCGCAGGGATTTGCGGGAAAACGCGGCGGTTATTCACGAGGCCGCCGACGGAGATGCCGCCGAAACCGACGCCGTGATAACCACGTTCACGGCCGATGAGGCGGCTGCGGGTGCCCTGGCCGATGGCCCGCTGATAGGCGATGGCGATTTTCAGCGCCGTATCGACCGATTCCGAGCCGGAGCCGGTATAGAAGACGCGGTCAAGCTTCGCGCCTTCCGGGCCAGGAGCGATTTCCGCCAGCCGTTCGGCAAATTCGAAGGCGACGGGGTGGCCCATCTGGAAGGAAGGCGCATAATCCATGGTCGAAAGCTGGTGTTTGACGGCTGATGCGATCTGATGGCGACCGTGGCCGGCGTTGACGCACCAAAGGCCAGCCGTGCCGTCGAGAACCTGACGACCATCATTGCTGGTGTAATACATGCCCTCGGCGCTCGTCAGCAGGCGGGGATTGGCCTTGAACTGCCGGTTGGCGGTAAATGGCATCCAGTAGCTGTCGAGCGAGGTGGAATTGGATCGGCTGGGGTTGTCCATGGTGGTTCTCCTGTTCGTTGCCGATGATTGAAAGCTATTTTCCTGACTGAACAAGCCCTTTTCTCTCAGTGGCGAAGCTATTGAAAATGCTATAGGTGAGAGCGAGAGTTTTCGATATTTCGAACAAGGGCAACGGGGGCTCACGCATGTCGGTGGATATAGGCGGGCGTTTGCGGCATTTGCGGCTGCGTCACAATATTTCCCAGCGCGAACTGGCGAGACGTGCCGGCGTCACCAATTCGACGATTTCGCTGATCGAATCCAATACCTCCAATCCATCTGTCGGCGCGCTGAAGCGTATTCTCGACGGCATACCGATCGGCCTTGCCGAATTCTTCGCCTTCGAGCCCGAGACGAGCCGCAAGGCTTTTTACCGGGCGGACGAGCTGGTCGAAATCGGCAAGGGCCCGATATCCTTCCGGCAGGTTGGCGACAATGTCTTTGGCCGCAGCCTGCAGATACTGAAGGAATGTTACCAGCCGGGCGCCGATACCGGCAAGGTTCCGCTGGTGCATGACGGTGAGGAAGGTGGGATCATACTTTCGGGGCGTCTGGAGGTGACGGTCGACGAGGAGAGGCGGGTGCTTGGACCGGGCGACGCTTATTATTTCGAAAGCCGTAGGCCGCATCGCTTCCGTTGTATCGGTCCGGTACCCTGTGAGGTGATCAGCGCCTGCACGCCGCCCACCTTCTGATTCTGCCGTCTTTTGCCCGGTGCGACATGCGGCAGATGCCGAGGCCATCGTGAGGGCTACAGAATCTCTGCCGGGGAGAAAGATTTTCGACAATGTGTCGGGGCTTTGATACGAATTCTTGCCATTGTTTTGCCGCTTTTACGCCGCTCTTGCAATTTTTCCATCGCTTTTTCTTGGCAAACTGTGAGTGGTGGTTAAAAAAATCCCGGCTAATATGTCAAATTTTATATGCATTGCCGCAATCCTGTTGCGCCGCAAAAAAATTTAATAGTCTGTTACACGCATAGCTGTTCTTGGCGTTCCTGTCTCATCTCATCAAGTCATAAGAAACATATAAGAAAAGACTATCCGGAGCCGAAAACGCTATACATGCCGGACGGACACCCATGCTCTAGGAACATGGCCCCCTGCACATTTGTTTCTTTTTTATGCAACCGATAATATTGCCCGGACGTTGATCGGCCGCTCCCGCAAGAAATCGCATAGACGGTCATAGGCAATGTGCCTTACAAAAAATCCATTAGCATCAAATTCAGAACACAGACTTGTTATCTCTTTTAGACGGAAAGACACGCCTCCGGGCACCGACCAATCGCAAAACATAAATGGAGTTCTCTCTATGAAGTCCGCGACCCAATCGGCTGAACAGACACTCAGCAGTTCCGAAGACTTCGATGTCAGTTTTCCTATCGGGGGCATCGCAAAACGTAGCTTCGATATGACATCGGCTGCACTTGCGCTGCTCATCTTCAGCCCGCTTTTCCTGTTGATCGCCGCGCTGGTGAAATTCTCCGATCCTGGCCCGATCTTTTACGGCCACCGGCGTGTGGGCCATAATGGCCGTTATTTCCATTGCCTGAAATTCAGGACGATGGCGATGAATGGCGACGAGATGCTGCGGCAATATCTTGCCGCCAATCCGGAAGCCGCCGAGGAATGGCGCGCGACCCGCAAGCTCAAGAACGATCCGCGTGTTACGGCCGTCGGCGCCGTGCTGCGCAAGCTCTCCCTCGATGAACTGCCGCAGCTGCTCAACATCATTCGCGGCGAAATGAGCGTAGTTGGACCGCGTCCAGTCGTCGACGAGGAGCTGAGCTACTATGAAAGCGCTGCCGCTTATTATCTCAGCACCCGTCCGGGCCTGACCGGCCTGTGGCAGATCAGCGGCCGCAATGACGTCTCCTACAAGACCCGTGTGGCCTTCGACACGCAATATGTGCAGAACTGGTCGATGCGGCAGGATGTCTTCATCATCGTCAAGACCATCCCCGCTGTGTGCCTGTCGCGCGGCAGCTACTGAAACCAATATTGAGTTCGGCTTTATCGATCTTCGTTTCGACACGCACCCTGACCGGGATCCCAAGTCCGGTCTTCGGGTGCGTCATTGGTGCTAATCATACTGGCCGCTTTTTGCGGCGCTGCGCAACCGGCACTGTCCGGTTGCTCTATCGCCTGATCGCCCGCGCGGCGGTCCGCAAACAGGGAGTCTCCCGATGAACGGCCTTTTCGCCGCCACCCGTCACCCGCTCGCCGCCTTCGTGCTTGCTGCATCCGTTGCCTTCGCCGCACCGCTCTCCGCCTTGGCCGCCGATGGCGCCCAATACAAGCTCGGCACCGCCGATAAGCTGCGCATCCGTGTTGCCGAATGGCAGCCGGCCGATGGCAGCATCCGCAACTGGGATGTCATCAACGGCGATTATTCGGTCGGCCCGTCCGGCGCGCTCTCCTTGCCCTTCATCGGCCAGCTGGAGGTGGCGGGAAAAACGCCGTCGGAAGTCAGCGAGGCGATTGGCGCACAGCTTCAGAGCAAATTTGCCCTTCGTAACCTGCCTTCGGCTTCCGTCGAAATCGCCCAGTTCCGGCCGATCTTTCTGAGCGGCGATGTGCAGACGCCAGGCGAATATCCATACGCCGCCAATCTGACGGTGCTGAAGGCGGTCAGCCTTGCCGGCGGCCTAAGGCGCTCCGATGCCGGGCAGCGTTTTGCCCGCGACTTCATCAATGCGCGCGGCGATGCCGCTGTTTATGACAATCAGCGGGCAAGACTGCTTGCCCGTCAGGCGCGCCTCGTCGCTGAAGTAAAGGGTGATGCGGCCATCGCCAAGACGCCGGAAATGGAAAAGATTGCCGAGATCGATACGCTTCTTGCCAGCGAAAGCGCGCTGATGAAGTCCCGGACGGAGCGTTACACGCTGCAGCTCAAGGCGTTGACGGATCTGCATGCCCTTTTGCAGAGCGAAGTCGAATCCCTGAACAAGAAATCGGAAACACAGAACCGCCAGCTCCAGCTTGCCAATGAGGACCGCGACCGCGTCAACCGGCTGAACGAGCAGGGGCTAGCGCTCTCGCAGCGGCGTATTTCCGCGGAAGAGCGGGCGGCGGAAGTGGAGTCCACCCTGCTCGATATCGACACGCAGTCGCTGCGTGCCAAGCAGGACATCAACAAGGCGACCCAGGACGAGATTAACCTGCGTAACGACTGGGTGGCGCAGCGTTCCAAGGAGTTGCAGGATACCGAAGCGGAACTCGACAAGCTCAATCTGCAGCTGACCACCAGCCGCGAATTGATGTCTGAGGCGCTGGCGCAATCTGCCGAGGCGATCCGTTTCGACCCATCAGGAAAATCCGCGACCATCAGCTACGTCGTGGTGCGTGAGGAAAACGGTAAGCCGAAGGAAGTGAAGGTCGATGAAAATGCGATGCTTCAGCCCGGTGACGTCATCAAGGTTTCATCCGAAATCCTGATGCAGTGAGGTTTGCATGCGGATTGCCAAATCGGCGCTGATCGATCCCGAACGCAATGAAGCCTATGGAATGGCGGCGATCGCGCTGTCATTCTTCGTGTTCGCCTATTCGTCGCGCTTCGGGCAGATTTCGGTGCTGGCCTATTATGGCATGTGGCTGCCGCTGGTGGTGGTCAACTACCGGCAGGTGCTGGGCAATTATCCGCGTTATGTATGGATTTTCGCTTTCGGTATCCTGACTGTGCTGTCCAGCTTCTGGTCGGAGGCTGCGTCAGTGACCATGCGCGCCTCGATCCAGTACATGACGCATATCGTCTGCGCGCTGATTGCCATGCGCGTGATTTCCATCCGCACGCTGACGCGTGGCGCGCTGATCGGCATCACGGTCGTGCTGCTTTATTCATTGCTGTTCGGCATCTATCTCTTCGATGCGCTTGATGGAACCTATAGTTTTGTCGGTGCTTTTTCGTCGAAGAACCAGCTTGGCTTTTACGCCTCGCTTGGAGTCATTTTTGCCGCCTCCTCCGTGCTGGTCCTCAAGCAAAGGGGTATCTGGCTGCCAATTGCCGGTGTCACCGGGCTTCTATCGGCCTATAGCCTCCTCGCGTCGCAATCGGCCACATCAACCATTACCACGGCGGCCGTGGTCGCCCTCATCATCGGTTTCATTCCGATCGGCATGCTTTCGCCCGCCAACCGCAAGATGACCTTTTTCGCGCTTGGCGGTCTTGGTGCATTGCTGGTTGTTGCCTCCCTGCAATTCGGCCTGCTCGATGCCATTCTCGGTATTTTCGGCAAGGATTCGACGCTGACCGGCCGTACCTATCTCTGGCAGCAGGGCATCGAGGCCGCAAAACAGACGCCGATCCTCGGTGTCGGATATCAGGGGTTCTGGGTGGCGGGTTTTGCCGATGCCGAACGCCTGTGGAACGACTTCTTCATTACTGGCCGCAGCGGTTTCCACTTCCACAACACCTATATCGAGACGGTGGTGGAGAACGGCTTCGTCGGCATGATCCTGCTCGGCATGGTGCTTTACGGAACGCTGCTCGGCCATCTGCGCTCGGTGCTGATGCGAAAGAGCGACCCGCAAGGCGTTATCCTGTTTGCCATCTGCGCGCTCTTCGTCGTTCGCTCCTTCGTGGAGATCGATATCATCTTCCCATATCAGATCGGTTCGTTCCTGCTCTATTTCGCGGCCGGAAAATTGTGCCTGCCGGCAAAAGCGGCGCGGGGCAGCGTGCACCTGACCAGCGTTCATGGCGGTTTCTCTCACCGCCATTCCGGCCTTGAGACGGAAACCAGCCAGCCCAAGTCCTTTCGCTGAAACAACTCGTCTTCGCCGCGCGGATGCGCGTCGACTAAGGCCGGGATGACGCAGGAGAGATACTTCTAAAGATAATCCGCCGAAACGTGCGGGCTGGCGTGGATGAAGCTCCAAATATCCTTGCTGACCTCGACAATATCCGCGATCGACTTTTCGAGGTGCTCGATTTCCTTCTCGTCCATGCGTTCGACCTTGCCGTAGCGAACCTTGCTGTCGTCTTCCACCAGCCGCATCAGCTGGGTGCTGGCGATTTCGCCCTTGTCGTCGAAGGAATAGATGCAATGATTGTATTTGTTGCGCGTTTTCGCTTCTTTTTTCAGCCGCGCCATGATGGAGAGAATGGTCTTGCGGTCCTTTGCCTCCGTGGACGGCAGTTTTGCGAGGCGCTCGATAAGGTCCATACGCGCCCGCGTGGTGTTGAGCGTCAGAAACACCACGATGGCCGCTTCCTTCTCCACTTTCAGGAGATGGACGATCAGATAGATCATCAGGCTTTCGGTGTTGGTCCACACGTAATTCAGCCTGCCGACCAGCAGCAATACATCCGACATCGCCGCCATGCCGCTTCTCCCGCCCCGACGAAATATATTCGGATATTATATGCTGATCGCTGCGGAAAAGACAGTGTAGGTTACTGATACTTCTTCATCTTTCCTTGAACGCGCGTGACATGCTGTCCGATATGGGCTTGGTCAGATATTCGAAGAAGGTGCGTTCCGAGGTCTGGATCAGAACATCGGCCGGCATGCCGGGAACGGGGTGGAAATTATGGACCTTGGCGATCTCCTCGTCGGGAACCTGCACGCGCACGATATAGACGTCCTTGACCTGCAGGCCGGCATTTTCCTCAATACTGTCGGCGGAAACATAAAAGACCTTGCCATTCAGGACCGGCGTGGTGCGGCGGTTCAATGCCGACAGACGGATCGCGGCGGTCTGGCCTTCGTGTAGCTGGTCGATCGAGGTTCTGAGAACCTGCGCTTCGAGGATCAGCGGCACATGGGCGGGCAGGATTTCCATGATCGGCTTGCCCGTGGTGATGACGCCACCCGGCGTATGGTAATAGGACCGCACGACGGTGCCATTGACGGGCGAGCGGATGACGGTGCGTTCCAGCACTTCGGCGGCACCGCGAACCTGTTCGCGCACACTGTCGAGATCGGATTCCGCGGTTTCAAGCGCATCGAGCGCGGCCTGCTTGTTGGCATTGACGGCGATGACCGCTTCCTGCTTGAACTTGGCGATTTCCGCTTCGCTCTGGTTCATCTCGCCGCTCAGACGGGCGATGTCACCCATGGCGTCGGCAATGGCACGCTCCAGCGCCAGCATGTCCGTTTTGCGGATAACGCCGTCCTTGGCGAGCTTTTCCTTGGAATCGCGTTCCTGTGTCAGAAGCGCCAACTGCCGGTCGAAAGACTGTTTTTGACCATCATAGCCCGCATAGCGGAACTCCAGCGAGCGGATGTTCTTGTCGATCAGGTTCAGCTGTTCCTCAAGCTTGATGAGCTTGCTGTGGAATACGATGTTCTGGCTCTGGATGATGGCGTTGATATCGGGATCACCGGCTTCCTTCATGACGATGTCAGGCACCTTGAAGTTCTTTTCGCCCTGTGCCTCGGCGCGCAGGCGCACCACGATGGTTTCCAGGCGAAGCCGCCGCAGCTGCAACATGCGTTCATTGGCAAGTGCCGTTGTCTTGTCGAGCGTCAGGAGAACGTCGCCTTCCTTGACGGTATCGCCCTCGCTGACCATCATTTCCTTGATGATGCCGCCTTCCAGATGCTGGACGACCTTATTGTTGCCGGTGGCGACGAAGCTGCCCTGGGCGATAATGGCCGAGGAGAGCGGCGCGGTGCCGGCCCAGAATCCGAAGCCGCCGAAAGAGGCAAGCAGCACGGCAAGACCGATGGAGCTGTGCAGACGAATGGAGCGCGGTACTTCACTGTACCATTCGAGCTGGCCCTGGGGTTTGACTTCGACAATGGCGTTTTTCTTCTTGAACATGACGATCCTCAACCCTCGATCTGCGGGGACTGGCTGCTCGGGCGGCCATTGCCGGACAGCGCTTTCAGCACATCCATTCTTTCGCCGAACATGGCGACCGATCCGTCTTTCAGCACCATGATCTTGTCGACGCATTGCAAAAGCGCCGGCCGCTGGGTGATGGTGACGGTGGTAATGCCCTGTTTCTTGGCGTGCAGCAGCGCCTTGGCCAGCGCCTGTTCGCCCTGCGTGTCGAGATTTGAGTTGGGTTCGTCCAGCACCACGAATTTGGGATCGCCGAAAAAGGCGCGGGCAAGTGCGATGCGCTGTTTCTGCCCACCGGAAAGCGGTGCGCCATCGGCGGCGACCACGGTTTCATAACCCTGTGGGAAGCCGGCGATCAGCTCGTGCACATCGGCCAGCACCGCTGCCTCATAGATCTGCCGGTCCTCGATATCGTCGCGCATGCGGCAGATATTGGCCTTGATGGTGCCCGGGAAAAGCTGCACGTCCTGTGGCAGATAACCGATGCTTTCACCGAATTGCCGCTGGTCCCAGTTGCGCAGGTCCATGAGATCAAGGCGGACATTGCCTGACGTGGGCAGGATGGAGCCGACCAGCATCTTGCCAAGCGTCGTCTTGCCGGAGCCGGAATTACCGATGATGGCGAGCGATTCCCCCTTTTTCAGCGAAAAGGAAATGCCGTTCAAGATCACCTTCTTTTGCGGCGGCGGCACGAAGAGGATACGCTCCACATCCAGGCGTCCTTCCGGGTTGGGCAGGCGCAGACGTGGAAAGTTCAACGGCGAACTGATCAGAAGCTGCTTGATGCGGCCGTAGGAAGCGGCGGATTTGTTGAACTGGTGCCAGCCTTCGATCGCGCCTTCGATGGGCGCCAGCGCACGGCCGGAAATGATGGAGGCTGCAATCACCATGCCGCCGGTCAACTCGCCGGAGAGCGACAGATGGGCACCCCAGCCCAGAAGCGCTACCTGGGTGATCATGCGGGCGGCCTTGGAGACGCCGGAGAACATGATGTTGCGATCCTGTGCCGCCACATGCGACTTCAGCGATCCCGCCGTTTCACGGCCCCACATTTTCACCGCTTCGGGGATCATGGCGAGCGCATTGATGATCTGTGAATTGCGCGACATGGAATCGAGATGGAAATTGGCGCGGCTCAGATAACCGGATGCTTCGGCAAATTGTCTGGCGGTAAAACGCTGGTTCAGCCAGGCGATGATGAACAGGACCGCGCAGCAGACCATGATGATGATGCCGAGATGTGGATGCACAAGATAGACCACCACGATGAAGAGCGGCATGAGCGGCGCATCGAGGAAGGCGATCAAGGTTCCCGACGTCAGGAAGGAGCGCAGTTGCTGCAGATCCTGCAGGATCTGGTAGTCCTTGCCGCTGCCATGCAGGGAGGCGCGGGCGGCGGCGGACAGGATCGGCGCTCCAAGCTGTACCTCAAGTTCGACGGCGGTGCGCATCAGGATGAAGCGGCGGATCGCGTCCATGAAGGCCTGCAGCAGAACCGCGCCCAGGACGGCTACCGTCAGCATCACCAAAGTATCCATCGAGCGGCTGGTCAGCACCCGGTCCGAGATCTGGAAAAGATAAAGCGGGATCGCAAGCAGCAGGATGTTGATGGCGACGGTAAACAGCATCACCACCACCATGTTGCGGCGAACAGCGGCGATACCCTTGGCAAGACTTGCGGCAAAGTTGATCGGCTCGCTGCGCTTGTGGAAGCCGCTCTGGCTTCCGCCTCCGCCACCACCGCCCCCGCCATTGTCCGTCGGCTCCTTGCCGTTGCCGCCACCGCCCGTCACGGGCCGGCGCTCGTTTTCGCGGATCGGACCGTCATTATTGTCGATGGTCTTGACGAAAGGCAGGTCGCTATTGTCGACCTTGGCCTGGGGTTCAATAGGGGAGGTTGGCTGTGGGGGCTGTTGCGGCGCTGGTCTCTCCGGTGGAACGTCGCGCAATTGCGCCGGGTGCTCCATTTGGGCCAGCGGTTGTGAAGGAGGTTGCGTGGGCGCTGCGTTCTGGGAGGTCGATGGGTTTTTCACCTGTTCTGCGCCGGATAATTGGCGAAGGTTCTCAACGGCTTCGTTGATGGCCGAAATGCAGGCGTCGGTTAGCTTGCTGTCTTCCGCATCCTGATCAAGCGGCAAATCCAGCGAGCGCCCGTCGGCAATGGTTTTTCTTGAAATATGATCCATTTTTTATCGGTCCCCTCGGTGATCTTGCGGTGTTTGCGGCGGGCGGGGCGTATTGTTGTGCGTTTTTCCCGCCCCGCTTGCCAAACCTATGCAGTGACCGCTTGCATGACGTCGGCCGAATGGGCGTTTGACCATGACAGGTCGTGGCCGGCATTGATGACGCCGTCGGATTCGTTTTCGATGGTGGCGGGGTCGTCGTGAAGAAAGGCGATGACCTCATTTGCCAGCTGGCCGTGCTGCGCCGGCTGCGACGTATCATTTTCGATGATGCCGCCCTGTATCAGAATGGCGTCTGAATAAACGCCGCCGGCGACATAGGTGGTCGAACCGAAGCTGTCGTAATCGACGATCTGTGCAATGTTGACGACGGCGTTGCTGCCGGTATCGATATTGACGGTGGCGTTCTCATTGTTTTCGAGAACCTTGGCGGCGGCCTGCGTCACATCGTCGGAATCGCCCAGCACGCTCACCTGTTTGATGATGCTGACGTCATAAAGGTTGCCGGTAATATAAAGGACGTTCAATCCCTGATAGCCGGCAAAATTGACGTCGTGGGCAAGTGCATCCGGCATGTTCGGGTCGCGCTCATTGATCGCGTTCACCGTCTGGTTCATGTAATCAGGCATGGTCTCGAAACGGTCATTGCTGCCGACATTGTGAATGCTGGCGTCGTTCCAGAGAAGGTTGTTGCCGGATTGAATGGTGGCGCCATCAGGCGCGTCAGGATTGGCGCGGGCCCAGTCATTGTCGTAAAGCACGGCAATCTGGCTGATGAGGTTCATGTCCAGAACATTGCCGCCGACGATGATCAGATCGTACTGCATGCCGATGCCGAGGAAATTGGCGATGTTGAGCGCGGCGTTGCCACCCGTCAGCAGGCTGACGGTCGCACCCGACGTGGTGATCGTCATCGTGTCATTGTCGCTGATGAACTGGTATTGCTCGATCCAGTGTACGAAGGAAACATCCCCCTCCAGCACGCTGACGCGCCAGGCGGTGGGGAATATCGGCGTTTCACCCGTCTCGTGGCTGTCCGCTGCGGCATTTTCCGCGCCGGGATAGACGCTGCGCTCGAAGCTGGCGATGTTGTATGCGGCCGTTGCGGCCTGATCTTCGGAGTGGGTGAAGACGGAAGAAATCTCGTCCCGATCGCTATAGATATAGGCCTGGGTAATGGCGTCGATCTGGTGATAGTCACCCATGACGGCGGTAACGGACGTCATGACGCCGGTATTGACCAGCGTGGCGATGTTGGCCACGACATTGGCGCCAGCGGCAATATCGAGGCTATTGCCTGCAGGGCTGTCCTCATGCAACGAAACATCGCTCTTTTCCGGCTCTTCCTGCGGTTTGGCAATGCCGCGATCCGGCATGAAGTCATCGAGCATTGGCTTTTCGCTGGCTATGGAGCCATTGATGTAAAGTCCGTTGATATCGTTGCCGGCCAGAACGAAATCCTGGTCCGCGCCGGTACCGAGCGAAGTGACATCATTGTCACGGGCGTGTTCGATGTAGTCATGCGCGGATTTGGCAAGCGCCTGCAACGCATCGTAGTTGTCGGTACGCTGGAAGGTGGAGAAAGGTGTGAAGACCGACGCTTCATTGTAGAACTCGACGGTGCGCTCCGTCACGAAAGTCGTGTCGCGCGCCACATTCGGGCCGTCCGTCATGTTCAGATAGTCGTCGTCCTGAAGAATATTGACCTGTGTAACATGGCCTATCACCGAGCCGGGTCCGGTATGGACCACCAGTTCGCGTTCTTCCTCGAAGGAGAGGCGGCCGGGAAAGCGGAAATTAGCGCCGGAAATATCGGCCGGTACAACATTTGCAAGCTGCTGCATGTCGTATTCGACAGCGCGGGCGAAATGCGGCCGTATGTAATCGAAATCATAATAGCCGGCACGATATTTGACACCGGGGTCGTAGTCGTCGAGGGCTACGTCGTAGTTCTTGTCGAGCAGCTTTGCTGCCTCATCGTCCGGCAGGCGATCCGCATCGGAATGCGCCGGGCCTTCGCTATAGTTGGTTCTCAGACGCGCATCCTCGATCACCGTATCGAAAAGGCCGATGAAATGCGCGATCATGTCGGAAATCTTGTCGATATGCATTGGAGGTCCTCCCCGATCATCGCGGCAGGGCCTGGGGTGCGGACGGCACACGTCTCAAAGGCGGTGCTTCGTTTTCACGCAAACCGGTCCTTCAACCGCGAACTGCACCGGCGGATGCCGGTGCAGCTCTTTTCGTCAAGAGGTGGGTATCAGGAGTGATCCTCACCGACATCGGACACATGCGAGTTACCGCCTGTGATCGTGACGTCAACGGCATTGGAGAGCATGTTGGCGCCCTGCACCAGCTCCAGATGGAAGCCGGAATTTGCAAGGATTGCCGATGCATCTGCCGTGCTGGTACCTGCGGCGTCGTCGCCGGCCTTGAGGTCCCATCCCTTGCCGTCGATGCCTTCGGCGCCATAGGCGTCACCGGCATTGGCGCTCAGGTGGTTTTCCGCACCGCCATTCTGCATCTTGATGTCGTAGGCCTGATCCTGGTCCGCCAGGTGGTTGGCCTGCACCATGCTGAAGCCGGTGTCGTTGCCGTCTCCGCCGAGCGAGTTGTTGAGGATATTGTCGACATCGAGTGTGAAGGAGAAGTCGTCACCCAGGTTGAAGGTGAGGTCTCCGCCTGCGATGCCGAGATTGCCGACATCCTTGACGCCCGTGATGTTGCCGAAGTCGTCATCCGACTTGTAGAAACTGTCCGCGGAGTTGAAGCTGTCGGAGGTCGTTGTGGTCTTGGTGGAGGTGTCGTTGTCGGAATAGTTGGACGTTTTGGTGTCCGTATCCGTGATCGTCTTCACATTGGTATCGTTGTCGCTGTACGACTTGCTTTCATAGCTCCAGTCGTAGTCGACCTTGATATCAGTGTTGGTTTCGGTGCTTGTCTTGGTGGTCGTGTCGTTGTCGCTATAGGACTTGCTGTCATAGCTCCAGTCATAGTCGTTGTCGCGATTGTCACCGTTATTGGCGTCAACATCGATCTTGGCGTCAACATCCACATTGGTGCTGTTGTCGCTGTTGTCGTTATTGCGGTTTTCACCGTTTGCGGTGCCGACGTTGCTGTCTTCCACCTTGGCGTCATTGGTTGACGTGTTGGCGAAACCATCGGAAAGCGCGCCGATCTTGGTGATGTCGTCGTCGCTGCCGGATGACTTTGGATCATAACCCATTTCTATTTCCTCCGAAAAAGCTCGGAGCAGCTTTCGAAATCCCTCTCATCTTAAATGGGATTTTTTCGCGCTTGCTCCGCGTTGTACAAAGATTGATGTTTGCAGATGTACTCGTTACGCATCACCTGCGGTTTGGCATCGGCCCGTGACCGGGCTCTTTTCGTTCAGCCCTTGTGCGCTACTCGGTAAAAAGGCGCACAAATCCTATCCTCGCCCCAATGGGGAGCGCGGTGGCTTTCGTCTTTTCGGTCTTATGTTTCTTGAAAAGGAACCGGCATCTGCAAACACACGTCAAAGGCCGGGATTGTCTTTCCATCGGTCGCCGTTTCAGCGACGGTCAGACTGTGCAGCAGAAAAATTGCCGTTCCTAGATATCAATTCGGGTTAAACATATTGGCGCTTTCACCCCGAATATATATGTCGGAGGGTGTTGCGCAGCGGTCGTTTCGCCGCTTTCGCCGGGAATAAAGCGGCTTTGGCGATCGCCAGCGGCTTTTTCGAAAAACATGGTTTATTTCGGTGAGAAAAGTCTTGCATCCCGAAACGGCACATCCTCCGGGCGCGCCTGGCGGGGAGGTATGTAAAGGGATTTCAACTAAAAGTTATATTTTCCCGGATTACAAAACCGCAGCGAAAGCTTTTCCGATGTGTTTGTTTTTCCAACATTTCCGGGATCAGTGATTCTGTCATTGCGTAACCTATTTTGTACGTCAATTGTAAAAAATAACCCGTTTGGGCCATTTATTTACACAGCTTTTCGTATTAGCCTCCTTAATTAACGGGTAATTAATGATAGTTGACATGGCTTGAGGCGGGAATTGCCCCTTATGTTTTCAGGGGGGGGCTCGGCAGACACAGACGACACAACCAAAAGAATGTAATGCGTAAGCGCTTTAGGGAGGCGTCAATGTTCATGGGAACTTCAGATTATGCGGCTAAACAGAGTGGTGCCGTTGCTCCTATAAATGGAACTTTATTGATCATAGCGGATCCGGACCTGTTTTCCGAGTGCCTCGTGGAGGCGTTGGGCAAAAAGTTCCCCACATTCGCAGTGGTCAGCGTCGCTTCGTCGGCGACGATCGACGATGACTACGGCGCCAATGTCCGGCTGGTATTGCCATACCGCCTATCGTCGGAGCGGCTTCACGGCGTTCTTTCAATCATTCGCGAAAAACACCCCGATGCTGCCATCGCGCTGGTCGTCGAAACCATCGAAAAGTGCGAGGAGTCGCTGAAGCAACTGGTGGGGACGCGCATTATAGATGGCGTATTGCCGCTTAACCTCCGGCTTGACGTCTTTATGGCGGCCGTCGACCTGCTCATGAAAGGCGGAGAGCATTTTCCTGCCGCTCTTCTTGGCAAGCTCACGCCCTATTCCCAGGCCGTCAACGGCAAAAACGTTCAAAACAATGCCGTAATCGCCAATCGTGCTGACGCCCTCGCTGTCAGCAGGAGCGAAATGTCGGCGCTGACCACGCGGGAAGTGCAAATTCTCGACCTTCTCTGCAAGGGAACGCAGAACAAGATCATCGCGGACCGGCTTCACCTGTCGGAAAACACGGTGAAGGTACACGTTCGTAACATCTACAAGAAGATGCATGTGCGTAACCGCACGGAAGCCGCCTCACGCTTCTTTAATAAAGACGAAGACGCGGCCTTTTCCGGCTGGAGAAACTGAACGCCGGGCGGCGAAGGTCGCAAGGCGCCAGTATCATCAGGTTTTCTGCCGAGGCTCAGGGCCTCAGGAAGCAGCGGGACTTCTGACCAAATCCGCTCGGTGAGCAGATATAGGGGGAAGAACCGGAGTAGGACGGCCGCGATATCGAGGGCGTCTCGGACGACGATGCGTCGGCAACAAGCGTAACAGCCGCATTGCCTGCCTTGTCGTAACCGTAGGAAGCCTTGGCCGGAGCAACGCGCGTCTTCATCGTGGCCGTATTCGCAGATGCGGTCTTGATAAGAACGGCGTCTTCGACCACGGAGCAGGAAGAAGCGGCGAAGGTGAAGGCCGCAAGTGCTGTGGCAACAAGTGCGAAATGACAGCGGCGAGCTGCTTTGCCGCTATGGGAATAAGGCATTTCATTCATAGTGTATGTCCCCTGAAATCGACTGTCTGTCGCATCTCGCCGGGCGGTTTTGTCCCGGTGGACCGAGCCTTACAAAACCAGGATAGTCCCGACTGGTTGAGCGAAGCTTGCGCTAATGCTCAATAAGAAAGGCATAATGGAGGCATAGTTAAAAAGTATTAAATCAAGGGGCTAATTTGAGTAATAACGGGTAATCAATTGTAATATTTCCATAAAATGAAGTTGACCTGTTTTTCGTCGCGCCTATCATAAAAGTTGAAATCTATCGAATCGAAATATTAAAACCTCCAGAAGAAATAAAAACCGGAGGATGATATTCAAGATACCGCACAATCGGGAGTTTGATCCAGTTCAAGTCGAATCAGCCGGGCTGATTCCTCATGGGGAGGAGTGTGTAATGCGTAATTTCGTTCCCAACGAGCATGATAACGGCGTCACAATCTATTCCGAGTGGCGGCCAGGCCAGCGCGTTCTTGTCAATGGCGGCGCTGGTTTCCTTGGTTCCCACCTTTGCGAACGCCTGCTGGCCTGCGGCCACGAGGTGATCTGTCTCGACGATCTTTCCACCGGACGGACGGCGAATGTCGAGCATTTACGGGACAATAAGCGGTTTTTGCTGGTCGAGCACGACGTGCGCAAACCCTACGATATCGATGTTTCGCTGATCTTCAACTTCGCCTCGCCGGCCTCACCGCCGGATTATCAGCGAGATCCCGTCGGCACCCTGCTCACCAATGTGCTTGGCGCAGTCAACGTGCTGGAAGTCGCCCGCAGATGCGGTGCAACCGTAGTGCAGTCCTCGACATCGGAAGTCTATGGCGATCCGCTCGTCAATCCGCAGCCTGAAAGCTATTTCGGCAATGTAAATACAATCGGGCCGCGAGCTTGTTACGATGAGGGAAAACGCAGCGCTGAAACGCTGTTTTTCGATTATCACCGCTTTTATGGCGTCGATATCAAGGTCGGGCGCATCTTCAACACCTATGGGCCGCGCATGCGCCCGGATGATGGACGTGTGGTTTCCAACTTCATCGTACAGGCACTGAAAGGCACCGACATCACCATTTATGGCGATGGCAGCCAGACGCGTTCCTTCTGCTATGTCGACGATCTCATCGACGGTTTCCTGCGTTTCTCGGCAAAGCCGAAGGACTGCATCGGGCCGATCAATCTCGGCAACCCGACGGAAATTCCGGTGCGGCAACTGGCTGATATCGTCATCCGCATGACGAATTCCAGCTCGCGGATCGTCCATCTGCCCGCAGCGATCGACGATCCGCAGCAGCGGCGTCCCGATATTTCGCGGGCCAAGGAACAACTCAGATGGCAACCACGTGTACCGCTCGAAATAGGACTGGAAAAAACCATCGTCTATTTCGACGCGCTGCTGTCCGGCAGATATGTGGCGGAGGCCGTATGAGATGCCCCGCACAATCCTCGTCACGGGCGGGGCCGGGTTCATAGGCAGCCACATCTGTAAGGCGCTGGCTCAATCCGGCTTCAAGCCCATCGCATACGACAATCTCTCGACGGGTCACGCGGATTCGGTTCGCTGGGGTCCGTTTATCGAGGGCGACATTCTCGACCGTGGTCTGCTGAAGGCCACGCTCAAGGAGTTCGCGCCGTCCTTCGTCATTCATTGCGCCGCCAATGCCTATGTCGGCGAATCCGTCGAAGACCCGCGCAAATATTACCGCAACAATGTCGGCGGTAGCTTGGCGCTTCTGGACGCCTGCCTCGAGCAGAATATTGACGGGCTGGTGTTTTCCTCCAGCTGCGCTACCTATGGCGTGCCGCTGCAATTGCCGATCCGCGAAGAAACGGCACAGGTGCCCGTCAATCCTTACGGACGCACGAAGCTGATTTTCGAAATGGCGCTTGATGACTATGCCGCAGCCTATGGACTGCGTTTCGTCGCATTGCGCTATTTCAACGCTGCGGGCGCTGACCCGGATGGCGAACTCTGTGAACGCCATGAACCGGAAACCCATCTGATCCCGCGGGCCCTGATGGCGGCCGCTTCGCGACTGCCGCAACTCGATGTCTTCGGCGCGGATTACGACACCAGCGACGGCACCTGCATTCGCGATTACATCCATGTCAGCGATCTGGCCGATGCCCATGTCGCTGCCGTCAACTATCTGGCCGATGGCGGCGAAACGCTGCGTGTCAATCTTGGTTCCGGCCACGGTACATCGGTTGGCGATATCATCCGGGCGATCCACCGTGTGACGGGGCAGGAGGTACCGGTGCATTTCGGCGCAAGGCGTGCCGGCGATCCGCCAGCCCTGTTTGCGGATATAAAACGGGCGGAAGAAACACTTGGCTTTACCCCGAAACGCTCGGATATCGACACCATCATCCGCACGGCCGGCCCCGGCTTCGGGCTGGAGGTGCTGTCATGAAGACGCGGTCCATTCCATCTGTCGCATCATCGCGCGTCGCTACAGGCGAATTGCGGATGCTGCCGGTCTTTACCGGCTGGAACCGCATGGCCTACCTTCTGGGTATTGGCGGCTGGCTGGTGACACTTGCCTATTTCTGGATCTGGTGGCTGGACCGGGACCGGGTCATCGACTGGCCCTATTACACCGTCGTCACAATGACGCTCGCGTGGATCACCCTTTTGCCGTCCTATTTCATTTTCATTTTCCTGAACGCCAGGGTTGTCGATCGACGCTCTGCTTTGCCAAAGGGGCGGGTGGCGATGGTTGTCACCAAGGCGCCGTCGGAACCCTTCGCCGTTGTGCGCAAAACGCTGCTCGCGATGCTGGAGCAGAAGGGGCTGGAATTCGACGTCTGGCTTGCGGATGAAGACCCGGATGCGCAGACGCTGACATGGTGCGGTGCGCATGGTGTTTTCGTTTCCACGCGCAAAGGTGTGGCCGATTATCATCGCAAGACCTGGCCGCGCCGCACCCGTTGCAAAGAAGGCAATCTCGCTTATTTCTACGATCATTACGGTTATGAGCGGTATGATTTCGTCGCCCAGTTCGATGCCGACCACGTGCCGGAGCCGGAATATCTCAGCGAGATCATCCGTCCCTTTGCCGATCCTGCGGTGGGCTATGTCTCGGCGCCGAGTATTTGCGATGCCAATGCCGGTGAGAGCTGGGCAGCGCGTGGCAGGCTTTATGCCGAGGCGAGCCTGCATGGTGCGCTGCAGCTGGGATACAACAATAGCTGGGCGCCGCTTTGCATCGGTTCGCACTACGCCGTGCGCACGAAAGCATTGCGTGAGGTGGGCGGGCTTGGACCCGAGCTTGCCGAGGACCATTCCACTACGCTTCTGATGAATGCCGGTGGCTGGCGCGGTGTTCATGCTGTCAACGCCATTGCGCATGGCGACGGGCCGTCGACCTTTGCCGATCTCATCGTGCAGGAGTTCCAGTGGTCGCGCAGCCTGATGACCATCCTGCTGCAATACTCACGGCACTATGTGCCGAAGCTGCCCCTGCGGCTGAAGTTCCAGTTCCTGTTTTCGCAGCTCTGGTATCCGCTGTTTTCGGGATTCATGGCGCTGATGTTCGTGCTTCCCGCCGTCGCCCTGATGCGCGGGCATGTGCTGGTCAACGCTTCCTATCCGGCGTTTCTGGCGCATTTTCTGCCGATTTCGCTGATCATGATCGTTTTCGCCTTCTTCTGGCGGGCTACGGGGGCATTTCGCCCGCACAATGCCAAGCTGTTCAGCTGGGAAGCCATGGTGTTTCTGTTCCTGCGCTGGCCCTGGTCGCTGATGGGGGTGCTTGCGGCGATACGCGATACGATCCGCGGCGACTTCGTCGACTTCCGCATTACGCCGAAGGGCACGCAGGCAACACCGCCGCTGCCACTCCGGGTAATCGCGCCTTACATGGTTTTGGCCGCGATAAGCCTTCTGGCGATGGTGCTGGCGCCGCGGGAAAGCGGAGCGGAAGGCTTCTTCGTTTTCGCCGCGATCAATGTGGCAATTTACGCGGGCCTCTCGGTGTTTCTGCTTATCCGCCACGCGATGGAAAACGGTTTGCCGAAGCTGCCGGCATTGCGTGGCGCGGCGACTGCCGCCGCCTGTTCGGCGCTGCTCGTGGCCGGTAGTGCCGCGGAATTGAGCTCCCATGCAATTGGCGGGCTGGAGGCGCTGTCGCACGGACAACCCTATGTCAGCTTCACCGAAACGCGGTTCACCGTGGCCGGTGCGGGCGTGGAAGGAGCGAGATCGGTGCGCCTGAAACTGCGCATCGCGCTGCCGGGAATGCCCGGAGATCGAAACATCCAGGCGGAGCCCATGGTGCCGCCACCGGTGATGGCAACCGGAGAAATCATGCTGGCCGACAATAGGGTCGGACAATAGAAGGAGGAGGCTGTGATGAGAACAACAATAAGCAAATGCGGATTCTCCGCTTTCGTACTCTGCCTTGCGGTGATCGCGCCCAGTGCCGTCCACGCCGCAGGCGGCACGAAGACGCCGAAACCGCTCAGAACCAGCGAAGTCGTGGACATGTACTTCGACAAGACCTGGAAATGGGAAACGGGCGGCGGACGCTTCATTGCCGATGGCCGCAAGTTCGTTGCCGCCACGGAAGAAAAGGGCGTGAAGTCGGTCGGCGATGGCCGCTGGACGGTGGATGCCAATGGCACGCTGTGCATGCGCGCCACATGGAAGAGTACCGCGGGAAGCGGCAAGGCCGATACCTGCTTCGACCATGGCCGCATCGGCAAGGTGCTTTACCAGCGCAAGCAGGGCGGCCCCTGGTACGTGTTCCGGCATAACCCGCCACGACCCGGAGATGAATTCCTGAAACTTGTCCGCAAGGACGATGTCACCCCGCAGATCGCCGCTTACGACAAGGCGATGACCGCGACGAGGTAGGAGGAAAGTGTCATGCAAATAACAAGAAGAAGACTGCTTTTCGCAAGTGGGGCCGCTGTTGCTGCTTCAGCCAGCATGTATCCCATATTCAAGCTGGACGCCCAGGGGGTAGTGCCCATGGGTTCCACGGGCATGAAGACACTTGCCGATAAACGCCCGACATTGCATGCGGACGGCATCCGCTTCGGCGCTTACGATCCGCATGGTGATTTCACCGGCCAGACCGGGGTGGCGACGGAACATCTGTTTCTGCCCTGGGAAGACGTGGATCTCGACAGCCTTGCGCTCGCGGACGCCTATGCTCTGGAACGCAAGCGCAATGTCATGATCACGGTCGAGCCCTGGTCCTGGGACGTCAACTGGCGTCTCACCTCCGACGAGTTGCGCCGCAAGGTGCTGGGAGGCGACTACGACAAGAACATGCAGGCGATTGCAGCACGCATGTCGGCCATGAAAAGCCCGCTCATCCTGCGCTGGGGGCAGGAAATGGAAGATACGTCCGGCCGCTTCTCATGGTCGGGGTGGAATCCGCAGGACTACATCACAGCCTATAAGCGCATGGTGGATATGACCCGCAAGGCGGTCCCCGGCGTCAAGGTCATGTGGTCTCCGAAGGGTCTCGATGGTCTCAAGGCCTATTATCCCGGCGACAGCTATGCCGACCTGGTCGGCCTTTCGGTCTTCGGTCTCGAGGAGTACGACAAGATCGAATATGGCGGTCCGCAGAAGTTCTCGGATCTGCTGCGTAAAGGCTATAGGCTTGTCGAAACCTTCAACAAGCCGATCTGGGTCGCTGAACTCGGTTATGAAGGCGGCGATTCCTATGTTCGCCCGTGGATGAACGACGTGACGCTGAAGCAAGCGGATTTTCCCAGGCTGGAAGAAGTCGTCTATTTCAACGACAAGGACGTGCACAACTGGCCACACAATCTCGGCAAGCCCGACTGGCGCGTGGTGCGCCCTGCAAAGGCTTAACCGAGGCCGAGCGGGCCGAGCGGACGCCCGGCCCGCTCGGCCCGCCCGGACATTATCCGCTGATTGCCAGCACCGCCTCCGCCTCATAGATGGCGCAGACGATATGATAGAATGTACTGGCCGGCGCCGGCTCGTCGAGCATTGGCCTGTCGGCCGGCCATTTGTCGAACCATAATCCCCTGACCGGCGTGTCGAGGAAGGGTTGCACCGCGCCGATGGCCCTGAGGCCCGAAGCGAGGTAACGCTGCCGTTCCTCGCCTGATGTGACGCTGGCAAGGCGCATCGCCGCCTTCAGCCATTCTGTCTGCGGCCACAGCCGCGCCAGCCCGTCATGCACCGAAAAATCATCATAGAGGCTCATGATCGCCACCTTGCGGCGCGGGCAGATGCCATGGTCTTCACCGATCTCGAAAAGGCGCTTGGCCTTGTCGATCGCCTCTTCATTGTTGCGCAGGCTGCCCCAGCGCACCAGAAGCCACGCCCATTCAAACTGGTGACCCGGTTCCATGATGCGGCCCTTGTCGCCCTCATAGGGCGTCCAGTCATGGCCGAAGAATTCCCGCAATCCGCCATTGCCGCCATCGATGAAGCGGGTCAGCGCAAGATCGGCGATCTCATCGGCCAGCGCTGACCACGGACCCTGCGGGTCCTGCGCTTCCCAGGCGAGCATCGCCTCGAACAGATGCATATGCGGATTGGAGCAGAGCGGCGTACGCGGCGGATTTGCCTCCTCGAAGCCGGCGACGGGATGTTTGTAGTCGCGCTTGAGGATGGCGAGAATGTCGAGCGCCCGTCCGCGCATCTCGTCCTTGCGGTCGGGAATGGCTGCGGCCGTCTGGGCGGAGGCGAAAAGCGCAAAAGCCTGATTGTAGAGATCGAAGGATGGATCGATCAGCTTCCCGGTCTGGTCGGCGAGGTTGCCATAAAGGCCGTTATCGAGGCGATAGACCTTTTCGAACCAGGAGAGACCATGCGAGAGCGCATCCTTCCAGGGGCCCTGCCAGCCGTGCTGGCCGGCGGCGGCGAAACAATAGGCCTGCCGCGGCTGTACGCGGGCGCGGCGGTCATCGGAAAAAACCGGTTTTGCATCCTGGCCGAGGCGCTCGTAAAAACCGCCGTTGGGTCGGGCGGAACCTGCCTCCCACCATAGGGGCAGTGCGTCCTTATCCAGCCATTTCCGTAATGTTCCGATCTCTTCGGCAAGCGCCTGCGCGATGCTCGGAAATTGCACAGTCATGCGTCAACTCTCTGTTTTTACAGTTGAATGAAAAATTAGACCAATAAAAATACGTAATTATGAGGGCAAGTAGACCATGGGACATATTGCACTGCAACCGTAAAAATTATCGACCTGACGTTGAGCCAACCCATACCGCGGCAATTGGTTCCGCCGTCGGGCATGGCCAACATCGGATCCGCAGTGATTCGAAAGCCATAAAGTCTCAGAAATTACAACGGAAATTTGAGATTGCTTATTCGTAGTCCTCACGTATTTCGTAACAATGGTCTGGTCATTAGTGATTCGGTCTCCTTTTAACCTGGGCGGCGTTGGGGAAACAAAGGGGCGCAGGGCAGTGAGATTTTCTGCCTATACTTCATTGCTGTTCTCCGTTGCGGTTCTTGCGGGCTGCAATACTCCTGCGGGCGTTCGGTCGTTCGGAGGCGCGCAGATGTTGTCTCCGTCCGAGGCGCTTGTTTTCCCGCCGCCAGGCGGTCCGGAAATCGTCACTGTCATCAACCGTACCTATTCGAACGCCGTGGCGCAGCAGGTCATATTGCGTTCCGAGGCGGCAACGCCCGGACAAAACTATATCAAGGCGGAATTTTTCGGTCCGCAGCAGGCGGGCGATACCGATCGCGACGCTCTGACGTTCACCGGTTTCAGGGCCGCCTCTGTCGCGCGTGAAATCCGCGCGGAGTTTCCGGGCGAAAACATCGCCATGTCGGCCAATTACCTGCAGAACGGCTACGGCGCCTTTTCCTATGCTGCCGGTAGCGGCAGGGGCGGCGACACCTGCCTTTATGGCTGGCAGGACATACGCTCGCCGGAAAGCATGCGGCAGGATTTCCGCAACCTCGGCCGCATCAAGGTGCGATTGCGGCTCTGCCAGTCGGATGCGAGTGTCGAACGGCTTCTGGCCGTCATGTATAATTACACGATTACCGGCACCTATGCCTCGCAAAGCTGGAACCCCTACGGCACGCCGCAGGCGGTGGACCAGAACCTCGGCCGGCCGGGCCATCCGGTCTATCCTGTCAAGGCGGATGACGTGCCGATGCGGCCTGGGGGCGAAGTGACTGCGAGTGTGCCGAGACCGCCTGTGCGCCGTGCCGCCGCAGCTGTCGCGCCTGTTCGGCCCGAGCCGCAGCCGTTGCCGCCGGTAGCGGCAGTCAGCATTCCGTCGCCAACATCGGCCGGCTTCCCCGCCCAGCCCGCAAGGCCTGCCGTGGCTGGCAGCCGCGCGGAAGGTGTGAAGGCGGAGAGCCGGCAGCCTTTGCAGGTTCCGCAGGTGTCCATTCCCTCGCCAGCATGTCTGTCCGGTTCGGGAGCGGCTCAGGGATGCAGATAGGCGCTGGAACAAGGGTAGAAGAGGTCGTTGCAAAAAATCCGGGTAAGAATTCCGGGTGGGGAAAAGAACGGAAAATTTCGGGATGAACAAGGCCATCACGATCATTGTCTGGTTGCTTGTGTCGCTTTGCGTTCTGGCCATCATCACGATGCCGATCAGCCTGCAGACGCATCTGGTCGCCACGGCGATCTCACTTGTCCTTCTTGCCACGATCAAGAGTTTCAACGGGCAGGGGGCCTGGCGTCTTGTGGCGCTCGGTTTCGGCACGGCCATCGTGCTGCGTTACGTCTACTGGCGCACCACCAGTACCCTGCCGCCCGTCAACCAGCTCGAGAACTTCATTCCGGGCTTTCTGCTTTATCTCGCGGAAATGTACAGCGTGGTGATGCTGGGGCTCAGCCTCGTCATCGTCTCGATGCCGCTGCCTTCTCGCAAGACCCGGCCCGGCTCGCCCGATTATCGGCCAACGGTCGATGTCTTCGTTCCAAGTTACAACGAGGATGCGGAGCTTCTGGCCAATACGCTGGCGGCGGCCAAGAACATGGATTATCCGGCGGACAGGTTCACCGTATGGCTGCTGGACGATGGCGGTTCGGTGCAGAAGCGCAATGCCAGCAATATTGTCGAGGCACAGGCCGCGCAGCGCCGCCACGAGGAGTTGAAGAAGCTCTGCGAGGATCTCGACGTTCGTTATCTGACACGCGAGCGCAACGTTCACGCCAAGGCCGGAAACCTCAATAACGGTCTCGCCCACTCGACCGGGGAACTGGTGACGGTGTTCGATGCCGACCATGCGCCTGCCCGTGATTTCCTGCTGGAAACGGTCGGTTATTTCGAAGAGGACCCTCGGCTCTTTCTCGTCCAGACACCGCATTTCTTCGTCAATCCCGATCCGATCGAGCGCAATCTGCGCACCTTCGAGACGATGCCGAGTGAGAACGAGATGTTCTACGGCATCATCCAGCGCGGTCTCGACAAATGGAACGGTGCCTTCTTCTGCGGCTCGGCGGCTGTCTTGCGGCGTGAGGCGCTGCAGGATACCGAAGGCTTCAGCGGTGTCAGCATCACCGAGGATTGCGAAACGGCGCTGGCGCTGCATTCGCGCGGCTGGAACAGCATCTATGTCGACAAGCCGCTGATCGCCGGGCTGCAACCGGCCACTTTTGCAAGCTTCATCGGCCAGCGCAGCCGTTGGGCGCAGGGCATGATGCAGATCCTGATTTTCCGCCAGCCGCTCTTCCGGCGTGGCCTCTCCTTCACACAACGTCTTTGCTACATGTCATCGACGCTGTTCTGGCTGTTCCCGTTTCCGCGCACGATCTTTCTGTTCGCGCCCTTGTTCTACCTGTTCTTCGATCTTCAGATTTTCGTTGCCTCGGGTGGCGAGTTCCTTGCCTATACCGCGGCCTATATGCTCGTGAACCTGATGATGCAGAACTATCTCTATGGCAGCTTCCGCTGGCCGTGGATTTCGGAACTCTATGAATATGTGCAGACGGTTCACCTTCTGCCCGCCGTCGTTTCGGTGATCTTCAATCCGGGCAAGCCGACCTTCAAAGTGACGGCAAAGGACGAATCCATCGCAGAGGCGCGGCTTTCGGAAATCAGCCGCCCGTTCTTCGTCATTTTTGCGCTTCTGGTCGTGGCCATGGCCTTTGCCGCCTGGCGCATCTACAGCGAGCCCTACAAGGCGGATGTCACGCTTGTCGTCGGCGGCTGGAACCTGCTCAACCTCATCTTTGCGGGCTGCGCGCTCGGCGTCGTCTCGGAGCGCGGCGACAAATCGGCGTCGCGCCGCATCACCGTCAAGCGGCGCTGCGAGGTCAAGCTTGAGGGTAGCGAGGCATGGGTACCGGCTTCCATCGAGAACGTCTCGGTGCATGGTCTGCTGATCAATCTGTTCGACAATTCGACCGCAATCGAAAAGAACACGACAGCGATCGTGAAGGTCAAACCCCATAGCGAGGGCGTACCGGAAACCATGCCCATCAATGTCGTCCGGACAGTTCGCGGCGAAGGGTTCGTTTCAATCGGCTGCACTTTCTCGCCGCAGCGCGCCGTCGATCATCGCCTGATCGCCGACCTCATCTTTGCCAATTCCGAACAGTGGAGCGAGTTCCAGCGCGTGCGCCGCAAGAACCCCGGCCTCATTCGCGGCACGGCAATCTTCCTGGCGATTTCACTCTTCCAGACGCAGCGCGGCCTTTTTTATCTGGCGAAGGCGCTCCGGCCGGCCTCCAAAACCGTCAAACCTGCCGGAGCCGTGAAATGACCGGCAGCAAAACGATCAGGAGTTCACTGGCAGTGCTGATGTGGGGAGCCGCTGCAACCGGTGCTGTGGCGCAGTCCTCACCTTTTGACATGTCGCCCGAAAGGCCGTCCCAGACCACGCCGGCACCCGTGCCGCCACCCGCCATACCTCCGTCAGCACCTCGCCAGCAAGCTCCGGCCCAGATCCCGCCGCCGCCGCAGGCTCAGCCGTCGCAAGCGCAACCGCCACAGCGCCCGGCTGCCGCTCCGCCGGCGCCTTTGCCTCCCGTCACCGTCCCGGCGCGTCAGGAAAGTGCAAGGCCTGCACCGGCCCAGGCGCCGTCATTGGCCGCCGACAGCCGCCGCCGTTATATATTGCCCTACGAAAAGCTCAGCCTTTCCGGTGAGATAGACAGGCGGCAATGGAGTATCTACCTCACTCCAGAGCAGGTGAATGCCGCCGTTGCCCTGAATATCGGTTATCAGAACGCCATCGTGGTCGCACCTGAAAGCTCGAATTTTCAGGTCAGCCTGAACAATGTTCCGCTCGATGCCGCGCGCATTGAAGCGCCCGACAGCGAAGGCAATGTTTCGCTCAAAATTCCGCCCGGCGTCTTGCAGGTTGGGGCGAATGTCGTGACGCTTGGCGTGCAGCAGCGTCACCGGACCGATTGCACAATCCAGTCCACCTACGATCTGTGGACCGATGTCGATCCGGCGAGCACCTATATTGCCTTCAATGCCAATGTTGCCGGCAACTTCGCCAATATAGACGATATTCAGGCAACCGGGCCGGATGGCAAGGCGGCAACGTCGATCGAGATCGTCGCGCCGGGGCTCGGCAATCCGGCATTTGCGGATTCGCTCCTGCGGCTCTCGCAGGCTCTGGCGCTCAGAACCCAGATGCCGAACCAGACGATCCGTTTCGTTTCTGCGCCTTCCACCGAACCCAGAGCCGGAACGCTGGTCGTCCTCGTTGGCACCGCGCGTGAGATTGAGGGCCTTTCCGGTGCGCTGCCGCCCGAGGCATCGGCGGGCGCCTTTGCCGGTTTCGGCAGTGCCGCGTCTGGCGGCCTCTCTCCGCTCTTCGTCAGCGGCCCGACCACGCAGGCGGTGCAGGCGGCGATAGAAACGCTGTTTTCGTCCATTTCGCGCACGCCCGGTGCGCAGAGAACGACCTTTTCGACCCGCAGCTGGCACGCGCCGGATGTACCGCTCATCATGTCGGACCGCCGCATCGCTCTTTCCGAGCTGGGTATAGAGAGTGCTGAATTTGGCGGACGGCGTTTCCGCAACGAGTTCTACATCGGCATGCCTGCCGATTTTTATGCCTCTGCCTATGGCGAGGCGTCCCTGCTGCTCGATGCCGCTTATTCGTCGCAGGTATTGCCCGGCAGCCATATCGACATCTACGTCAATGACGAAATCGCCTCGACGGTGCCGATTTCCAACAATGGCGGCGGTATTTTCCGGCATTTGCCCATCAAGGTGACGATGCGGCATTTCAAGCCGGGTCCGAACAAGGTGACCATCGAGGCCGTTTTGATGACGGCGCAGGATCAGGCCTGTGCGCCCGGTGCACCGGCCAGCGCGACCCCGCGTTTTGCGCTGTTCGATACCTCGGAAATCCAGGTGCCGGATTTCGCGCGGATCGGCCGCAAGCCGGATCTGGCGGCGATGGCGGGTGCCGGGCAGCCCTACAGGGCGGCCGGAGGCCCTGTCGCCCTGTCGCTCGATCGTTTCGATACCGATACGATGTCGGCGGCCGCGACGCTCATCAGCCGGCTTGCAAGTGTGTCCGGGCATCCGATCAATGTCGAAACTGTCGCCTCGCCGCTGGTGATCGGTGATCGCGACGCCCTGTTCGTCGGAACGATTTCTCAAATTCCGCAGGCGCTGATCAGCCAGTTCAATCTCGTTCCTTCCAGCCAGATATCCTGGAAGATCGGGACCGGCGTCCAGCCGCCCGCCCAAAACAGCGATACCCTCTTCAACGACTGGCGCGAGCGGGTGGATGGCGGCGTCTGGGAGGGGCAGGTCTCCTCCCTGGAGGAGTGGATGAAGCGGAATTTCGACCTCAGTTCGGATACGCTGCGTTTCCTGCCTGCACCAGAGCAGCCTTATGCACCGCCCGGAAATGTCTCCTTCATGATGGCACAGGGCCTCAGCCCTTCCGGTGAAGGGGTCTGGACACTTGCCACTGCGCCAACGTCGGCGGAGCTTCGGGACGGCATGACGGCGATGGTGCGCGAAAACCATTGGCGAGACGTCACCGGACGGGTCGCCGCTTACGACGCCACGGCCGAAAAGATCGAGACGGTGGAGGTTGAGAGGCCGTATTTTTATACGACACGGGATTTCTCTCTCTCGAACTGGAGGCTGATTGCCGCAAACTGGCTGTCCTCCAACGTGCTTTCCTATTCGCTGGCGTTTATCGGTTTCGTGTCGCTTCTGGGCCTCGCTACCTTCGTGATGCTGCGTTTGATGGGGCGACATCGATGAGGTCAGGGGTTTTAAGATTTGTCGGCATTTTTTGTCTTTCGCTGATGGCGCTCACCGCAAACATCTCCGCCAGCCGCGCCGCATCGGTCTCGCCGGAGGCATGGGCGGCCTATAAAGGCGTGTTCCTTGATCCCGGCGGGCGTATCATCGACACAGGCAATGGTAATATCAGCCACAGCGAAGGGCAGGGCTATGGCATGTGGCTTGCCGTCCTTTCCGATAATCTTGCCGATTTCGAGCTGATCTGGAGTTTCACCCGCACCGAACTGCTCGTGCGCGATGACGGGCTTTCGGCGTGGAAATGGGATCCCCGTACCAGACCGCATGTGACTGATATCAACAACGCCACGGATGGCGACATTCTGATCGCTTACGCGCTGGCGCTGGCCGCCGGACAATGGAACCGGCAGGACTATGCCGAGGCCTCGGCAGCCATTGCATCCGCCATTCTGAAGAAGACCGTCGTGCAGCGCAGCGGTAGGACGTTGCTTTTGCCGGCCGCCAGCGGTTTTGGTGAAGATGATCGGGATGACGGGCCGGTGGTCAATCCTTCCTATCTGATCTTCGAGGCCTTTCCGGTCCTTAATCTCGTCGCGCCATCGCCGCTCTGGAAGGCTCTCGCCGATGATGGGGCGGCGCAGATCGGCGCATTCGCTTTCAGCGATAAAAAACTGCCGGCTGACTGGGTGTCGGTGAAGACCAAACCGCAGCCGGCCTCGGGTTTTCCGGCGGAGTTCGGCTATAATGCGGTGCGGATACCACTTTATCTTTCGAGGGCGAAAATGGGCTCGCCGGAACTGCTTGCCCGGTTGAAAGACGGCATGACGCTGGAAAGCGGTGCAGCCGGGACCTTCGATCTCAAGAACGGCACGGTCAAGGACGTGCTGTCAGATCCCGGTTATCGCATCATTCCGGCGCTGGCAGCCTGTGCGGCGGGCGGCGCGAGCGTTCCCGCTGAACTGAAGAGCTTCCAGCCAACGCTTTATTATCCTTCTACATTGCATCTTCTGGCATTGTCGTTTCTGGCAAGGAATAACGGGGAATGCCGATGAACAAGCCTCTGTCGACCTCGGCTCTCATCCTGCTTCTGATTGCGCTGGCCGCCTTCCACTGGCGTGACAGCATTCTCGGGCGGGTGTCGGATGTGCATACTTCGGCGGTCGGTGACAATCGTGCGGTGCCGCGCATATCGCCGGCGACGGCCAATCCTGCGCAGATCAATGCTTTCCTCCAGAACCGCGAAATGGCGCAGGTAACGCAGCCTGCGACGCCACCGGTCACGGTGCCCGCGACTGACCCGCAGCCGATGGTGCAGACTGAGACCCGCGGACAGACATCGCAGCCACAAACGGCGCAGGTGCCGGCACCGCGAGCGACCCAGCCGGCAGCACCCGATATGCCTGATGTCGATCTCAGTGCGCTGCGCTATTTCGCGGCTAAGGGCGATACCCAGCGCCTTCAGGCTGAAATTGCCCGCCTTCGCACGCTTTATCCCAACTGGACGCCGCCTGCCGATCCGCTCGCCATTCCTGAGAACGGCGATCCGCAGCTTGATGCCATGTGGCAGCTTTATACCGACGGCCGTTATGCCGAAGTACGGAAAGCGATTGCCGACCGGCAGCAGACGGAGCCCGGCTGGCAACCGCCCGACAATCTGACGGGCATGCTTTCGCTTGCCGAAGCCCGCCAGCGCCTCGTCAACGCTTCCGATCTCAAGCAATATGCGACGGTTGTGGACGCGGCCGCCAACAATCCCGGCCTGCTCACCTGCAGCGAGGTGGATGTGCTGTGGCGTGTTGCCGATGCTTTTGCCAATACCGACCGGATGGGACGGGCGCGGGACGCCTATCTTTACATTCTCAGCAATTGCACGGTGCCAAGCGACCGGCTCGCCACGGTGCAGAAGGCATCAGCGCTTCTGCCATCGCAGATGATGGACGAGTTGCTGGCCAAGGAAAAACCCGGTGTGGACGGTCAGCTGGAATTCGAGCCGGTCAAGAATGATCTCGCCCGCCAGTTCGTGGCAAAGGCGGGGGAGAAAGAGGGCATTTCCGTTCCCTCCGCTTACCTGATGCGGCTCGAAAGGCTTGCGGAGACAGACAAGCTTGCAAGCGATGCCCTGTTGCTCGGCTGGTACAATATCCGTCAGAAGAACATGACGGAGGCGGAAAAGTGGTTCCGCAAGGCACGTGAAGAGGAAGACGGCGCATCGGCCTCGCAGGGGCTGGCGCTTGCGCTGATTGACCGCAACGAGCCGCGTGAGGCCGAAGACGTCATGTATAAATGGCGTAATGCATCCGATGATGCGCTTGCGACCTATCTTGCCGCGACCGCCAATCTTCTGGCGCTTGAGCCGCCTGTCGTGTTGCCGCCGGACGTGTTGCAGCGCATCGCAGCGGAAACGATGACCCGCAAGGATGCCGCGACCGCGCAGCAATTCGGCTGGTATTCGCTTGCCTTCCGGCAAACGCAGCTTGCGTTGCAATGGTTCGGCACGGCGCTTGGCTGGAAAGCGGATGATGAGCCTTCGGCCTATGGCATGGCGGTCAGCTATCACGATCTGCGCAATCTCGCCGGGCTGCGCGGCATCCAGCAGCAATGGGCAAGCCGGTCACAACGCATTGCCGATGTCGGAACGGCACGCATGGTGGACCAATCCATGCAGCCGATTGCACCCGCTACCGCGCCGCCTGCCACCGCCGCGTCTCAGGCAACAACGTCCGCGCCCTATACGCCTCAGGCAGCAGAGACGGTGGTGGCTTACAGCCAGCCGCCTGTAGTCCAGCAGCCAGCCCCGGAACCCTCGCGCAAGCAGGCGCGCCTGCCGTCGCAGACGCAAAGGACGAGCAGTGCCGCCTCGCGCCCACGTTCCTGCGCCGTCTATCCCGATCCGCAGCGCCTGCCGGCGCAGCAGGCGCTTGATCTCGGCTGGTGCCTGATGGAAACGAACCGTCCGGCAGAGGCCCTGAAGGCCTTCGAATCCGCCATTGCAAGCGGTCAGTCCACAGTGAAAAGCGATGCGGCCTATGGTCAGAGCCTTGCCTATCTGCGCATGGGGCTGACGGACCATGCTGCCGTTTCGGCGACGAAATCCCAGATGGAGCGTCCACGGGCGACGGAATTGCAGGTCTCGATCCTGGCCGACAGGGCGGTTTCAGCCTTCCAGTCGAAACGTTATGCGGAAACGCTTCTCCTGCTCGATCAACGGGCGCGGCTTGCCGATGAACGAACCGATTTGATGGTGCTGCGCGGATATTCCTACCTTGCCATGCGCCGCTATGCCGACGCTGCGCAGATTTTCGAAAGCCTGACGTCCATCGGCGATAAGGAAGGCATCAGGGGACTGGCTGCGGTCCGCGCCGCCAGACCCAGCAATGGGCCGCAGGGCGGCGGCTGACGGCGGCGGCTAAAGAGTGGCCGCTGCTTATCCCGCGTCGGTGAGATTGCGAATGATGCGCATGAAGATGCGTGCGCCGATATCGATCAGCCCGTCCGGAAAGTCATAGTCGGGATTGTGCAGGTTAGGATAGTCCCTGCCAGCGCCCAAAAAAAACATTGCCGATGACGAGACGGCGCGGAAGCGGCCGAAATCCTCCGAAGCCCGCATGGGCAGACCTTCCGAGCTGCTTGAAACTTTCTCCTCCACCAGCGCCTGCAGGATATGGGCGACGGCTTCCGGTGCATTCTCGCAATGCAGGAAAATATCGTCATAGCTGATGTCGAGGGTCAGTTGCTGTTCATCCGCGATCTTCTTCGCCAGCAATTCCGCGTCCGCGCAAAGCTTTTCCATTCGGTCGTCGGTCAGCGTCCTGAGCGTCGCCCAGATTTCCGCATCAGCCGGGGAAATGCCGAAGGCGGCCTCGCCCATGGCGGCGTGGGTGATCGTCACCATCGAAAAATCGGGCTGCGGCGGGAAACCGAAACCGAGATCGGTCAAAGCCGGCATCAGTTCTGATATTGCCCGCATCGGCGAGACGCCGTGCTCCGGGGAGGAGGCGTGCGCGGTCTTGCCGGAAAGACGGATCTTGATGCCGCGCGAGGCGCAGTTGACCGGCCCTTCCACCACGCTGACATGCCCGAATGGCAGGCCGGGAAGATTGTGCAACGAGAAAGAATAATCCGGCTTTATCGCGCCAAATCGCGGATCGGCGATAACAGCCGCCGCCCCCGCACCGGTTTCTTCCGCCGGCTGGTAAAGCAGGATGACGCTGCCGGTCTCAGGGCGTTTTCTGGAAAGGCCGAGCGCCAGCGCTGTCAGAATGGTTGAATGGCCGTCATGGCCGCAAAGATGGCCCTTGCCATCGGTGCCTGAGCGGTATTCGGCCTCGCTTTTTTCGTGAATGGGCAGCGCGTCGAGTTCCGAGCGGATGAGGATCGCCGGACCGCTTTTTCCGCTGTCATAGACCGCTGCCATGCCGTGGCCGCCGAGATCGGCAAGAATCCGGTCCGGTTTTGCCTTCGCAAGGAAATCGCGGATGCGCCGCGCCGTTTCCTTCTCCTCGCCGGAAATTTCCGGATGACGGTGCAGATCATGACGCAGCTCGATGAGGTCGAGCATATCCCTGTTGGTCAGAAACATATAAAATCCTTGCAAGTCGTCCGGCCGGTTTTGCCTGCCGCAACTTACAGATCATTCCGTTCAATGCAAAACCTTTGGCGGGTGCCAGCGCTTGCCCGTCGTTTTCGGTTTGGCGGCAAGCGTGATGACATCGGCAGGGATTGTAGCCTTCGCTTTCGGCAGATCCAGCCGGGCAAGGGCTGCGCGCGCCTTTTGCGCATATTCCAGATGTGTCGCGTCATCCGAATGGTAGTGTTGCAGCCTGTCGAGGATTTCCGCGCCTTCCACCGTCCTTTCGGCGGCGATGAGGGCGACGGCGCATTTATAGAGCGCCTCGCGATGGAAGGGGGCGCGATTGGTCACCTGACGGAAGGCCTCGGAAGCCTCATTATATTGCTGTTGCGCGAGCCGCGTTTCGCCGATGCGCATCCACAAAAGAACAGGGTCCTGACCGCTGCCGAGAAGCCCGAGGAATGCGATTTCCGCTTCCCGGAAGTCGCCGCGGTCAAATGTCAGGTTGGCCAGTCCGAATTGCGCGCCGATATGATCGGGCGCTGCCGCCAGCACCTGGGAAAAGGCGATATTGGCGGCCGCCTTCTTGCCCATCTTGTAAAGCTTGAGGCCCTCCTGATAGACGAAGCGTATGCTGCGCGGGTGGAGCGTGCCACCGAGGTTATCGCCGGAGCGGGTGCGGAAAAGCGTGCAGCTTAGCCTGTGCTCCTCCGGTCCGAAGAAATATTTATATGGCTCGTTGCCGCGCAGGAAATCATAGGTCTTGAAACCCTGCTCGATCGCCCTGCGGATGCAGTGCCCGTGCAGCACCAGCCCGGGTGAGGGGGTCTTCCAGTTCTCGTCGCGACCGGTGATGTAGAACAGAACCGACATTTTCTGTCGGTCGATGATGTTGGCCAGCGCCCCGAGCGGCTGGTCGCCGAACCAGAGGACCGGCACTTCCAGATCGCCGCGAATATAGACATCCATCAGCATCTGCCGCGTTGCGCCGATCAGCAGTTCCGTGCGTTCCTTGCCCTTGTGCGGCGCCCAGCGGATACGCCAGAAATCAAACAGGATGTCCATGTCCCGCTTGATCGTATCCCGCGTTGCGAAGGTGATGCGATATTCGTCGCCGCCCTCCACCTTCCTCATGAAACGACGCAGCTTTTGACGGGTCTGGCTGCTCATGTGGCTGTCGAGATAGCCGTCAAACGTGTCTGGAAGGGCCACGACCGGGCAGATGCAATTGTTGATGTTGTAGGGGTTGGTCGGCATGTTGTCTCGGAACATGACAAGCGGCCCCTGAAGCGCGCGGATCATCGCGTCGCGCCGCTCCGGTGGACCGGAGAGATAGTCCAGTTTGAGTTCGGTCCAGTTCTGTTGCCGAATATAGGAACAGAAACCGGCAACCGCTTGATTTTCATATTCCGGCAGGGTGATGAAGCCGGTGTAATCCGCCGCCGCATTGCCGGCCATGACGATGCTGTCGTGGAAGCGTCCGGTTTTCTTGTCCGGTTCGGTGACGATGCGCAGCGGAAAAAATGCGACATAGGGCGATCCTTCCGGGCGTTCCCTGAGCGCCAGGATGAACCATCGTTTACGGCGCGGCATGTAATCCCGCAGCCAGCCCCAGGACAGGAAATGCCGGGAATGGGGATCGGCCATGAACACCGCTTCCCAGTTTGGCCGGATCGCCTCGAAGCCGGCGTCCGTGTCGATGATGTCGATACGCATTCTTGCCCCCTCCCAATACTGATCACACATTCGGGAGGTTTCATTTTATGGGCAAATGGCTGGCTTCAAATATTCCCTTCGGGTGAAAGGCCTGCATCAAATGGGATTAGCCCGTCGCTCGTCTTCCAACGTTCTGCCGCGACAAAAAAGCCCTTGTTCGTCGATTGTAACTCTCTAACATGCGGGCTGAATGCACGCCCGGCTCAACGGTCCGCATGGCACAGGAGTTCTCATATGGCTGTTCCTTATATGCTTCTGACCGGCGCCAGCCGCGGAATAGGGCATGCCACCGTCAAATTGTTTCAGGAAAAAGGCTGGAGAATCCTTACCGTATCGCGGCAACCCTTTTCGGAGGAGTGCCGCTGGCCTTCGGCGCGGGAGAGCCATATCCAGGCCGATCTCGAGGACCTCTCCCGCATCGACCAACTGGCAGATGAAGTGCGCTCGCGCCTGCCGGAGGGAAAGCTTGCCGCTCTCGTCAACAATGCGGGCATCTCGCCAAAGGGCGAAGGCGGAAGCCGTCTTGGCGTTGCCGATACCACGGCCGACATCTGGACACGGGTGCTCAACGTCAATCTTGTCTCGACGGCGCTGCTTGCCCGCGCGCTTCTGCCGGAACTGGAGGCGGCGAAGGGTTGTATCGTCAACGTCACATCCATCGTCGGCTCGCGGGTGCACCCTTTTGCCGGCGTGGCCTATGCGACATCGAAGGCGGCGCTCGCGGCCTTGACGCGGGAGCTGGCGCATGAATTCGGCCCGCGTGGCGTGCGCGCCAACGCCATCGCACCCGGCGAAATCAACACCGCGATCCTTTCTCCGGGAACCGCCGAACTGGTGGAGGCGCAGGTGCCGCTCGGACGGCTCGGCACCACGGCCGAGGTGGCGCAGACCATCCATTTTCTCTGCTCGGAGCAGTCGAGCTATATCAACGGCGCGGAAATTCACATCAATGGCGGCCAGCACGTCTGACGCTTCAGCCCATCCAACCGAAACGGAGCCCTCACCCATGACCATTCTGCCGAATTCCGTCGAGGCACGCGATATCGCCTACCAGATGCATCCGAACGTCAACCTGCGCAAATTCGAGAAGACCGGCGGTCTGGTGATCGAAAGCGGCGACGGTATCTATGTGACTGATAGCAGCGGTAAGCGCTATATCGAGGCAATGGCGGGGCTGTGGTCGGTGGCGCTCGGTTTCGGCGAACAGCGGCTGGTGGACGCGGCGACAAAGCAGATGCAGAAGCTGCCCTATTACCACACCTTCTCCTACAAGACGCACGGCCCGTCCGTCGATCTTGCCGAGTTGCTGATCGAGCTTTCGCCGGTGCCGATGTCGAAGGTGCATTTCACCTCTTCGGGGTCCGAGGCCAACGATCTTGTCGCCAAGATGGTGTGGTATCGCTCCAATGCGCTTGGCAAAAGGGAGAAGAAGAAGATCATTGGCCGCATCAAGGGCTATCATGGCGTGACGATTGCTTCCGCATCGATCACCGGCCTGCCGCGCAACCACGAGAGCTTCGACCTGCCGCTGGACCGCATGCTGCATACCGCCTGCCCCTCCTATGTGCATTTCGGAAGGGACGGCGAAAGCGAGGCGGAGTTCACCGCACGCATCCTGAAAGAACTGGAGGACCTGATCCTCAGCGAAGGTCCCGAAACCATCGCAGCCTTCTGGGGTGAGCCGGTGATGGGTGCCGGCGGTGTTCTTCTGCCACCCGAAGGTTATTGGGAAGGCGTGCAGGCAATCCTGAAGAAATACGACATTCTGCTTGTCGTGGACGAGGTGATCTGTGGTTTTGGCCGCACGGGCAAGATGTTCGCCTGCGAGACCTATGGCATCAAGCCGGATGTGCTTGTCGTTTCCAAGCAGATATCCTCATCCTACATGCCGCTTTCGGCGATCATCATGAATGATAATTTTTACCAGCCGATCGCCGATGAGTCCGACCGCATCGGCTCCTTCGGCCATGGTTACACCGCCTCCGGCCACCCGGTTGCGACGGCCGTAGGGCTGGAGAACCTGAAGATCATTCAGGAGCGCGATCTGGTCGGCAATGTCGCCCGGCTGGAGGGCAGGTTCCTCGATCATCTGAAGGCGCTTGCCGATCACCCGCTGGTGCACTCCTCGCGCGGTGTCGGTCTTCTCGGCGCGCTGGAGATAAAGCCATGGGAAGGCACAAAGCCGGGCGATGCGACGCTCGCCATCGCCGCTGCCATCGAGGAAGAGGGTGTGATCACCCGCCCGATCGGCGAATCTATCTGCTTCTGCCCGCCGCTGATCATCACCGCCGAGCAGCTCGATGACCTGTTTGCCGGTGTGAAGCGTGGTCTGGACAAGGCTGCGTCGGCACGCACCTGATGACTTTGCGAATGTCCCGGCCGTTCATCCGGCCGGGCAGCGCTGTTCGCCCGCCTTATCCGCGATATGCCACAAGCACCGCGCCGCAGGCGATCAGCACTACGCCCAGCCAGTTGGGCAGCGACAGCCGTTCCCCCAGAAACAGAACCGCGAAGACGGCGACGAAGACGACGCTGAGCTTGTCGATGGGGGCGACGCGGGCGGCGTCGCCGATTTTCAGCGCCCGGAAATAACATATCCACGAGGCGCCGGTCGCCAGACCCGAAAGCACGAGAAAAATCCACGTCCGTGCCGAAAGGGTGGAGGGCTGCTGCCAGTTGCCGGTCACATAAACCATCAGGCCGGCGGCGGCGAGGATGACGATGGTGCGGATGAAGGTGGCGAAATCGGAATTGACATTTTCGATGCCGACTTTCGCAAAAATCGCGGTCAATGCCGCGAAAGCCGCCGATAACAGCGCCCAGAATTGCCAGGCCAGAAACAGGTTCTTCATATGGGCCTACTCCGTTCTTCGCATTCGTTCTTCCTATTCGGCTCTACAGCATCGGAAAGCTTATAAAAACCGTTTTCAGTGCGCGGGAAGGCTTGAACGATGAAAGGCCGGAGCATCGATCCCGATGCGCCGGCCTTCATGCGAGAGCCTGCCCGGAAAACCGGGACAGGCCGGACCTTGGGAGGTCGTATTATTCGGCGGGCTGAACCGAAGCCGGAAGCTGATCCACATCGGCGATACCGGTGAATTCTTCCTTGCCGCTCAGGACGCGGGCAAGCTGGTCCTGATCCAGTTCGCCTTCCCAACGGGCAACGACGATGGTGGCGACCGCATTGCCGACGAAGTTGGTGAGGGCGCGGCATTCCGACATGAAACGGTCGATGCCGAGGATCAGCGCCATGCCGGCGACCGGAACCGAAGGCACGACGGAGAGGGTTGCCGCGAGCGTGATGAAGCCCGCGCCGGTGATGCCGGCGGCACCCTTGGAGGAGAGCATCGCCACCAGCAGCAGCAGGATCTGTTCACCGAAGGACAGGTGGATGCCGGTCGCCTGCGCGATGAACAGAGCCGCCAGCGTCATGTAGATGTTGGTTCCGTCAAGGTTGAAGGAATAACCGGTGGGAATGACGAGGCCGACGACGGAGCGCTTGCAGCCGGCCTTTTCCATCTTGCTCATCAGGCCCGGCAGGGCGGCTTCGGAAGACGACGTGCCGAGAACCAGCAGCAGTTCTTCCTTGATATAGCGGATGAGCGCGACGATGGAGAAGCCGTTATAACGGCAGACCGCGCCGAGAACCACGAACACGAACAGGAAGGACGTGACGTAGAAGGTGCCGATCAGCATCGCAAGGTTGGTGACGGACGAGATGCCGTATTTGCCGATGGTGAAGGCCATGGCGCCAAAAGCGCCGATGGGGGCGGCCTTCATCAGGATCGCGACCAGCTTGAAGATCGGATACATCAGGGCATGCATGAAATCGGTGACGGGCTTGCCCTTTTCACCGACGATGCCGAGCGCGATGCCGAACAGCACCGAGAAGAACAGCACCTGCAGGATATCGCCGCTGGCGAATGCACCGACGATGGTTGTCGGAATGATGTTCATCAGGAAGCCGGTGATGGTCTGCTCATGGGCCTTGTCGGCGTAGGTCGCGACGGCCTTGGCATCCAGCGTGGCCGGATCGATGTTCATGCCGGCGCCCGGCTGCACGGTGTTGGCGACGATGAGGCCAACGATGAGCGCGAGCGTGGAGAATACGAGGAAGTAGATCATGGCCTTGCCGGCCACGCGGCCCACCTTCTTCATGTCGTTCATGCCGGCGATGCCGGTTGCGACGGTGAGGAAGATGACGGGTGCGATGATCATCTTGACGAGGCGGATGAAGCCGTCGCCGAGCGGCTTCAGCTGTTCGCCGAAAGCCGGATAGAAATGGCCGAGCGCGATACCGGCGATGATGGCCACCAGAACCTGGAAATACAGGTGCTTGTAGAATGGCTGCTTGGCGTGGCCTGCGGCCACGGCTGTCGTATCGATCATGTTTTTTCCTCCTCGGCCTCACCCTGCCTTTATTGGCCTCCCGGGATCGCCGTGACGTTGACGGCTTCGCGCCGATTGCGGAGTCATGTGCAATACGCATGCCAGACTTGCTTATTTGGTGTAACTGGCTGATTTCAAAAGTAGTTTTTATTGGCGCTTGATCCGCCCATAGGCATTTGTGCGGAATTCCGGACAAAATCTCTTGCGGTCTGTGCGTAAATCCGCACAATTGTCGCATGACCTATCAGGATCAGACATCTCATTCCCATGCGAAGCGGCGGGCGCAATGGCTGGCGCTGGCGGGCCTGTGGCTGCTCGTCAGCCTTGGCGTTCTGCTGGTGGCCGATGAGTTCGCCCGCAATCAGGCGCTGCGCATGGCCGGTTCCGAGGCCGCCACGGATGCCGAACTGAAGATCGCGCTCCTGAATGTCGCGCTGGAGCGGCCGCGCGCCATTCCGCTTGTCCTCTCTGGAGATCCCGATCTTGCCGCCGCGCTGGACGGCGGCGGTGCTCCTGCCCTCGACCGGTTGAACCGCAAGCTGGAGGGGCTGATTGAAGGTACGCAATCCTCGGTGATCTATGTGACCGGGCCGACCGGATTGACCATCGCGTCGAGCAACTGGCGGCAGGACGACAGCTTTGTCGGCTCCAATTATGCTTTCCGCGAATATTTTCAGGCGGCGATGAAGACCGGCATGTCCGAGCACTATGCTCTCGGCAATGTCAGCCGTCGGCCGGGTCTTTATATCTCCCGCCGCATCGATGCCGCCGATGGGCGGCCGCTTGGCGTCGTCATTGCCAAGGTCGAGTTCAACCGGCTGGAGACAGACTGGAACATCGGCGGCAAGCCGGTCTATGTGGTCGACAGAAACGGCGTCGTGCTGATGACCAGCGTGCCGGAATGGCGCTTCAAGACCGTTGCGCCGATCGATGAGGCGCGGCGGAAAATCATTTCCGAAAGCCTGCAATTTGGCAATGAGGCGCTTTCAACGCTGCCGTTTCGGGCGGCGCGGCGCGCGAGCGAGGGTATTCCGCTCATTCATGTCGATGAGCCGGGGAGGGAACGCGGCGACTATCTGCGGCTGGAAGTGCCGGTGCCGACCACTTCATGGACGCTGCATTATCTCCAACCCGTCGCGCCGGCGCTGAACGCCGCCATCCGCGAGGGCAGGGTGGTGGCGCTGGCGACGCTGATGCCGCTGATGGCGCTTTCGGCCCTGTGGCTCTGGCGCAGGCACAAGGCACTCAAGGAAAAGGAAGAGGAGCAGCGCGCCCGCGCCGAGCTGGAAATGAAGGTGCAGGAGCGGACCCGCGACCTGACGAAGACCCGCGATCATCTGCAGGCCGAAATCGCCCTGCATGAAAAGACCTCGGGCGAGTTGCGCAATGTGCAGCACGAATTGGTGCAGGCCAACCGCCTTTCCATTCTGGGGCAGGTGGCGGCGGGCGTGGCGCACGAAATCAACCAGCCGGTCGCGACCATCCGCGCCTTTGCCGACAATGCCCGCACGCTACTGAAGCGCGACCGCATGTCCGAGGCCACTGAAAATCTCGAAAACATCGCGGCGCTGACCGAGCGTATCGGCACGATTACCGGCGACCTGAAGATATTGGCCCGTAAGGGCCGCACCGCCGCCGAGCCTGTCAGTGTTCGACTGGTTATCGAAGGTGCGGTCATGCTGTTGCGCAGCCGCTTCTCCGGGCAGATGGATGCGCTGGATATCGTGTTGCCGGATCAGGATCTGAAAGTGCTCGGCAGCCGTATCCGGCTGGAGCAGATCCTCATCAATCTTCTGCAAAACGCGCTGGAAGCCACTGAAGCAATTGACGCCGCCCGCGTCGAGGTGCGCGTGCGCGATGAAGGCGACATGGTCGTGCTTTCCGTCAGCGACAATGGCACGGGCATTCCCGAGGCCATCCGCGCCCAGCTTTTTTCACCCTTCAATACCTCCAAGGAAAGCGGCCTTGGCCTTGGCCTCGTCATATCAAACGATATTGCTTCGGACTATGGCGGGCGTATCGAGGTGGTGAGCGGCCCGGTGGGCACCTCTTTTTCCGTATATCTGAAGCGAGCATGACATGACGGTGGATGGAACCATATTCCTGGTGGACGACGACTCTCAGCTGCGCAAGGCGATGGTGCAGACGCTGGAACTCGATGGACTGCCGGTCACCTCCTTTTCCCGTGCCGAGCAGGCGCTGGCGGCCCTGAACGAGGATTTTGACGGCGTCGTCATCACCGATGTACGCATGCCCGGCATGACCGGGCTCGAATTTTTCGACCATGTCCGCAAGATCGATGCCGATCTTCCGGTCATTCTCATCACCGGCCATGGCGATGTGCCGATGGCGGTCGATGCGCTTCACAATGGCGCCTATGATTTCATCGCCAAGCCATTTCCCGCCGAACGCATGGTGGAAAGCGCCCGCCGGGCGCTGGAAAAACGCCGCCTCGTGCTGGAAAACCGGGCGCTTCGCCGGGCGGCGGGGCAGGCGGAGGATGATTTGCCACTGATCGGCCAGACGCCCGCCATGGAGCGCCTGCGCACCACGCTCAGGCACATTGCCGATACGGATGTGGATGTGCTGGTGGCGGGCGAGACGGGCAGCGGCAAGGAAGTGGTGGCAACGGCGCTTCATCGCTGGAGCAAGAAACGCTCAAAGGGCAATTTCGTGGCGCTGAATTGCGGTGCGCTGCCGGAAACGGTGATCGAAAGCGAGCTTTTCGGCCATGAGCCGGGGGCTTTCACTGGCGCGCAGAAGAAGCGCGTGGGCCGCATCGAACATTCCAGCGGCGGTACGTTGTTTCTGGACGAAATCGAAAGCATGCCGCTTGCCGTACAGGTGAAGATGCTGCGCGTTCTGGAAATGCGCGAGGTCTCGCCGCTTGGTTCAAACGAGGAGCGCCCGGTCGATATTCGCGTGGTGGCGGCGGCCAAGGTCGATCTTGGCGATCCTGCCGAACGCGGCACGTTTCGCGAGGACCTCTATTACAGGCTGAATGTGGTGACGCTGTCCATTCCGCCGCTGCGCGAACGCAAGGCGGATATTCCGCTCTTGTTTTCCCATTTCGTCACCAAGGCGGCCAACCGTTTCAACATGCCGGTGCCGCAGATCAGCGCCGGCATTTCCCGCCGCCTTAACGACCACGACTGGCCGGGCAATGTGCGCGAACTCGGGCATTTCGCCGAGAGGGTGGTGCTGGGGTTGGAGACGGAAACGGCGCCCGCGCCCGCGTTGCAATCCACAATCCCCGTTTCCGGAACCCTGCCGGAGCGCATGGACGAGATCGAGGCGCGCATCATCCGCGAAACGCTGGAACAATCGAATGGCGACGTGGCGGAAACGATCGCGACGCTCGGCATTGCCCGCAAGACCTTTTACGACAAGCTGCAACGCCATGGCATCAACCGGGCGGATTATGTGAGAAGCGGCACGGCGTAAGACGGCGCGAAGCGCGGATGGAAAAGCCGCGGACGTTTCCATCCGCGGCCTGACAATAGCGGTAATAACCGTGTTCCCAATCAGCCTGCTACGCAGAAATGGCGCTGGCCGTCGTAATCCGTATAAGTGCCGGTGCGGGTGTTGAAGCTCCGGTAACGCTGCGAGCAATAGTCGTACCAGGCGTTGGTCCAGGGCTCGATGGTACGATAGGTGCGGCGCTGGTTGTAGACCGGGCGGCTGTCGTAAACCGGCTGGGCGCGATAGACCGGTGCGGGGCGGTAAACCGGCTGCGGTGCTGCGCGGTAATAACGGTAATCCGGCTCTTCATAGACATAGCTCGGCTCATCGACATAGACGCGCTCATCGTAGGCTGGCGCCGGGCGGGACATGGCGGAACCGACGGCGACACCGGCGGCAAGACCGAGCACACCACCCAGAATGGCAGCATCGCGACGGTCGCGGCGGTCCCAGTCGCCGGCGGAGGCGCTGTTGAAGGGCACAATGGTGGCGGCGGCGACGGCGACAGCCAGAACGGTTTTAGCTGCAAAGGACGACATGGTGTGTTCTTCCATCCAGGTGGCAGGGCGCTGCCAGTTGCAAATTCGATGGTTAAAGAAATATAGCCCGTCTGCTGAACGGGCGCTGAATGAATTGTGGCGGGCTGGGGGCAGCTCGCAATTCCTGTTTGCGCAGGCCGCGCTTCGCGCTAGAACTCAAGTTCAAACAGGACACGTCCATGAGCCTTGCCCATATAACCGTCAATTCCGATTCATCCCACGAAGACCGTGCCCAGGCCATTCGAGATACGCTGCGCGACGCCATTGTCGACAGACGGCTTGCACCGGGAACGAAGCTGTCGGAATCGGAAGTGGGAACGCTGTTCGACGTCAGCCGCACCGTGGTGCGGGCGGCATTGCAGATGCTGGCTTACGAAGGGCTGGTCAAGGCTGAGCGCAACCGCGGCGCTTTCGTCTCCAATCCCACACCCGACGAAGCGCGGCAGGTTTTTGCTTCGCGCCGGCTGATCGAGCCCGGCGTTCTCGATGCCGCAATCGAAAAGATCACGCCTGCGGCGGCAAAGCAGCTGAGAGAGCATCTGGTTCAGGAAAGCCGCCACCAGCATGAGCGCGGCCCGACCGCCAGACGCGCGGAAATCAAGGCATCCGGCGATTTCCACCTGATGCTGGCTGCGCTTGCCGGCAATGCTATCCTCGAGAAATTCATGGACGAGCTGGTTGCCCGCTCGTCGCTGGTGATAGCGCTCTATGGCCGCTCGGGTGTTTCAAGCTGCGGCCACAATGACCATGCCGATCTGCTGGATGCCCTTGAGGCGAAGGATGCGGCAAAGGCCCGTGCGCTGATGCTGCAGCACCTCGATCACATCGAGGCCGATCTCGACCTTCGCATGAAGGAAGGTCTGGCGCTGAAGGATGCGCTCGCGCTTTGAGCGGCTGCCATCCCCGCCGTCCAGACGGGGATAGGCGACCTGCCGGATCTCAGGCGGCGTAACGGCTGATCGCCAGATCGTGCGTGTCGATCTCCGGCTTGTTGCCGCTGATGAGATCGGCAAGCACCCGGGCGGAGCCGCAGGACATGGTCCAGCCGAGCGTGCCGTGGCCGGTGTTGAGATAAAGATTGCTGTAGCGGGTGGCGCCGATGACAGGCGTGCCATCCGGCGTCATCGGGCGCAGGCCGCACCAGAATTTCGCCTGGGTCTGATCCCCCGCGCCGCCGAACAGGTCTTCCACCGAATGGGCCAGCGTTTCCTGCCGGGCCGCGGGCAAATCCTTGCTGAAACCGGCGATCTCAGCCATGCCGCCGGCGCGAATGCGTGAGCCGAGCCGGGTAATCGCCACCTTGAACGTCTCGTCCATGACCGTGGAAACGGGTGCGCGCTCCTCTTTCACGATCGGAACCGTGATGGAGTAACCCTTGACCGGGTAAACCGGCAGGGTAAGGCCAAGCTGGCGCAGGAACTGCGGCGAATAGCTGCCCAGTGCCGCCACGAAAATATCGGCCTCCACCAGCCCGCGGGTGGTCTCCACAGCCTTGACGCGTCCTGCCTCGACGACGGGGCGCATGATGCCGGTATCGTAAAGGAACGTGACGCCCGCCCCTTCGGCCATGCGGGCAAGTTCTGTCGTGAACATGAAGCAGTCGCCGGTCTCGTCGCCGGGCAGGCGCAGGCCGCCGACGATCTTTTCCTTCGAAGGGGAAAGACCGGGTTCGATGGCGGCGCAGCCGTCGCGGTCGAGAATCTCGAAAGGCACGCCGCCCGCCGTCAGCACGTCGACATCCTTGCCGATGGCATCGAACTGCTTCTGGGTGCGGAACACCTCCAGTGTGCCCTGCATGCGCTGGTCATATTCGATGCCGGTTTCTTCACGCAGCGCCATCAGGCAATCGCGGCTATATTCGGCAACGCGCACCATGCGGCTCTTGTTGATGGCGTAACGCGCCGAGGTGCAGTTGCGCAGCATCTGGCTCATCCAGCGCCATGCGGCCGGATCGGCTGTCGGGCGGATGATGAGAGGCGCGTGTTTCATGAACAGCCATTTCATCGCCTTGACCGGAATGCCGGGGGCGGCCCAGGGCGAGGAATAACCGGGGGAAACCTCGCCGGCATTGGCGAAGCTGGTTTCGAGCGCTGCGGCCGGCTGGCGGTCGATCACCGTCACCTTGTGTCCGGCTTTGGCCAGATACCAGGCGGATGTCACGCCGACAACGCCGGCTCCGAGGATAGTGACGTTCATGATCGTCTCACTTGTGATTGACTGATGTTGAAGCGGCTGCCGGGGTTTCTCCCGGCTGAATATAACTACGGCGATAACGGCGTCCGAGGCCGGTCAAGATTTCATAGGCGATCGTGCCGGCATCCTCGGCAATGTCTTCCAGCGTCTGCTCAGGCCCGATCATCTGCACAAGGCTGCCCTGGGTCAATGTTCCCTCGGGCAGGGCGGATATATCGAGAATGATGCTGTCCATCGAAACGCGGCCCGCAATCGGCAGGCGGACGCCGTTATACCATGCCGCGCCGCGATTGCTGAGCGAGCGCGGCAGGCCGTCAGCGTAACCGGCGGCGATGGTTGCCAGACGCGTGGGCCCGGCCGCTTCGAAGGAGCCGCCGTAACCGACCAGCGAACCGGCTGGAACGGTGCGGGTCTGGATGACGGCGAGATCGAGGCGAACGACCGGCTTCATCGGGTTGGGGCGTGTAACGGAGGGCGCGCCGCCATAAAGTGCGATGCCGGGGCGCAGCAGGTGGTTGTGGTAATCATTGCCCAGAAAGATGCCGCCGGAATTCGAAAAGCAGACGGGCGCTTCAGGAAAGGCAATGGCGGCTTTGCGCATCACCGCAAGCTGCACGACATTGGCGGCATGGTCCGGTTCATCGGCGCAGGCGAGGTGGCTCATGACGAAGGCAATGTCGATACCATCCAGCAATTGCGGCCGGGAGGCGAGGATTTCAAGCTCTTCAGGGGAAAGGCCGAGACGGCACATGCCGGTATCGATCTGCACGGCGGCGGTCAGCGTCTTGCCAAGCTTTTTGGCGTGGGCCGACCATTGGGCGATCTGCTCCAGCGAATTCAGAACCGGGTTGATGGCCATGGCGGCGCAGGAGGTCTCATTGCCGGGCTGAAGACCGTTAAGGACGAAAATCCGCGCTTCTGCCGAAAGCCGCAGTCGCAACGCCAACGCTTCATCGATATGGGCAACGAAGAAATTGCGGCAACCCGCCTCGAACAGCACCTGTGAGACGATATCGGCGCCGAGACCATATGCATCGGCCTTCACGACCGCTGCCGTCTGCGATGCGGGCGCCATGGTCGCAAGGGTCAGATAATTGTCGCGCAATGCGCCGAGATCGATGGTCAAATGGCCGCTTGCACCACCGGCGGCCTGCTGGCGGCTGATCTGCATGTCCATGGTCGTTCACCCTCATTTTTATCCCATGAGGGTATTGCAACGATTGTCGAATTTCTTGGCGATTGTTCGAAGAAAATGCGATAGAATTGGCAGCCACGCAATTTTCTTTTGCCAATTGGAATCTTCTATGTCGTCACTCGATGCGACCGACCGCTACATCATCCGCCTGCTTCGGCTCAATGCCCGTATCAGCAATGCGAAGCTGGCAGCAGAAGTCGGGCTTTCCGCATCCGCCTGCCTTCGCCGGGTCGATATTCTCGAGCGGGAAGGGATCATTCGCGGTTACACGGCGCTGACGAGCGGCCTTGCTGGCGGCGAGGTGATTTCGGTTATCGTGCAGATCACGCTCGATCGCCAGACGGAGGATTTTCTCAACCGTTTTGAAAATGCGGTGCGACGATATCCGGAAATCCGCGAATGTTATCTGATGACGGGCGGTTCGGATTATTTCCTGCGCTGCGAGGCGGAAAGTGCCGGGGATTTCGAGCGGATTCATAAGGAGATTCTGTCGAAGCTGCCGGGGGTTTCGCGCATTCATTCGAGTTTTGCGATCCGGAATGTGTTGGCGACGCCGAAGGCGAGGTAGCGTCGGAGTTCGCGGCTACCCCCCCTCTGTCCTGCCGGACATCTCCCCCTCAAGGGGGGAGATCGGATGGAGCGCCCGCTCGTTCCCTCGTAACCGTCTCAATATCGATACCGCGGCTTACTGGAATGGGGTGAGTAAGCCACTTGTCGATCTCCCCCCTTGAGGGGGAGATGTCCGGCAGGACAGAGGGGGGTAAAGCGGCAAACTCTGCCCTCTCGTCGTCACCCCCACCACCGATAAAAATGATGCACCGGCCCCCGCCCATGCCCAACGGCAAGGCCCCGCCCGGCATCGAGCGCCCCATTCAGATAGTCCTTCGAAAGCCCCACCGCCTCTCGCAACTCACAACCCTTTGCAAGATGAGCCGTAATCGCCGCCGCCAATGTGCAGCCGGTGCCGTGGTCGTTCTTCGTCTCCACCCGTGCCGCGGAAAGCGCCTGCATGGCGCCATCCGCAAACAGGTAATCCGTGCTCTCAGGTCCGTCGCCATGGCCGCCCTTGATGAGCACGGCTTTCGCGCCCGCCTTCAGGATCAGCTCGGCCTGGCGGACGATCTCTGTCTCCGTCTTCGCAATCGAAGTCCCGGTCAGCAGCGCCGCTTCCGGCAGGTTCGGCGTGACGATGGTGGCGAGCGGCAGCAAGTCGCGCCGCAATGTCTCGATGGCGTCTTCATGCAGCAGTCTGTCACCGGAGGTCGCGACCATGACCGGGTCCAGCACCACCGGCTGCGATTGCCGCCGAAGCCGTTCCGCGATGGCGGCAATGGTTTCGATCCGCGAGACCATGCCGATCTTCACCGCATCGACGGCGAGATCGGAGAATACCGCATCCATCTGCGCGATAATGGTGTCGACCGAAATATCCTCCACCGCCGTCACGCCCTTGGTGTTCTGGGCGGTGATGGCGGTGATGACGCTGGCGGCATAGGCGCCGAGTGCGGAGAAGGTCTTGATGTCTGCCTGGATGCCCGCGCCGCCGCCGCTGTCGGAACCGGCAATGGTCAATGCAATTGATGTCATGGCTGTCTCGCTTTCAGCGCCGCGTCAATCTTGGAGCGGAAGTCCTTGGTTGCGCTGGCAATATCCCCCGCACGGAAAATGGCGGAAATGACCGCCACGCCGTCCGCGCCGGCGGCAATGACTGAAGGCACGCGGGCAAGATCTATGCCGGCGATAGCGCCGACCGGCATATGCGGCTTCCACTCCTTCAGCAGGGCGCGCAGCGTGGTAAAACCGTCGATACTCACCGGCTTGTCCGGATTGACCTTGGAAACGGTTTCGAACACGCCGCCGATGCAGGCGTAGTCGACGGGCATGGAGGCCGCCCGTTCTGCATCGGGGCGGTTCTTGACGGTGAGGCCGATGATCGCCTTTTCGCCGAGAATGCGCCTTGCGGTTTTGGCGTCCATGTCGTCGGCGCCAAGATGCACCCCGTCCGCGCCCGAGGCGAGCGCCACATCCACCCGGTCGTTGATGACCAGCGGTACGCCGGTGCCGGCGATGGCCTCATGAATGGCGCGGGCGTTTTCGATCATCTCGCGCGTCGAGCCGTGCTTGTCGCGATATTGCAGAATGGTCGCGCCGTTCAGCGCGGCGGCGAGAGCAAGCTCCGGCAGCGGCGCGACATCGCCAAGGCTCGCATCGACCAGCGCGTTGAGGCGGTAATCAACCTTGTTCATGCTCTATCCTCGCGTGATTTGTGATCTCCTCACCGGAAATTTCGGAAAGCGCATCCAGAAACGCCGGTTCGAAGGTGCCGGGGCCTCTGGCGTGCTTGGCTGCGAGTTCGGCGGAAACGCCGGTGACGGCAAGGGCGGAGGCGGCCGCCGTCAGTGCGTCCTTTTCCACCGCCATGAAGGCGGCGATGACGCCGCCCGAAAGGCACCCCGTTCCGGTCACCTTCGCCATCCACGGATGACCGTTGACGATCCTGACGCTGCGGGTCGTGTCACCGAGATGATCCACAGGCCCGGTCTCGATCCTCACCACGCCAGGCACATCGCCGATCAGGCTCATCTCGGCGTGATTGCCACGCACGATCGTCGGGGAAAGTGCAATCAGTTCGCGCGCGAATTCCAGCCGCGACGGCGAATAATCGCAATGCACGGGGTCGACGATCCATGGCTTGCCGGATGCATTGGCGATTTCGATCGCCAGCCGGATGACCTTGCGCCGCTCGGCATCCAGTGTGCCGAGATTGACGGTCAGCGCATCCGCCTTGGTGACGAAGCTCTCGATTTCCTCGAGCGAGGTGGTCATGGAAGGAATACCGCCAACGACAGTGATGCCATCCGCGGTGAATTTCTGCACCACGGTGTTCATCAGGCAATGCACGCGCGGGCGCGTTTGCCGCACCCGCTCCAGAATCTCGGCGGCCTTTGCCGCTGTCGGAAAAGTCGTGGTCATGGCTGCTGCAGCTCCACGGCGATGTCGTCCGCCGCTGGCGCCTGCTTGATGAGCTGCATCTCCTGCATGAAAGCGCCGAAACGGGCGTAGCGCGCGCGGTCGAGTGCGGCCGGGCGTTTGGCGAAACGCGGCAGCGTGTCGAAGAAAGCCTGCTTGTTCAGCGCATCGTCAAGATTCGGATAGGCCTTGATGAAAAGCTGCCAGGATTCCTGAGGATGATTGGTAATGAAGATTGCGGCCTGTTCCACGGCGGAGAGGAAACGCGGCAGGCGGCTGTCCTTTGCGAGATCGCGGTGCGTGACGAAGATCAGCTCGTCATAGGCCGGCACGCCGTGTTCCTCCGGGAAGAAGGAGCGGCCGTCATGTCCCTCGAGCTTCATCTGCGTCAGCTCGAAATTGCGGAAGCCGCCGAGCGTTGCATCGACCTTACCGGCGATCAGCGACGGCGAGAGCGAGAAATTGACGTTGATGAGTTCGACATCATCCTTCGTCAGGCCGTCCTTTTCCAGCATGCGTTTCAGCATGGCATCCTCGAAGCCGGAAACGGAAAAGCCGACCTTCTTGCCCTTCAGGTCCTTTAGGCTCTTGATCGGGCCATCGGCCAGAACGGTGACAGTGTTGAGCGGGGTTTCGACCAGCGTGCCGAAACGCACAAGCGGCAGACCGGCATCGTGATCGAGATAGAGGTTCGGCTGGTAGTGCACGCCGATATCGGCCTGTTTCGCCGAGACGAGACGCGGCACGGCGGAGGGGTCTGCGGGCGGAACCAGTTCCACCTCGAGCCCCGCATCGGCAAACAGGCCGCGTTCCTTGGCGATCACCATCGGCGCATGATCGGGGTTCACGAACCATTCGAGCAACACGGTCAGCTTGTCTGCCGCATGCGATTGCATCGGTGAAAGCACGCTTGCTGCCGCGACGACGAGGGAAAGAAGAGTTCGTTTCATGGTGCCGAAAGTCTCCGTAAAGATCTGAAAGGAATGGTGTGTTCTGTTTCCTTGGCCCAGGGGGCCAGATTGGCGGTCGCCCGGTCGACGATGAGCCGCAGCAGCACCGCCATGATGGCGAGAATGACCATCGCGGCGAACATGGTGTCGGTCTGCATGCGGGCATTGGACTGGATCATCACAAACCCGAGCCCGGCCGATGCGCCCACCCATTCGCCGATGACGGCGCCAAGCGGGGCGAGCGGCGCCGCCACCCTCAGGCCGGAAATGAGCGATGGCAGCGCCAGCGGCACGCGCAACCTCGTGAGGATCTGCCAGTGGCTCGCTTCAGTCAGCGAGGCGGCGTCGAGGATGGCGCGATCGGTGCGGTTGAGGCCGTCAGTGAAAGCGGAGGCAACGGGGAAGAAGATGATGATCGCCGTCATGACCACTTTCGAGGCCATGCCGAAACCGAACCAGAGGACGAGGATGGGGGCCAGCACGAAGACCGGAAAGGCCTGCAACACCAGCACCATCGGCCAGACAAGGCGGCCGAGGCGCGGGATGGCGGCAATCGTGAAAGCGACGAGAATGCCGGCGGCGATGCCCGCCGCAAGCCCGAGCGCCATTTCACCAAGCGTTACCAGTGCCTGCCCGAACAGGAAGCCCGGCTGGCGCCAGAAAGCGCCGGCAACATCGGCGGGCGATGGCAGGATATAGCGGGGCGGCGAAAACAGCCACGTTCCCGCCTGCCAGAAAACCAGCAGAAGGCCGACACCGTTCAGCGCATGGGTGGCACGCATGAGCCGGACCTCAGACGCAGACGCACCGTGTGCGAAGGGCGGAAGGTTTCAGCATCATCATTCGTCTCCAGATGTGACAATCTCGGAGATCAGGCAAAGCGGAGAAGAGAAAGGGCAGCGCCTCTCGGCGCGACAGTTCCGTTCCTACGCCGGCATGACCCGGATCAGGTTCAAGGGTCCGGCTCATCGCCATCTCAGCACCGTTCGGTGCTCCCCTCGGAATGGGTCGGAAACTGTCGCTTTTTTAGCTGGCTGTCAACGGCTCAGATGGCGCGAAGCTGTTCAAATAGCTGACGATGGCTGCTATCGGCGCGATAGAAGACCGCCGGCTGGCCAAACGGTGCTTCCACGGTGATCTCGCGCCCGCCAGAATGAACGGCGCCGCTCCACAGGTGAATCCATTCCACATCGCCCGGAAGATGGAGCCTGCGTTGCGTTTCGTCTGCTTTCCAGACCGGTGCGACGAGCAGGTCCGCTCCATAGAGATAGCTGTCCTGAATGGCGTAGGTCTGCCGGTCATCCTCGAAATGCAGGAAGAGAGGCCGCTGCACCGGCAGACCGGTCCTGGCCGCCTCGGTGGAGAGCGATTTCAGATAGGGAGCAAGTGCTGTATAAATCCTCGTCATGCGGGCGAAATGGGCAAGAACCGCCTCATCCTGATCGATCTGGAGGTTATCGCGCGGGCGGTTGCCCTCATGCGTGCGCATGACGGGGGTGAAGGCCGCCATTTCTGCCCAGCGCATGATGAGTTCCGCGGTTCTCACATTGCCGAACAGGCTGGTGTAACCGCCAATATCGGAATGGTGATAAGCATTGCCCATGAGGCCGGAGGAGAGTGCACCGCAGATGACGGTGACGAGGCCGTCATGGCGGGAAAAATCGACCGACTGGTCACCGCCCCAGATCAGTGGGCAATGGGCCTGTACACCGGTAAAGCCCGCCCGCATGAAGAACAGTGCTTCGCCCGTCTTGCCCCGACTTTCGACACCCTTCGCATTGACTTCGGCCCAGAGGGTGGGCCAGGCATTGTGCATCAACTTGGCATCGATGCCGTTGGAGAGGTTGATGTCGATCGGCAGATATTCGCCGAAATCCGCCATCCAGCCGGAAAGGCCGAAATCCAGCATATTTTTGCCTATGATCTCTTCAGCAAACCAGTCGGCGGCGGCCGGATTGGTGAAGTCGACCACGCCGCAATCGAATTCGCCGAAATCCACCAGCGCCGTCTTGCCGTCCGCACCGGTGGCGAAATAGCCAGCTTCTTCGGCAACCGGAAAGATTGGGCCGTCGACGCAGAGATAGGGGTTCACGTAACCCAGAAAGCGGATGCCTTGATCTGCAAGCTCGGCGATCTTCTGGCGTAGATGCGGATAGCGCGTTTCATTGGCCTGCCAGTCCCAGAACAGGCGTGCGCCGAAGGATGTCTGGCGAAGGCCGACCCAGTCTTCGCACCACAGGCCGGAAACCTTCGTTCCGGCTGCGCGAATTTTCTCCAGCCGGGCAAATGAGTTGACGCCGTCCTTTAGTCCGATGATCGCGCCATTATAGACCCAGTCCGGCAGCTCCGGCTGACGCCCGAAGCGCAGCGACAGGGCGGAGACGATATCGGTGAAACTAGCGCCGGTGAAAAGCTCGATTTTTTCGGGGATCGCCCATATCTCGATTTCGTGGAAATCGCCGTTACGGAAATCGAAGACGGAATAGGCGGTCGTTTCCACATGCAGCGCATATCTGCGCGACGATAGATAGGTCGGCTGCGGATAGTTGGTGTTGTAATAATCACCGCCTGCCTTGCCGTTGACATCGGATTTGAAGGTGATTTCGGTGGTCTTGTCGCGACCGACCCCCGGCTCGGAGGTCCAGAGCGGGAAATGCCGGCCGCGCATGTCGAAATAGGACATCTGCTCGCCGCCGCCCCAGACATGCTCATCCGTTTCCGCGACGATGCGCAGCCACAGGCGGTTGATGGTTTCATCCAGTGCCGTCAGCCTGATGGCGTTGCCGTCCAGCGTCAGGCGCAGGCGTGGAGCCTGTCCGGGTGCGGAGGACAGCGTAACGCTGTCGCCATTCAACTCGGCGTGGCGCAGGGCGGTTCGCTCGATGACATAGTCTTCGATATCGAAATTGCCGCGATACATATCCATCCGCTCGCGGCCAGAACCCGCGAAGAAGGCAGGGTTCTCAGGCGAATGGGACAGGATGGTGCGGCCGCCGATGGCGAGCGTGAAGCCGTCTTTGGTCTTTTCGAAATGCATGACTGTACCTGTTTAGCCCTTGAGACCACCGGCGGTGAGGCCGGAGACGACCCGTTCCTGAAAGATGACGATCAGGATCGCGACCGGCACGATGCCAACCACCAGCGCCGCCGAAATGACCGGCCAGGGAAAGGCGAATTCACCCTGATAAAGCTGGATGCCGACGGGGAGCGTACGGAGGGCCGGATTGGAATTGAAGGAAAGCGCCAGCAAGAATTCATCCCAGGCATTCACGAAGGCGAGAATACCGGCGGTGAAAACGCCCGGCGCGCAGAGCGGCACGACCACCTTGAACAGCGCGCCGATGCGGGTGCAGCCATCGATCATGGCGGCGTTTTCGAGATCGCGCGGGATGCTTTCGAAGAAGGAGACCAGCATCAAGGTGCAGACCGGTAGCGAAAGCACAGTGTAAGGCAGGATAAGCGCCGTCCAGCTGTTGAGCAGGTTCAGCGCCCGCATGATTTCGAACAGCGGCACCAGAAGCGTCACCAGCGGGAAGGTGGAGACGGCGATGATGAGCGAGAGGATCAGTGCCCGGTATTTGAGGTTCAGCCGCGCCAGCGCGTAAGCGGCCAGTACTGAAATCAGGATGGTGAGCGCGGTCGAAAGCAGCGCAACCATGAAGCTGTTGAACAGGAAGAGGTGCAGCGGCTGGTCGGAAAAGGCCTGCATGTAATTGGCCAGCGTCGGCGCATGCGGAAACCAGGTGATCGGCTTCGCCGTCAGTTCCGCTTCGGTCTTCAGCGAGGTGAAGAGGATCCAGATTGCCGGAAACAGGCCGTTGATCAGAAGGATGGAGGCCGCGATGAAGCGCAGCGGTTTACCGGAAAAAAAGGAGGACAGACCGGAATTTGCAGCGGTGCTCATGGGATCAGTCCTTCGTCCTGATGATGCGGAGATAAACGGCGGTAACGCACATGGAGAGCGCAAACATCATGACCGCGAGCGCTGAACCGTAACCAAGATCGAGGAAGGAAACGGTGTTCTGGTGGATATACATGGCAAGCGTCGTGGTGGATGTGCCGGGGCCGCCGCCGGTCATCATGTAAGGAATATCAAAGGTCTGCAGCGCCGTGATCGTGCGGAAGATGAGCGCGACGACAATTGAGGGCTTCAAAAGCGGCAGGGTGATTTCGAAGAACTGCCGGATTTTGCCGGCGCCATCCACATCCGCCGCCTCGTAGAGCGAACGCGGAATGGTCTGCAGGCCGGCGAGGATCATCAGCGCCATGAAAGAGGATGTCTTCCAGATGATCGTCAGGCAGATGGCCGCAAACGCCCAGTTGGGGGAGTTGAACCAGATGACGCCTTCAAAGCCCAGCCGGTTCAGCACATCATTGACCACGCCATACTCGTAATGGAAGAACCACGCAAAGATCAGGCCGGCAAAAGAGAGCGGCAGCGCCCAGGGGATGAGCAGCGACAGGCGCATCGGCCACTGCATGGAAAAGGGCAGGTTGGCGAGGAGCGCCAGCCCGAGACCCATGAACAGAGCGCCCGGCACGGTAATCAGCGTTATCAGCACCGTATTCCAGGTTGTTTCCCAGAAAATCGGGTCATCGAGCATCGCCGTGTAGTTTTCAAAGCCGATGAATTCCGCCGGCAGGCCCGATGTCAGCGACAGGCTGAAAAACGAGGTGTAAACGAGCCGCGCCACCGGATAGACGATGATCAGCGACAGAAGAATGGCTGCAGGCGCCAGCAGAAGCACGGCAAGCGACCGGTCACCGAGATCGAGCCACCGCGTCCAGCGTGGCAGCTGCTTTTCGTCCACCCGGACCATGGTTCTTTCCGGCATTGTCACACCTGCCACTCCCGCAACTGGATTCACGTCATCGTCTCCCGATCGGACCGGTTCCGGCCCGTTATCGCACCGCCCGGGCGCGTTTATTCCTGTCCGTCGAAGCAGCCGGAAAGGGCATGAAACCACGCCGCTTTCCGGCCTTGAAGCTTAGCGCAACACGCGCCGCAGACGGCTTTCCATCTGCTTTGCGCCGTCCTCCGGCGTCATGACGCCGGCAAGAACACCGTTGACGGTGGTGCGGATCGTCTCGCTGACCTCGTTGTAACGCGGCGTCACGGGACGGGCCTTGGCGGTTTCAACCACGGGCAGGGCATCGGCGAACCAGGGGATTGCCTTGGTCACGTCGGCATCCTTGTAAAGCGCGGCATAGGTCGGCAGCAGCGTGGCGTTGATGGCCATGAACTTCGACACATCCTGACCGGAGAGATATTCCACCAGCTTCTTGGCTTCATCCTGCTGTTTGGAATAGGCGGAAACGCCGAATTCCCAGCCGCCGAGGCAGGTTGTCTGCTCGCCGCCCTTGACGGCCGGCAGGCGGGCGACGCCGACCTTGTCGTTCACCTGCGATTCCTTGCCCTGGAAATGCGTCCAGGCGTAGGACCAGTTGACGGCGAAGAGAACCTTGCCGGCCTGGAATTCCTTGCGGGTATCGTCGGTCGCGACTTCGGAAATGTTCTTCTTGGAAATGCCTTCATCGACAAAGCTCTTCCAGAGCTTCAGCGAATCCACGGCCGCCTGATTGTCGAAATTCAGCTTGCCGTTTTCGACCAGCGACTTGCCTTCGCTCCAATAGGGTAAGAGGAAGGTGCAGACCGCGCCTTCGATCGCCTTGCCCTGGAAGGACAGGCCCTGAAGCTCGGGGTTCTTTTCACCCTCCATCACCTTCTTGGACGCTTCCTTCAGCTCGTCCCAGGTGGTTGGCGGCTGAATGCCGTATTTGTCCAGCAGGTCCTTGCGGTAATAAAGGAACATGGAGTCGGCGAAGGCGGGCAACGCCACGATCTTGCCATCCACGGTGTTGGCTTCGGCATAGGTAGGCAGATAGGCGGACATGTCCTTGCCGGAGAAATCGCTGGTCCAGCCGGCGGTGGCGAATTGCGCGGGGCGGATGACGTCGAGCATCAGCACATCGAGGCTGGAATCCTTGGCCGACATCACCGTATTGAGATATTGCGCCTGCATTTCCGAGGTGTTGCCGCCGGTCTCGATCACGACCTTAACGCCCGGCGTCTTCGCCTCATATTGATCGAGCGCCTTGCGCCACACATCCGGCTGGTGCTGGCTGGAAACGAATATCTTCAGTTCGGCATCGGCAAAGGCCTGTCCCGAAAAGGCGAGCATGGTTGCGCAGAGCGCGGCACCCATGAGGGCTTTGCCCCTGATGGTTTTAAATGTCATGTGTTCCTCCCGTTATTAAACCTGTTGGCCGCAGCGTTTCTTCGCTCGGCAATCAGTGGATAGAGCGTTCCGTCGCAGCGTCGAAAAGATGGACCTTGGACGGATCGAGACCGATCTTCAGCTCCTCATTCGGTGCGGGTCGCAATTGCGGCGGCATTCTTGCGGTCAGCGCCGCATCGCCGAGGCTGAAATGGACGAGCGTATCGGAACCCAGCGGTTCCACCACCTGTACCTTGACCGCAAGCTGCGTATCGAAGCCCTCGGCGGGGCCGAAATGTTCCGGGCGAATGCCGACAATGACTTCGCGCCCTTCGAGGCCCGTTTCGCGGGCTGGCCGGATGGCCGCCATCGGCAGGGAATTGCCGTCGGAAAATGTCAGCCGGTCGCCACTTACCTTTGCGCGGGCGAAATTCATGGCGGGTGCACCGACGAAACCGCCGACAAAGACGCTTTCCGGACGGTTATAGACCTCGTCCGGCGTGCCGACTTGCTCGATATCGCCACCACGCAGGATGACGATGCGGTCGGCCAGCGTCATGGCCTCCACCTGATCATGGGTGACATAGATGATTGTCGTGCCGAGCTGCTGGTGCAGCCGCTTGATTTCCGTGCGCACCTGTCCGCGGAGTTTAGCGTCGAGGTTGGAAAGCGGCTCGTCGAACAAAAACACCTGCGGGCGTCGGACGATGGCGCGGCCCATGGCCACACGCTGGCGCTGGCCGCCGGAAAGCTGACCGGGCCGGCGGTCGAGAAGGTGTTCGATGCCGAGCATCCGTGCCGCCTCATCGATGCTGGCATTGGCCTGCGAGGCGCTCACGCCGCGCACCTTCAGGCTGAAGCCCATGTTTTCACGCACGGTCTTGTGCGGATAAAGCGCATAGTCCTGAAACACCATGGCGATGTCACGCTCACGCGGCGGCAGCCGGTTGACGACGCGGTCACCGATCCGCACTTCGCCGCCGGTAATACTCTCAAGCCCGGCGACCATGCGCAGCGTCGTGGATTTGCCGCAGCCGGAAGGGCCGACGAACACCACGAATTCGCCGTCGTTGATTTCAAGGTCTATGCCCTTGACGATGCGCAGGGCACCGTAACTCTTATCCAGCTTGCGCAGGCTGACCGAAGCCATATTTTCCTCCTCACGACCGGCACGTCCAGAATTTGGATGGACGCAAAAGCCGGCACCAACCTTCAAGTTCCACGCATCGCATCTTCGAAAATCTATCCCGATTGTCCGGCGATACCGTGGGATGGCTCACGCCTGTCTCCCTAGTTTCGTGATATTACCTTTCACAAAAAGGAAATCAATAGTGTATCAATTTTATTTCTGACAGAAATCAAAAACTATTAAGTCTTTGATTCAAAGAAATATAACCGCGAAATCCCCGGTTGCGCAGGTCGTCGCTTCCTTGCCTCCGGTCAAATTCGTCCATCCATGTGGATCACGCGAAATCTGGTCGATCTCAACGTATACGCGAAACATATCGGGCGACCGTATGGTCGAACCAGGTCCATGAGACTTCGGCCACAGCGCCATCCTGCGCCTGGCTGAGGCGGAGCACCCGCGGCACCGGCGCGCCGGGTTTCTGGCCGAAGACCTCGGGGGTCCATTCGGGCACTTCACCCAGATCGATGCGGTCTTCCGCCTTCGATATCCAGAGGTTGAGGCGGGTACGGTAATAAAGATAAAGGGATTCCGACATGTTCTCGATGGCGATCGTGTCGACATAGGAGCCGTCCAGCCAGATTTCCTCGATGGCCGCCGGTTTTCCGGCAATACGCCGCAGGCGGCGAATGCGATGTCCTTCAGCCGATGTGCCGAAAGCGGGCAGGTTGGCAGGTTTGGCAAGCCGCGCCACATCCAGAACCTCCGCCGTCGGCAGGCCGCCGCCCTCGATCATCTCAAGGCGGAAGAAGGCGTAGACGCTTTGCGGGTCGCTGACGGCACGGATGTAATTGCCCGAACCCTGCACGCGCTCCAGCAGGCCGCGCTCCTGCAATTCCGCAAGTGATTTGCGAAGCGTGCCAACGGCAATTCCGAGCTCAGCTGCCATATCCCGCTCCGGCGCCAGCTTTTCGCCGTCGATCAGCCGGCCCGCCGCCACCTCGCGCACCAGCATTTCGGCGATCTGCAGATACATGGGCAGGCTGCCGCCAGTGTGTTTCATGATGCTATTTCCTCCCCGAAACAAAAATTGATACATCATTGATTTACATATTTCTTGATGTTATGCAAGAAAAACGAGAGCGGCCCTGAGGAGGAATTGCATGACCGTCGTACCCGTTACATCCGCTGATCTCGATGCTGCCGAGGTCTCCTGGTTTTCCGCTTTGTGCTCCGATGATTACGCCTATCTCGGCGTGCCTGATGGTAGCCTGCGTTCCAGTTTCGACCATTGCTCCGATATCGTCAAAAAGGCCGAAGAACTCGGTTTTCGCAACATCCTCTGCCCCTCTTCCTATCAGGTCGGGCAGGATACGCTGAGCTTCGTTGCAGGCTGTGCGCCGATCAGTGACCGCATCAATTTCCTCGCGGCGATCCGCTGCGGCGAGATGCAGCCGATCATGCTGGCGCGCACGGTGGCGACGCTCGATCACATGCTGAAGGGCCGCCTGACGCTCAACGTCATCAGCTCCGATTTTCCCGGAGAAGTGGCCGATAGTGCGTTTCGTTACAAGCGCAGCCACGAGGTCGTTGAGATCCTGCGTCAGGCCTGGACGCGCGACACCATCGACCATGACGGCGAGATCTACCAGTTCAAGGGTGTATCGACCGAGCCGGCGCGGCCTTACCAGCAGAATGGCGGGCCGCTGCTTTATTTCGGCGGCTATTCGCCGGATGCGCTGGAGCTTTGTGGCGCGCAATGCGACGTCTATCTGATGTGGCCGGAGACCAGGGATCAATTGGCCGAGCGCATGCGCGCCGCCAATGAACGCGCCGCCGCCCATGGCCGAACGCTGGATTACGGTCTGCGTGTGCATATGGTGGTGCGCGATACCGAAAAGGAAGCGCGAGAATATGCCGAGCATCTTGTTTCGAAGCTCGATGACGAATATGGGCAACTGATCCGCAACCGCGCGCATGACAGCGGCTCGCTCGGCGTGTCGCATCAGGCGCGTGCCCGCGAACTCGCCGACAAGTTCGGTTATGTCGAGCCCAATCTGTGGACCGGCATCGGCCGGGCGCGTTCGGGCTGTGGTGCTGCGCTGGTCGGTTCGACCGACAGGGTTCTTTCGGCGCTGGAGGAGTACCAGAAGATGGGCATTCGTGCCTTCATTCTTTCCGGTTATCCGCATCTGGATGAGGCGGAGCACTTCGGCACCAAGGTTCTGCCGCAGATGAAAACCTGCTCCCTGCCGCATGCTTACGGCCGGGTGCCTTCTGAAACACCTGCCACGCCGCTCGGCAATGGGGAACGTCACTGATGGAACGTATCGCTCTTTCTGAAAACCTGGAACTCAGCCGCATCGTCTATGGCATGTGGCGCATCGGCGATGACACGGACACCTCGCCCGCCCATGTGCAGGCAAAGATCGAAGCCTGCCTCGCACAGGGCATTACCACCATGGATCAGGCCGACATTTACGGCGGATACACGGCAGAGGCCATTCTGGGTGCGGGCCTGAAGGCAGCGCCGGGTCTGCGCGACAAGATCGAGATTGTCACGAAATGTGGCATCGTCGCGCCAGCAGGCCGTCACTCTGCCGCCCGCGTCAAGCACTATGACACGACGGCTGGTCACATCAACGCCTCCGTCGAGGCATCGCTTCACGATATGGGAACGGACCACGTTGATCTCCTTCTTATTCACCGCCCCGATCCGCTGATCGATGCGGAGGAAACAGGCAGGGCGCTCGACGCGCTGGTGGCGGCAGGCAAGGTCAAGGCCGTTGGCGTGTCCAACTTCCGCCCGTGGGATTTCTCCCTGTTGCAATCGGCCATGAGCAGCAGGCTCGTCACGAACCAGATCGAAATGAGCCTTCTCGCCACGGATAGCTTCACCAATGGTGATCTCGCCTTTCTGCAGGAAAAGCGCGTTTCGCCGATGGCATGGTCGCCGCTTGGCGGCGGCTCGCTGTTCTCCGGCGCTCATGGAGCCACCATGGCTGCCCTGCAGCGCATCGGCAAGGAACAGGGCGTCGATGCGACGGCCGTGGCAATCGCCTGGCTGCTGCGGCATCCGGCAAAGATCGTGCCGGTGCTTGGCACCAACAATATTCAGCGCATTAAGACGGCGGCTGACGCCCTCAGCGTCACGATCGACCGCCAGACATGGTTTGAACTTTACACACTTGCAATCGGAAGCGAGGTGCCGTGATGACAATCGCAGAGGCGATCAAAATGCCCAATGAGCATGTTTTTGTTCCCGGCGGCGAAAACAGCCGCAGCTTTCGCAATGCGCTTGGCGCTTTCACCACCGGTGTTACGGTGGTGACGGCAACGACGCCGGAAGGGCCGATCGGCATGACGGTCAACAGCTTCGCCTCGGTGTCGCTCGATCCGCCGCTGGTATTGTGGTCGCCCGCCAAGAATTCATCGCGATATCCGGCCTTCAGCGGTGCAACCCATTTCGCCATCCACGTGCTGAGCGCGGATCAGGATGTGCTGAGTGCCCGGTTTACGCGGAACGGCCGCGCGTTTGATGACCTGGACTGGGAGATGAATGACGAGGGTGTTCCGGTCATTCCCGGCACGCTCGCCCGTTTCGAATGCCGGCAGGCTGCCGCCCATGATGCGGGTGACCACACCATCATCGTTGGCGAAGTGCTGCGCGCAGCCCATCGCGACGGAGATCCCCTGTGCTTTTCGGGCGGAGCCTTCGGACGGTTTTCGAGGCAATAGGTCAATGTCAGCGGGCTGCCGCCTGCTGATTAAGAATTTTATTTTACAGAAATATCTAATTTTTATTACGGAGTGCGCCTTTCGCACTCCGTTTTATCTTTTTTGCGCCGGAAAAAATACGGTTTTATCTATTTATACTGACGATCATCTTTAAAAGTGGGCTAATTAAGTTGATTGTCAAAACGATTCGCCGGATTGAGAGAAGGCGGAACGAGGCGCCGGTATGGGAGATTGGATGCCCGATTGTTTCCGCCGCGACCGGTGCAAACCGCAGAAGATCGGCTCGGGCGCAGACGTCTTGTTCGGTCGTTTTCGGAGAGGATCGACGCGCCTTTTCGCCCTGATGTTTTCCGCCGTTATCGCTCCTCCCGCCCTGGCCGAGACCATAGTCTGGGGAGGCTCTGCCACGGATGAATGGTTTTTCCCTTTAAGCTGGATCTCATATCAGCGGGTACCGGGGCCTGATGATGCAGCCATGATAGACGGCGACGGCCCGAGGATTCCTAACGGCAGGGAGGCCGAAGCCTATAGGCTTGTCGTCGGGGTCAACGCCGGCAGCACGATGACGGTCGAAGGCGACCTGTCGACTGTTTACACCAGTATTGGGCTCTCGAATGGCGTTTCGGGCAGGTTAAATTTTTCCGGAGGGACATGGTCGAACGCCCGCGATGTGTCGGTGGGTGAAAGTGGTATCGGCGAACTCCGTCTCAGCGGAAGTGCTGCGGTTTCCGGCGGAAATGTCTTTATTGGTGAGAAAGATACGGGACAGGGCATCTTCTTCCTGGATAATTCGTCCAGCTTTGCGAATAGCGGTACGGTTTTCGTGGGGTATGGTGCCAAAGCCACTTTTCTGACAGGCGGCATAGGCGATTTGGAGGTGCTGGGTGCAAGCCGTCTGGAAACCGGCAGCTTGGTCGTAGCCGACGGGGTCGGCACGACAGGAACTGTGTCTGTGGAGGGTCAGGACAGTAGTTTGACCGCTTCCGGTGACATGGTTGTCGGCAACGGTGGTCAGGGGATTTTCACAATCGCCGCCGGCGGCACGGTCACGATCCGGGGCAACACGGTGATCGGTAATCTCGAATCAGCAGATGCAAGTGCGCTAAACATAAATGGTGCCGGTTCCCTGCTGGAAACGGAAGGTGCGCTGGTCGTCGGCAATATGGGGGCCGCAACCATGTCGATCGGCGCGGGGGCGGCTGTTGCCAGCGGGACCGTCGTTATCGGCCGCCATTCGGCGAGTATTGTCTCTATAGCGGGTGGCGGCACCAAATGGACCACGGGCGCATTGCTGATCGGCGGCGATGCTTCCGACCCTGCCAGCCCCGCCGGCAACGGTACGCTGAATGTCACTACGGGCGGCAAAGTGGAAAGCGTCTCCGCCCGTCTCGGCATCGTGGCGGGTGCTGTGGGCGAAGCCACCGTAGATGGCGGCGGTTCTGGCTGGACGGTCGGAAGCGGCGGCCTTGGCGTGGGCATTGATGGAACCGGCTCATTGACCGTGACCGGCGGGGCGGTCGTCGATTCCAGCAATACGGTTCTTGGGGCAAACACTGGCAGCAGCGGCACCGCCACTGTTTCCGGTTCCGGAAGCACCCTGCGCAATGCCGGCAACCTCTATGTGGGTGGTGCCGGCGAGGCATCGCTGAATATCGAGGCGGACGGCTCTGTTACCAGCGATTCTGGATATGTGGCGAGGCTCACCGGTTCGACATCTTCCGTTATCGTCTCAGGCGGCGGGTCGAACTGGACGCTGGCGAGAGCCCTGGTCGTCGGCTATCAGAACGGCACCTATGGAGACGTTTCGGTGATCACCGGCGGTGGCATCCAGGCGGGGCAGGTCACTCTGGGTGATCTCGCCGGCTCCTCCGGAGCGATGACGATCGACGGGACTGGCTCGAATGTGAGCGTGCAAGTCGACAACAATATTGCCTATTCCGGCTATATGGATATCGGTTATGACGGTTCCGGCAGTGTGGTGGTATCCAACGGCGCTTCGCTTGACGCCTATAAGCTTTATCTGGGCACCGAGGCGAGATCAGACGGCACATTGTATGTGACCGGCACGGGGTCGCGCGTTGAGATCGGCAATGCTCTCACGATCGGCAACGGCGGCAGCGGTGCCGTCGAAGTGTCGGGTGGCGCCTCTCTGGCCGCAACGACGGTCTTTATCGCTTCCAGGGCAGGCTCGACCGGTGTGTTGAATATCGGCGCTGCCGCCGGGCAAACGGCCTATTCCGCCGGAACAGTGGAGGCGGAAGCAATCCTCTTCGGCGCGGGCAATGGCCGCATCGTTTTCAACCATTCCGAGACGGCCTATATCTTGTCCGCCGATATTTCAGGGGCAGGTCATGTCGATGCGGAAAACGGTGTTACGATCCTCAGCGGCCACAACAATTACTCCGGCGGCACGACGATTTCAGGCGGAACGCTGAAAGGAACCGCCGCGGGTTTTGGTTCGGGTGAGATTGTCAATAATGCGGAACTCGTTGTGGATGGGGCCGGCACGCTTTCGAATGTCATCAGCGGCACCGGCACCTTCGAGAAGACTGGCAGCGGCAATCTCGTCCTTGCCGGCAATAGCAGCTATTCGGGTGGCACGACGATTTCGGGCGGTGCGCTGACAGGAACCGCCAAAAGCTTCGGTTCGGGCGAGATCGTCAATAATGCGATACTCGCTGTCGAGGGAGCGGGTACGCTTTCGAATGTCATCAGCGGCACCGGCACCTTTGAAAAGGCAGGCGATGGCAATCTGATCCTCAGCGGCAACAGCACCTATACCGGCATTACCACGGTTTCGTCCGGCAAGCTCAGCGTTAACGGCTCGCTCACCAGCACTGTTTCCGTGGGCAGCGGCGCGGCGCTCGGCGGTTCCGGCACCATTGGCGGCCTGACCGTCGGTTCCGGCGGCACGCTTTCGCCCGGCAATTCCATCGGCACGCTCACCTCCATCGGCGATGCGGTCTTTGCCAGCGGCTCGACCTACGCGGTCGAAATCGATGCTTCAGGCAATTCCGACAGGCTTATGGTGAACGGCACGCTTACCATCGATAGCAATGTGGCCCTCGTCGTCACCCCGCTTGGAAGCGGCGGCGCCTATAGTCTCGACACCCGATATACGATCCTGGCGGCGACGGGCGGGGTCACCGGCACATTTTCCGGCATAAGCGAGAATTTCGCTTATTTGACCGCCCTCGTTACGAAAAGCACCGATAGCAACACCGCCTATCTCTCCTTCACCCGGGCATCCCCGGCGGCCGGGTTTTTTGCCGCCGAAACTTCGACGGAGAATGCGCGTGTGGCTGCCAATGCCGTCGAAGCGCCGGGGGAAGCATCGCCGCTTTATCGGGCGGCGCTGTTTCTCCAGTCCGGCGAAACCCAAACTGCCTTCTCGCAGCTTTCCGGTGAAAATCACCCGTCGCTCGCCATGGCGCTGATAAACCGCAGCCAGCTGACCCGTGACGTTATTCTCAACAGGCTGCGCAGCGCGTTCGAGAGTGTCGATGCGGGCTCCGTCCTGCCCGTTGCCGGAGCTTCGGGCGGAAGGGAGCCGCTTAACATCGACGAGGATACCATCACTTTCTGGTCCAGTGGTTTTGGCGCGCGCGGCGAGACCGGTGGCAATGGTTCATCGGTCGATACCAGGGGCGGGGGCATTCTTTTCGGTCTTGAAGGCGACTGGGGCAATGGATGGCGCATGGGTCTTGCCGCCGGTTACGGTCGCGACGCTGTCAGCCAGGTCGCGCTGGCCGCGAAGGCGGATGTGGATAGCTATTATGCGGCGGCCTATGCGGGCGGCTCGATCGGTCCGGCATCCCTGCGCCTTGGTGCAATCCACGCCTTTCAGGATATAGAAACCCGCCGGAAAATTTCCCTTTCGACGTTGAAGGACGAACTCACTGCCGGCTACGACGCCTCCACCACGCAGGTCTTTGCCGAAGCCGCCTGGCGTTTCGATTTCGACCTCACCCGCATAGAACCCTATGCCAATGTTAGCTACGTGAAGACACACACGGACGCCTTCAATGAAAAGGGCGGCATTGCAGCCGTTTCTTCCGGTTCGGCCAGTCACGATCAGCTCTATTCGACGCTGGGTGTGCGCATCAGCCGTGATATTTCTCTTGAGTCTATGCCAGGCCGTGCGACCTTCGATATGGGCTGGCGTCACGCCTATGGTGATCCAACAGTGGAGAGTGCTTTGTTTTATGAAGGCGGCGGCGCATTTTCCGTCGCAAGTGCCGCAACGGCACGCGATGTGGCGTTGCTCGGTCCGGGATTGAGCTACGATCTTGCTCCTTCTGCCACTTTGACATTCCGCTATGGCGCGGTTTTCGGGGGCGGTGTGCTGGATCAATCCGCTTTTGCTGAACTAGGGGTCCGTTTCTGATGAAGCACAGTCACAACCGGCTCTGGAAATCGGCTTTCGCCATTCTCCTTGTCGCTGCCGCGGTGGCGGGCGCAGCGCGCGCGCAGGAGACGGAGAAGACGGCGGCGCCTTTGCGGGAGGTTCACGGAAGCTGGCAGCTTGCTTGCGCTGCACCTGCTCCAAAGAGCGATACCGCCGCAGAGACGCCCGCGGCGACGGAGGTAAAGCCGCCCTGTGCCATCGCGCAGGTTCAGCTTGAGGAGAACACGCGCAAGCTCGTCGTCTCCGTCGAATTTCGGTTTGACGATGCCGGGACGCCGGACAAGCTTTCCGGAACCATGGTTCTGCCCTTCGGCCTCGCCGTCACAAAGCTGTTTTCAGTGAAATCCGGCAATGTGCGCCTGCAGGAAGTGCAGGTCAGCACCTGCCTGCCGGTGGGCTGCATCGTTTCTTTTACGCCCTTCATCGAGCTTGTCTCGGCGCTGAAGGAAGGCAAGAGCCTGACAATAGAGGCGCCCGACCTGCAAGGCCGAACTGTCTCGTTCCAGCTGCAGTCGGGCGGTTTTTCCGAGGCGCTGAAGCGCCTCGAAAGCCTGCGTTAGGCCGCGACGGAGTCAGGTTCGTCCGTGCTTTCCGGCTTTTGTGGTTCGGCATGTTTTCCAGCCTTTTTTTTGCGGGAGAACAGCCCGGTGAGGAAGCTGCCGAACCGGTCCATTTCCACGAAGATGACAGGCGTGATGAATAGCGTCAGCAATTGTGAGACGATGAGCCCGCCGACGACTGCGACGCCGAGCGGCTGGCGCAGTTCGGAGCTTGCGCCCGAGCCAAGCGCGATGGGCAGGGCGCCGAGCAGAGCGCAGAATGTCGTCATCATGATCGGCCTGAACCGGCGTACGCAGGCTTCGTGAATGGCGCGGGCGGGCGGCTCTGCCTGTTCGCGGATCAACTCCACCGCCACGTCGATCATCATGATGGCGTTTTTCTTGACGATGCCGATCAGCATCAACAGGCCGATAAGCGCAATGATCGAGAAATCCATGCCCATGACCTTCAGCGCCACCAGTGCGCCGAAGGCCGCCGCCGGCAGACCGGACAGGATGGTCAGCGGATGGATGAAGCTTTCATAAAGCACGCCCAGAACCACATAGATGGTCAGCACTGCCGCCAGAATGAGGATGCCGGTGTTGCCCTGGCTCTGCTGGAAGATCGCCGCCGTGCCGCCATAGCTGGTGAACACGTCCTGTGGCAGGCCTATCGTGCTTTTGATTTCGTTGATCCGGCCCGTCGCATCGGAAAGCGCCACGCCATCCGGCAGGTTGAAGGAGATCGTTGTGGAGACGAGCTGGCCCGTCTGGTTGATGGTGACTGGCGCCTGTGTACGGGTGAGGGCGGCGAAGTTTGAAAGTGGAACCAGTACGCCGGTTTTGGCGGAAAGAATGTTGATATCGCTCAGGAAATCGTCATTCCACTGTTTCGAACTGTCGAATTCAACGATCACGTCATAACTGTCGCCGGTCGACTGGATCTGCGCTGCCGTATAACCACCGAAGGACATTTCCAGCGTCTTGCGCAATTGATCGTTGGTGATACCGAAGGCTGCTGCTTTTTCCGGATCGACCGAGATTGTCGCGGCGATCGCACCGTTCTGGGCATCGGAGGTGACGGAGGTGAATGTCCGGTCCCGGCGCATCGCCTCCATCAGCTTGTTTGACCATTCATTGGTGGTATCGGCATTCAGGCCCTGAACGACAAGCTGGTACTGGCTGGCGGAGCTGCGCCCGCCGAAACGCAGGCTCTGCTGCGGATTGATATAGGTGCGGATGCCCGCCACTTTCGATGTGGCCTGCCCCAGTTCACTCAGCACCTGGCTCAGCGGCGCGCGTTCTTCTTTGGGCTTTAGTTCAACAAACATCGAGCCGTTGTTCAGCGGATTACGGGAATTGCCGCCGACGATGGAGGTAACATGCACCACAGCCGGGTTCTTGCGGATCTGGTCGGCGACCTGCGCCTGAAGATCGCGCATGGCCGTGTATGAAATATCCTCGCGCGCCTGCGTCGATACGGAAAGGCGGCCAATATCCTCCTGCGGGAAGAAGCTGGAGGGCAGCGTTTCGAACAAATAGAGCGAGGCGGCGATGGAAGCCAGAAACGAGGCGAGAACCACGCGGCGGTGTGAGAGGCACCAGCCAACGGCCTTGCCATAACCACGAAGCGTGCGCTCGAAACCGGCGTCGAACCAGCGGATGATGGCCGGAGGTCTGGAGGACTGGCCGGAAAGGCGCGAGGCAAGCATCGGTGTGACTGTCAGCGACACGAGTGCAGACGCCATGATCGCGAGCGTGACGACCATGCCGAATTCGTTGAAGAGCCTGCCGATAACCCCGCCCATCAACAGAATGGGAATGAAAACAGCCACCAGCGAAACGGACATGGACAGAATGGTATTGCTGACTTCCGCCGCGCCCTGAAGCGCCGCCTCCCGCATTGTCAGGCCTTTTTCGTGCAGGCGAAGGATGTTTTCCAGCATGACGATCGCATCGTCCACCACAAGCCCCACCGACAGGGTCAATCCGAGCAGTGAGATATTGTCGATGCTATAGCCCAGAACATACATCGCGCCGAAAGCCGTGATGAGCGACAGCGGCACGGCAAGACCCGGAATAATGGTTGCCGTCAGGTGGCCGGTGAAAAGATAGATGACCGCAACCACCAGCCCGATCGTGAGAAACAGCGTGAACTGCACGTCGGAGATCGCGTCCTTGATGGCGGTCGATGCGTCGTTCATGACGTTGATATTGACCGAGGGCGGCAATTGCTGGTGAAGCGCCGGCAGCTTGGCCCTGATGGCATCCACCACATCCACGGTGTTGGCGTCCGGCTGACGTTGTACGGCAAGAACGATGGCCTGCTGGCCATCGAACCAGCTGCCGGCATTGGTGTTGTCAATACTGTCGGTGACATTGGCGATATCGCCGAGGTGGATGGGTGCGCCGTTATTTGTGGACACGACCAGCGAGCGGAAGGCGGCCGCATCGGTGCGCTGGGTATCCGCCTCGATCGTCAGGCGCTGATTGTCATTTTGCAATGCGCCGACCGGGACCTGGTTGTTCGCCTGCGCGATGGCGGTGGTGACGGTATCGACCCCGAGCCCCCTTGCCTGAAGCTGGGCGGGATCGAGGCCGATGCGCACCGCATAGGTCTGTGCGCCATAGATGCTGACCTGCGCGACGCCAGAAATGGTGGAAAGAAGCGGCGAGATGATATTCTCGGCGATTTCGTCCACCTTGCTGGTCGGCATTTCCTTGCTGTTGACGGCAAGCAGCAACACCGGCGCATCGGCGGGGTTGGTCTTGCGATAGCTCGGCGTCGTTGTCATATTGCTCGGCAATTGCCGCTGCGCGCGTGAAATTGCGGCCTGAACGTCGGCGGCCGCGGCGTCGATATCGCGGTTGAGATCGAATTGCAGCACGATCGAGCTGTTGCCGAGCGTGTTGGTGGCGCTGATTTCGCTGACGCCCGGAATGGTCTCAAACTGCTTCACCAGCGGCGTTGTGACCGAGGTTGCCATGGTTTGCGGTGAGGCGCCCGACAGGGACGAGGACACGCTGATCGTGGGAAAATCGACCTTCGGCAGCGCGGCGACGGGCAGCAGGCTGAAACCCGCAAGCCCGGCCAGCACAAGGCCGATTGCGAGGAGGGTGGTTGCGACGGGCCGGTTGATGCAGAAATTCGCGATCATGGGGTGCCAACCTTTTCCGGCGTGACATTGGCGGCCAGATTACCGGCCGCGCCGCCCTTCTCGGAAAATTGCTCCACGATCTGCTGACCGTCAGTCAGTTCGGACTGGCCTTCGACGATCACGTGTTCGCCGCCGGTGAGACCGCTTGCAATGGCGGTGAGATCGCCGTTCGAGCGGGCAATTTCCACGGGTGTCATATGAACCCGGTGGTTGTCATCGACGGTATAGACGAAGCTGCCCTTCGGCCCTGGCCGGACGGCAACCGTCGGCACAACGATCATCTCATCGTCCGAGACGAAGTGGGCAGTCACATTGACGGACTGGCCGGGCCATAGAAGACCGCGATCGTTTTTGAATTCCGCTTTGGCAAGGACGGTGCCGGATGTCTGGTCCACGATATTGTCATAAAAGCGCAGCATGCCTTGCATGGCCTCGCCGCCCGTCGCTGCTGGATCGACATCCACCAGCGTGTCCTTCTGGATACCTTCCCGCAATTGCGGCAGGTAGCGCTGGGACAGCCGGAAACTGACCGAGATCGGATCATATTTCGTGATCGTGACGATATTGACTCCGGCGCTGAGATAGGCGCCGGGGCTGACGCTGATATCGCCCAGCCGCCCATCGAAGGGGGCGCGAATTTCCATATGTTCGAGCGTCACCTGATCGGAAGCGAGCGTTGCGCGGTCCGCGTCGATCTTGGCGCTGGCACTATCCCGTGCCGCCCTTGCCTGATCTAGGACCTGCTGGGACTCAGCGCTCTGCTTGACGAGATTGGCGGCGCGTTGGAAAGCGGCTTCCGTCTGCTCCAGCGTTGCCTGATCGGCGGCGATATTGGCCTTGTCCTTGTCAACGGCTGCACGGGCGATGCGGTCATCCATCTTGAGGATAAGATCGCCTGCCTTGATATGCTGGCCGTCCTTGGCCGAGATTTCCGTGACGAGGCCCGCCTGAAGCGGTGCAATATTGGTGATGTCGGCCGCAACCGCCCAGCCCGTCGCCGTTGCGTCCATCGGCAGCGTTGCCTTGCTGACGGCGATGGTGCTGACGGTGGGCGGTCCGCCATTGCGCCGTCCGCCGCCCTGCCTTTGCCCTTGCTGCGGCGCAGGCTGGCCGTTTTGTGAGGTCTGTGCCGCTGTTCCGCCGTGCACTTTGGCCGTTTCGGTCTGCGTCTGCGGTGAAACGCTGGCAAATTGTTTAAGATAGGGAATTTGGTCGAGCGGCAGGCGGTCCTTGAAATACCACGCGCCGACGGCTGCGATGGCAAGGACGCTGAGGGCGATCCAGAAACGTTTCATCTGACGATTCCGCTTATGAGAGCGATACATGTTTACCGAACATGTGCGGCAAGCCTTGGGAGCAGCTTTCCCCCACAAGACACCCAATGCGCTGCGAAATCACCTTAAACTTTTGTAATGGCGGCGACAACGTTCGCTGGCCTATCGCCTTGCGATGCAAAGCAGATGGCGACTTTCCGCACAGGCTGGCCGCCGGGTTCAGCGTATGGCCGCTAACGGTCTGCGTCCCCGGTCTCGATATCGAAAGCTGCATCGATTTTGGTCGCGACGGAGCGCTGGAAGAAAACCGGCTGCGTGGTATCCATCTGAACCGCAGACCAAGTCTCAAGCCCATGCCCGACATGCGGCCGCGTCTAAAGCGGGCCGGGTTCGCTGGCAGCTTGTGGTTCCGTCCAAAGAAAAAGCCGCCACGTTTCCGGGGCGGCTTTGATGTGATGGGTGAGATACCGAGGGTTAGAAGGCCCGTATGGCGTTGCGCGTCGCGAGCACGTCCTCGGCGACATTGCCAGTCGTCGCGGGAACGGAACCGACGAGATCCAGGAACTTGTAAAGCTCGGTAGCCTGCGAATTCGTGACATAGATGATATCGCGATCCTGCATCGGGAACTTCGTGCTGGCGAAGAAAGTTGAGGGATCGCGCAGGTTGGCACGGAAGATGACCGGAATTTCCTGGCCCGGGAACTTCGAGGTGTCGATACCGAGCTTTACGAGAAGATCGCGCTTGACGATACGATAGATATACACCTGAGCGGGATCCGCACGGGAATCCAGCAATCCGCCGGCCTTGCCGAGTGCATCCGACAGCTTCAGATCCGCATCCTCGAACTCGAAACGTCCATTGAGACCGGAAGCGCCGAAGGCCAGATAGGTGCGGCGCTCACGCTCCACCATGATGGTGTCGCCCGGAACCACATAGATGTTTTCGGTGGGCGTGCTGACGAGGTGGTTGTAATTGACACGCGCGGTCTTTCCGCGGCGGATCAGGGTGACGTAGGATTCGATATTCGGGGCGCTCAGACCCTTGGCATAGGAGATGACGTCGAGAACGCGATCACCCGCTTCCGAAAGCTGGACCTTCGTTGGCTCCTTGACGTCGCCAAGCACGGAAGCCTGCGCGGAGCGGCTGGAAATCTTGGTGATGAGGACCTGCGGCTCGATGGCGCGGTTGGCCAGCCGTTCTTCGATTTCGCTCTGAACGTCCTCGACATTGCGACCGGTCGCGCGGATCTTGCCGGCATAGGGAACGCTGATATTGCCTTCCCGGTCCACCGTCTGGTTCGGCAGGCTGATATAGTTGCCGGGACGGCTGCCTGCGTCGGCGGGGATGAAGAGGCCACCCGCCTGGCTTTCGAAGATCGCGACCTGCACCACGTCGCCAACACCCATCGGCAAAGCCGGAACACCACCCTTGCCGCCGCCGAAGCTGCCGAGCAGCGTGCTGCTGGTGGTGTCGCCAACATAGTTGAGAACGGAACTGTTTATATCGATGAGCGCGTAGTCAACGCCTGCAGTCTTCTTCTTGTCCTTGGTACTGAACTTTACGGAAGCGTTGGATTCGATTGTCGCCGCATCCGGCCCTGATGCCGCAGTGACCGTGCAGCCCGCCAGTGCAGCAGAGGCAAGCAGAATCGAAACATTCAATAAACGCATTTGGTCCTCAAAATGAATTTCGTCCGAAAAAGCAGATGGGCCGGACATCGTATAATTTTTTAATATGGGCACTTCATAAAAACACCGACAAAGGAAACCCTAATCGGCAATATAGTCGTTCAGCAGAATCGCATTCCGCAATATTAACGCTCGTATCAGGCATATGCCCAATTTCAGGCGATGCTTCAAGTTCATTCAACGCGTAACTGCGCCGGAGAAACCCGCGCCATTCGCAATATTCGCGTGCCCGAATGCTGTCAGTATTGCTGCTCTTCAATATTCAGTCGCGGCCATATTCTCTTCGATTGTTGCATTGCGCTAGTGCAGTTTTGTCACGCTTGCAGGGTTTCTTTTGTGACTGATATGATGGATTATCTAATATATTGTTTTAAAATGATATTTTCTCGTGCGCGATTCTCCTTAGGCCCGCTCCGCCAGCGCGAAATTCACGGTATCGGCGAATTCCCGCAGGAAGCGTTCGCGGGAAAAACGGGCGGCATTGTCAATGCAGGCGTTCTTGTCGAAACGGTCGGAATTATCGACGAATTCCTGGACGGCGGCGCAGATCGCTTCCGGGGTCTGTTCGCCGAAATAGAGGCCGGTCGGCTGGTTTGAAGCGCCGAGGGGGATGACGGTTTCCAGTACGCCGCCTTTGCCATAGGCGATGACCGGTGTGCCGAGCGCCTGAGATTCGACCGGCACGATGCCGAAATCGTCTTCTGCGGCGAAGACGAAAGCCTTGGCCTCCGCCATATATTTATGAAGCTCTTCATTTCCGACAAAGCCGAGGATTTCGACGTTGGGCGTGGCGATTTCACGGATGCGTTTCATGTCCGGTCCATCGCCAATGACGACCAGTCGTTTGTCGGGCATTTTCGCAAAGGCTTCGACGATCAGGTGCACTTTCTTGTAGGGCACGAGCCGTGATGCGGTTACGAAATAGTCGCCTTTCCATTCGGAGGGCGACAGATGTGATGTGTCCACCGGCGGGTAGATCACGGTGGAATCACGCCCGTAACATTTGCGCACGCGGCTGCGGATGAATTTGGAATTGACCGTCATCAGGTCGACGCCGTGAGAGGTGCGGATGTCCCACATGCGGATATAATGGAGAATGGCGCGCGCGATCCAGGAGGCAAACCCGCGAGTGAGCTTGGTTTCTTTGAGATACTGGTGCTGGAGATCCCAGGCGTAACGGATCGGACTGTGAATATAGGACACATGAAACTGGCCGGGGCCGGTGATGACGCCCTTGGCGACAGCATAGCTTGAGGAAATCACCAGATCGTAGCTGCTGAGATCGAATTGCTCGATGGCGAGCGGCATGAGCGGCAGATAGGAACGGTATTTTTTTCGCGCGAAGGGCATCTTCTGAATGAAGGACGTGTTGACCGGTCGCCCGCCGAGGAAACCTCGGTCGCGCTCGCTCATGAAATCGACGAGGCAATAGAGATCCGCGTGAGGATAAATTTCAAGAAGGTTGTGAAGCACTTTTTCGGCCCCACCTCTGTCGGTGAGCCAGTCATGCACGATTGCCGTCTTCATAATTTCCTCAATAATTTCAACGTAATAAAAATTTATAATCCGCCCTGGAATAAAGCCCGGCGGCCTGGAATATCAGTCTGTCGGCAGCCTTTAAAAACACGGCTGGTGGGGGCAAATAAGGTAACGATTAATAGAAATGCGAAGTTGTGCGTGTCGTAATCTGGTCTTGGTCAGAACCTCAATAGCACTTTGTTCGCAAATGCGAAATATCCAACCTTCTTAAAACCCGGTCTCCATCTGCGAGTCTCAGATGCCGGCCGAATCCATGTCTGCCCTGGTTGGCTCGTTTTCACTCGGTTCTGGCTGAAGCCTGCGCTTCAAGTCTTCCGTTCTCATCTCCCCCCAAATCTCTCTCCTATTTTGCCAAATCAATGAATCCAGCCATCTCGCGGCAAGGTCATTGACAAGGCGTCTTATCGAGATATTCTGTTATAAAGATGCATATAACATAATAATGGAACACATAAGGTTGGAACTAAGAGCTGGGAGCTTAACAATGAGACGTAAACTTGCATTTCTCGCCAGCGCTGCTTTGCTGCTTGCGCCGGGTGTGATGATGGCTCAGGAAAAGGGCGGCGTCATCAATGTCGCCACGATCGGCGAGCCGCCGACGCTTGATGCGATGGCGTCGACTGCCGATCTCGTCGGTATCGTCACGCAGCATATTTTTGAAACGCTCTACACCTTCGACAAGGGCTGGAAGGTTACGCCGCTTCTGGCGGAAAGCCTGCCCGAGATCAGTGCTAACGGCAAAACCTATACGATCAAGCTGCGGCAGGGCATCAAGTTCCATGACGGCAGCGACATGACCTCGGAAGATGTCGTCGCTTCGCTGGGCCGCTGGATGAAGATCGCCTCGCGCGGCAAGCAGGCCGCCGGTTTCATCGACAAGATCTCCGCACCGGATGCCGGAACGGTCACGATTACCCTCAAGCAGCCCTATGCGCCGCTGACCTCGCTGCTTGCCTTCAACAATTCGGCAGCCATCATTCTGCCGGCCGAGAAGCAGGCCGAACCAATGGCCGAATTTATCGGCACCGGCCCCTATATGCTGAAGGAACGCAAGGCGGATCAATATATCCAGCTCGTCCGTTTCGATGGCTACAAGTCCCGTGATGGCGAAAGCGACGGATATGGTGGCGCACGCCATCAATATCTCGATGAAATCCGTTTCGTTCCGGTGCCTGATCCGAATACCCGTGTCGAGGCCGCCGTTTCCGGCCAGTATGATTATGTCGATTCCATTCCGGTCGAATCCTTCGACAAGGTGAAGTCGTCGTCGGCCTCGCAGCCGCTGATGCTGAAGCCTTTTGGTTATCCGGTCTTCGTGTTCAACACCAAGGAGGGGCTTTCTTCCAAGCTGGAGGTCCGCAAGGCGGTGACCGAAGCGCTGAACATGGAGGATATGCTGGCGGCTGCCTTTGGCAGCACGGATTTCTATGCGCTTGACGGCGCTTATTATCCGTCCAATTTCTCCTGGCATTCGGAAGAGGGCGTCAAGGGCACTTACAACGTCGGCAACCCGGAAGCCGCCGCCGAAAAGCTGAAGGCTGCCGGTTATAATGGCGAGCCGCTGCGCATCCTCACCAGCCGGCAGTATGAGTTCCACTACAAGATGGCGCAGGTCGCGGCGGAATATCTGAAACTTGCCGGTTTCAAGGTGGATATGCAGGTGGTGGACTGGGCGACGCTGACACAGCGTCGCGCCGACCCGAAGCTCTGGGATGTCTATATCACCCACAGCCCCTTCCTGCCGGAGCCGGCGCTGATCGGTGCGCTTTCCACCGGTTCACCGGGCTGGTGGGATACGCCGGCGCGCAAGGCGGCGGTTGATGCCTTCACCTCCGAAGCCGATCCGGAGAAGCGCGTCGCGCTCTGGGCCAACGTGCAGAAGACGATCTATGCCGAGCTTCCGCTCATCAAGATCGGTGACTTCAACGCCGTGGCAGCCAAGTCCAACAAGCTGGAAGGCGTCGATCCGGCTCCCTGGCCGTATTTCTGGAACGCTTCGGTCACGAAGTAAGGCCGGGCCGGCACCGCTCGCCGTCACCCCGGCCTTGAGCCGGGGTCCAGCGCAATCAGGTCCCTGGTCGCAAGAGAACCTTTCACCACGCAGACGCGTGGCGGCTGGATGCCGGATCAAGTCCGGCATGACGGAGGCAAGTGTTTTCCGACCGTGAGTACCGGAATTGTCGGCACCCATCGACTACTCGTTTCAACCGTCGCCTGATAGCGGCAATCACGCGCTTCGGAGCATACATACGTGATACGGTATATTTTCCAGAGACTTGCCGGGATGATCGTGGTGATGTTCCTCGTCGTCACCATCGTCTTCGTCATCCTGCGCGTAACACCCGGAGACCCGGCGGCCGTGATGCTCGGGCCGGATGCCTCGGCGCAGGACATTGCGGAGTTGCGCAGCCGGCTCGGCCTCGACCAGTCGCTTGGCGTGCAATATGTCTATTATATCGGGCAATTGCTGAAGGGCGATCTCGGCCAGTCGATCTTTCTTAACATGCCGGTCGGTTCAGCGCTGCTGGACCGGGCCGAACCGACATTCTTCCTGACGATTTTTTCGCTGTTGATCGCCAGCATCATAGCCCTTCCCATCGGCATTTACGCCGCTTACCGGCGCGGTTCCTTCGTGGATCAGGCAGCCACCACCATTGCAATGCTGGCGGCGAGCATTCCGAGCTTCTGGCTTGGCCTCATCCTCATGCAGGTCTTCGCCGTCCGGCTCGATATGTTCCCGGTATCGGGTTATGGCGGGCCCGGCGCGAGCTTCCTTGAGCGCATGTATCACCTGACCCTGCCGGCAGTTGCGCTCGGCCTCGTTTCCTCCGCCCTCATCCTGCGCTTCACCCGCGCCTCGATGCTGGATGTTTTAGGTGACGACTATGTCCGCACCGCCCGTGCCAAGGGCGTCAAGGAGCGCCGCGTGGTGATGAAACATGCGCTGAAAAACGCGCTTATTCCTATCCTGACCGTGCTCGGACTTACCGCCGCCGTGCTGATTTCCGGCGCGGTCGTCACGGAAACCGTCTTCGGTCTGCCGGGCGTCGGCAATCTCGTCGTCTCGGCCGTTCTCCGGCGCGATTATCCGGTCATCCAGGGCGCGCTTCTCATCATCGCCGGGCTTTACGTGCTCATCAATTTTGCAATCGACATGCTCTATCTACTGGTCGATCCGAGGGTTCGTTACTGATGGCCGATATTGTTTCCACCGCCCCGCCGGCACGCAACCCTACTATCCTGTTCATCCGGCGTCTCCTGAAGCGCAAGACGGTCGCCGCCGGTCTCATCGTACTGCTCATCTTCGTGCTGCTCGCGGTTTTCGCACCGATGATCGCACCTTATTCGCCGTCGAAACTGTCGATCGTTAACCGCCTGAAGCCGCCGAGCGAACTCTATTGGTTCGGCACTGATGAATTCGGTCGTGACGTCTTCTCGCGCACCATCTATGCCGGAAGGCTGTCGCTTCTGGTCGGTGCAGCCGTGGTGGCGCTTTCGGCGCTGATAGGCATCACGCTCGGCCTGCTTGCCGGTTTCTTCCAGAAGCTGGATACGCCGATTGCCCGCCTGATCGATGCGATGATGGCCTTTCCGGATATTCTGCTGGCGATTGCGCTGGTGGCGGCACTCGGCCCGTCGCTGACGACTGTCATCATTGCACTTGCTGTGGTTTATTCGCCGCGCCTTGCCCGCATCGTGCGCGCCTCGACGCTGGTGATCCGTGAACTGCCCTATGTGGAGGCGGCGAAGGCGCTCGGCATCTCCACCTTCCACATCATGACGCGGCATGTGCTGCGCAATCTGGTCTCGCCGATCCTCGTGCAATGCACCTTCCTTTTTGCCAGCGCCATGCTGGCCGAGGCCGGCCTGTCGTTTCTGGGGCTCGGTGTCAGCCCCGAAATTCCAACCTGGGGAACCATGATCTCCGCTGGCCGCCAGTATATCGGCCAAGCGGACTGGATGACCTATTTCCCCGGCTTTGCCATCATTCTTTCCGTGCTGTCGCTGCAAATGGTCGGTGACGGGCTGCGGGACATGCTCGATCCAAGACTGCGAAGGGATTTGTAATATGACGTCCGGTGAACAGGCGAAAACGCCTCTTCAAGCTCCCATTCTTCTCACCAATGTCAAACCTGTCGGTTTCGGAAAGGGGGCGTCCCAAGCCTCGACCGATATTCTGATCGGCGGCGATGGCAAGATCGCTGCGGTGGGCTCTGCCCTGCAGGCGCCTGCGGATGCGCAGCGCATTGATGCCAAAGGCGCCTTCATTTCGCCCGGCTGGGTGGATCTGCATGTGCATATCTGGCACGGCGGCACCGATATTTCCATCCGCCCCTCCGAATGCGGGGCCGAGCGCGGCGTGACGACGCTGGTGGATGCCGGTTCGGCGGGCGAGGCGAATTTCCATGGTTTCCGGGAATATATCATCGAGCCCTCGAGGGAGCGCATCAAGGCTTTCCTCAATCTCGGTTCTATCGGTCTCGTCGCCTGCAACCGGGTGCCGGAACTGCGCGACATCAAGGATATCGACCTTGATCGTATCCTCGAATGTTACGCCGAAAACAGCGCGCATATTGTTGGCCTCAAGGTGCGGGCGAGCCATGTCATCACCGGCTCCTGGGGCGTCACACCGGTCAAGCTCGGCAAGAAGATCGCCAAGATCCTGAAAGTGCCGATGATGGTGCATGTGGGCGAACCGCCGGCACTCTATGACGAGGTGCTGGAAATCCTCGGCCCTGGTGATGTCGTGACCCATTGCTTCAACGGCAAGTCGGGCTCCAGCATCATGGAAGACGAGGACCTGTTCAACCTTGCCGAACGCTGCGCCGGTGAAGGCATCCGGCTGGATATCGGCCATGGCGGCGCCTCCTTCTCCTTCAAGGTGGCGGAAGCGGCAATTGCGCGCGGCCTGTTGCCCTTCTCGATCTCCACGGATTTGCACGGCCACTCGATGAATTTCCCGGTCTGGGATCTGGCGACCACCATGTCGAAGCTGCTGTCGGTTGATATGCCCTTCGAAAATGTCGTCGAGGCTGTCACCCGCAATCCGGCCTCCGTCATCCGCCTCGATATGGAAAACCGTCTCGATGTTGGCCAGCGCGCCGATTTCACCATTTTCGATCTAGTGGATTCCGATCTGGAAGCGACCGATTCCAACGGCGATGTGGCGCGCCTGACGCGTCTGTTCGAGCCGCGTTACGCGGTCATCGGCGCGGAAGCGATTGCTGCCAGCCGTTATATTCCAAGAGCGCGCAAGCTGGTGCGCCACAGCCATGGTTATTCTTGGCGCTGAACCCAAATGGACAAGGCGGAGGAGGGCATCCCCTCCGTCTTCCGCAGAGATTAAGGGATACCCGTCCCTGTATTATGAGGAATTCGCGTGAAACAGTCTTCGCTTGAGGCAGAGGGGCGCCATTCGCCCTATGACCGGCTCGCCGCGCTTGGCATCTCCCTGCCGCCGCCGCCGCCGCCAATTGCCAATTTCGTCACCCATGTGGTGGAAGGCAACATGCTTTATCTTTCGGGCCAGGGACCGCGGGAGGAAAACGGCCATCTTTATGCCGGCAAGGTGGGCGCGGAAATCGGGCTGGAAGAGGCCTATAACCATGCGCGGCTCACCGGCATCAATCTCCTCGCCGTCATGCATGAGGCGCTGGGTGATCTGTCGCGGGTGAAAAAAGTGGTCAAGCTGCTCGGCATGGTCAATGCCGTCAGCGATTTCCGCGATCACCCGAGCGTCATCAATGGCTGCTCCGATCTCTTCATCGATGTGTTCGGCGATGCGGGACAACATGCCCGCTCCGCCGTCGGTTTCGGCTCGCTGCCGGGTAACATCACCGTTGAGATAGAAGCCATCGTCGCGCTCAAGGATTGAGGCCGTTCAATGGTTGCGCCAGCCCATCAGCTTTTCGATCCGTTCCGCCGAAACCCTGACCTGTTCGGTATAATGGTTCTCGTCCGCCAGCACCTTCTGTTCCGGCAGCACGATGGAAATCGTCGCCACGCATTCGCCCCTGTTGTCGCAGATCGGCGAGGCGATGCAGGCGACGGCGTAATCGGATTCGGCGACCTGTATCGACAGCCTGTCATGGAAGGCCGCACCTGCCGATTGCGACAGGGTCTCAGGGTTGATTTCCGCGCGGCCGGTGGGCGAGGTGCGGGCGCAGCGCTTGAACAGTTCGACACGCTCCGCCTCCGGCAAATGACCGACGAGCAGGCGGCCGGATGCCGTCCAGTTCAGGGGAACACGGGTGCCGACGCGCGAGGCGACCTGAAAATGGCTCGGACCATCGGCCATGGCCAACACCAGCATATGGTCGCCATCGCGGCCACAAAGCTGCACGGTCTCGCCCGCATGGCGGCACAGATCGTGCATTTCGTGGGTGGCGACACCCATGAAATCCAGCGAGCGGGCATAAGCGAGGCCATAATGGTAAAGCCGCGCGCCGAGCCAGATGTTGCCATCGGCATTGCGTGCCAGCATGTTCTTTTCGACGAGATCGTCGACGATCACATAAACGGTGGAAAGCGGTGCCTTGATGGCCTTGGCGATGGCATAAGCGCCGGCCGGCGATCCGGTTTCGTAAAGGTAATCAATAACCTGAAGGGCGCGGTCGATACCGCTGACGCGCGAGCGCTTGGCCGCCTTCGCGTCTGCGTTTTCGGCGGCCTCGGACAGGGCGGTTGAAGACGTTTCGTCCAGTTTATGGGCGTCCAATTTTGGCTCCTCACGGGTTTTGAGAAGCTATTACATTATTATGGCATATATGTCGATGCCCATCGCATCGCAAAGACAGGAGAAAGACATGACCGAGGATATCAGAAGCAGGATCGGCCTTCGCCCGGTCATCAACGTCTCGGGCACCATGACCTCGCTCGGCGCATCGATTGTCGTTCCCGAGGCCGTTCAGGCCATGGCGTCCATCCTGCCGCAATTCGTCGAGATCAATGATCTGCAGCGCAAGGCAAGCGCGATCATTGCAAGGCTGACGGGCGGCGAGGCCGGTTTCGTCACGGCGTCCTGCTCCTCCGGCATCAGCCTTGCGGTGGCGGGCGCCATTACCGGCAATAATCTGCTGGCCATCGAAAAGCTGCCCGATGTCGCGCCTGAAAAGAACGAGGTGCTGGTGCAGATGGGGCATGTGGTGAGCTATGGCGCGCCGGTGGATCAGGCGATCCGCCTCGGCGGCGGCAAGGTGGTGCTGATCGGGCAGGCGACATCGACCCATCGTTTCCACATGGAAAACGCCATCACCGAAAAGACGGCGGCGGCGGTCTATGTCGTGTCGCACCATGTGGTGAATTACGGTCTGCTGCACCTTTCCGAATTCGTCGAGATTGCCCACGCCAACGGCGTGCCTGTTATCGTCGATGCGGCGTCCGAATATGATCTGAAGCTGTTTCTGGCGACGGGCGCGGACGTTGTCCTCTATTCCGGTCACAAGTTCCTCGGCGGCCCCACTTCCGGCATCGTCGCCGGCAAAAAGGAACTGGTGCGCAATGCTTTCCTCCAGAATATGGGCATCGGCCGCGGCATGAAGGTCGGCAAGGAAAGCATCTATGGCGTCATGGCGGCGCTGGAAGCCTGGGAAAAGCGCGATCATGCCGGTATTCGCGAGCGCGAAACCTGCTATCTCAACCTCTGGAAAAAGACGCTTGATGGACGCCCGGGCGTGACGGCGCTGATCGAGCCCGACCCGACCAATAACCCGCTCGACCGGCTGCGCGTCATCATCGATGCCGAAGAAGCCCATATCACCGCCTGGGACCTGACGACGGCGCTGGCCAGAGGCAATCCGCCGATCATTGCCCGCGATCACGAGGTGGAACACCGTTATTTCTATCTCGACCCCTGCAACCTGCATGCCGGCCAGGAAACCATCGTGGCTTCCCGGCTGGCCGAGGAACTGGACAAGGCGCGCGCCTCCAACGAGGTGATTGCGACGCCGTTCGAGGACCGCAGCCGTCACCGTTTCGACGGCATGCTGCGCTGGCCGGACTAAGTAACGACTGCATGTGGAACGAGCGGGTGCCGCGAGCTTCTTCTCCCCGAGGGGGAGAAGTCCGCGGCAGCGGGATGAGGGGGCGAGGGTGCGAGGGTGCGATCTATCTCAAACGTCGCCCCCTCATCCGACCCTTCGGGCCACCTTCTCCCCTTGGGGAGAAGAAACAGGCGGCGACGCCCTGCCTGAGTTCAAATGAGAAGAAAAGAAGGGAACGATCATGACCATGCCGCAGGCAGCACCGCTTGGTGCCGAAGATGCCGTGCTTTCCGTCCGCAATCTCACCACATCCTTTCACGTGGATGGCGGCTGGAAACCCGTGGTGCGTGATATTTCCTTCGATGTCGGGCCGGGAGAGACGGTCGCGATCGTCGGCGAAAGCGGCTCCGGCAAGAGCGTTACCTCGCTTTCCATCATGCGGTTGCTGGATCGGGAAAGCAGCAGGGTTCAGGGCGAGATCCTGCTCGGCGGGCGCAATCTGCTGTCCCTTTCCGAAGACGCCATGCGGCGGGTACGGGGCAATGAGGTCGCCATGATCTTTCAGGAGCCGATGACCAGCCTCAATCCGCTCTTCACCATCGGCGACCAGATTTCCGAGGCTCTGCTGTGCCATCAGCCGATGTCGAAAGCCGATGCACGGGCAGAGACGATCCGCCTGTTGGAGAAGGTCCGCATCCCGTCTGCCGCCTCGCGCTTCGATGAATATCCGCACCGCTTTTCCGGCGGCATGCGCCAGCGCGTGATGATCGCCATGGCGCTCGCCTCCAAACCGAAGCTCCTGATCGCCGACGAGCCGACGACGGCGCTCGATGTAACGATTCAGGGCCAGATTCTCGACCTCATCAAGACGCTGCAGGAAGAGGAGGGCACGTCGGTCCTCTTCATTACCCATGACATGGGTGTGGTCGCCGAAATCGCCGACCGCACCGTCGTCATGTATCGCGGCGAGCAAGTGGAGGTCGGTGCGACGGCGGATATTTTCCATCGCGGCAAACATCCGTATACGCGCGCACTTTTATCCGCCGTTCCGGTTCTGGGGTCGATGAAGGGCGAGGAAAGACCGCTCCGTTTTCCCATCGTCAATACCACCACGGGTGAAACGCAGGAGCCGGCGCGTCCGGCCGATACAGTCGACGCCGCTGCACAGCCCGTGCTCAAAGTGGACGGGCTGACCAAGCGCTTCGATATTCACTCCGGTCTTCTGGGGCGCCTCAGCGGCCGCGTGCATGCGGTGGAAAACGTATCCTTCGATCTCAGGGCCGGTGAAACATTGTCATTGGTGGGCGAAAGCGGCTGCGGCAAGTCCACCACCGGACGTGCCATCATGCGGCTGATCGAGCCGGATGCCGGTTCGGTCGTGGTCAACGGCGAAAACATTCTCGCGCTCGACAAGACGGGCATGCGGGACATGCGCAAGACGGTTCAGATGATCTTTCAGGATCCTTTCGCCTCGCTCAATCCGCGTATGACGGTGGGTGCGGCGATTGCCGAACCTTTTCTGGAGCACCGCATGGGAAGCGCCCGCGAGGCGAAGGATGTGGTGGCCGACATGCTCAAAAAGGTCGGTCTCTCGCCGGACATGGCTTCGCGTTATCCGCATGAATTTTCCGGTGGCCAGCGCCAGCGCATCTGCATCGCCCGCGCGCTCGCCCTTCAGCCCAAGGTGATCGTTGCCGACGAAAGCGTGTCGGCGCTGGATGTTTCCATCAAGGCGCAGGTCATCAACCTGATGCTGGACCTGCAACAGAGTCTCGACCTTGCCTTCCTGTTCATCAGCCATGATATGGCGGTGGTGGAGCGTGTCAGCCATCGGGTGGCGGTGATGTATCTCGGCGAGATCGTCGAAATCGGCCCACGCGCCGCTGTCTTCGACAATCCGCAGCATGACTATACTCGCAAGTTGATGGCGGCCGTGCCGGTGCCCGATCCGGATCGCCGCAACACGCGGCGAGGTGCTGCGAATGACGAGCTGAAAAGCCCGATCCGCGCCGTCGATTATGTCGTCAAGCCGCGTGAATATCGTGAGGTTTCGCCCGGCCACCTTGTTGCCTGTTAAAGTCCCGGTACGTCCGATGTTGCGAAGGGCACGCGATAACCGCGCTTAAAACTTTCCCGCTGTCCAAGCTGGCGATACCATCGCTGTACCGCCGGAAAATTATCGAGATTGATCCTGTGGCGCGCGAAACGCGAGACCCATGGCCAGATGGCGATATCGGCGATGGAAAAATCTCCAGCTACATATTCCCGCCCCGTTAAACGGTCGTTCAATGTCCGGTAGAGGCGCTCCACATCCGCGGCAAAACGCGTCTCGGCAAAGGGGGCCTCTCCGGCATGGTAGGTCAGGAAGTAATGGGCATAACCGAGTGTCGGGCCGAAATTGGCGGCCTGCCACATCAGCCATTCGGTGACGACCAGTCGCTCGGTCGCGGCGGCGGGCAGAAGCCGGCCTGCCTTTTCGGCAAGATATATCAGGATCGCGTTCGATTCTGTCAGGACGGTGCCGTTTTCATCGTCGACGATCGCAGGGATTTTCGAGCCGGGATTGATGCTGATATAATCGGCGGCAAATTGCTCGCCTTTTTCGATGTCGATGGCGTGGCTTCGATAGGGCAGGCCAAGTTCTTCCAGTGCAATCGAGATTTTAAGGCCGTTGGGCGTGATCCAGGTATAAAGGTCGATCATGTTAGTCGAACATTGCCTCATCAAGCGGCAGTGCCCGTCTGCCTTTCTTCCCGGTCACATCGGAAAGGTCCGTGTAAAGACCGCGTAGTGTCAGAACGAGCTCAATAATTCGCGGATCGGTGACACGATAGATCACCGCCTTGCCTTCCCGCGAGCCTTCGATCACACCAGCGTCGCGCAATTCGGCAAGTTGCTGCGAAAGCGTTGGCTGCTGGATGCCGAGTTCATATTCCAGCGCGGAAACGGAAGCCTCCGTTTCCATGAGATAACAGACGATGGCCAGACGATTGGCGTTGGCGACAAGCTTCAAAAGCTCGCTCGCTTCCACCACGCTGCGGCAGATGAGATTGGAAACCGGTTTCGTCACGACTACAGGCCCATTTTTCAAACTACAAAAAAGTAGAATGTATGACGATAAATTTCAATGGCTTGATGAAAGCTAGTTCGACCCGGTCAAGCATTTTTCAAAATCTACAGGATTGGTAGATTTCTCTTTCGCTTTCCGGCTAAGGATCGCCAAAACGTTCCTCGAAAACATTCTATAAAAAAGTAGATTGATTGCGAAATGAGGTGTCGACATGAAAATCGGGGTTCATCCCAACAATCTGCATTTACGTCTTGCCCGGCTCTGGCCCGGCGCCTTTGAAGAATTCGATCCGCAATTCGTGGCCTATCGTGAAGGCCGCGACACGGCGGCGCTTCTGGAAAAAGGCGAAATCCATTTCGGCGGCACGGGTTCGACGCCGCCCATCGAGGCGGATGCACGCGGGCTTTCAGCGGTCTATATCGCTGCGTCCGCACCACGGCCTGCCAATGGCGCGATCCTCGTGCGGCGCGACAGCCCGATCCGTTCCGCAGCGGATCTCGCGGGAAAACGCATATCACTGATCGATGGATCGTTTCACACCTATCTGCTGGCGCGCAGCCTGGAAGGCGCGGGGCTTGGCCTTGCGGATGTGACCCGTATCGAAAGCGGCGATAGCGATAGCCTGCGCGATCTCGGGGAAGGCCGTGTCGATGCCTGGGTGACGATGTCGCCGCGGCTGGAAAAGGCCCTGACCCATGAGGAGATCAGCCTTCTGGTTCGCTGTGGCTCCACCATTCCCAACCGTTCGCTATTCTGGACACTTGCGCGCCACAACATAGCGGGCGAGACAGGGCAGGCAATTGCGGCCGAACTGGATCGCGTCGGCCGGGCCGTGATGGCGGATATCGACAAAGCCGCCGCCCTTCTCGCCGCGGAACCGGGCAGCGAAGGTGATGCACAGTCCTGGGCCAAGGTGCTGAGGTCGCGAGACCTTTCGGTCGTGGCCGCTGCCGAAAATATCCTTGCCGAACAGCAGGAGGAGGCCGATACGCTTTACAGGCACGGTCATTTCTCTTTACCGGTTCTGACCGGGCAATCAGCCAGCACGGGAGGCGGCAGATGAATGTTTTCTGGTACATGTGCGCGCCCGATGGCGCTTATCCCTGGCAGCCGGAAGGGTCCCGCAAGGTCGATCTCGGTTATTACAAACAGCTCGCGCTCGCTTACGACCAGCTGGGTTACACCGGTGCGCTGTTTGCCACAGGCGCGCATGACGTCTGGGTTCTGGCGGGCGCGCTGCTTTCCTATACCGAGCGGCTGAAGTTTCTGGTCGCCATTCATCCGGGCCTTGTCGCGCCGACGCTGCTCGCCAAGATGGCGGCAACGCTTCAGGAGTTTTCGCGTGGACGCCTGCTGATCAATGTCGTCTCGGGCGATGCGAAGATGCTCGGCGCATACGGCATGACCATGCCGCATGATGAGCGTTACGATATGGCGGATGAATATCTGCAGATCTGGCACCGTCTTTTTGCCGGCGAAACGGTCGATTTCAAGGGGCGGCATTTCCAGACGGAGGGCGCAAAGCTGGCGCTGCCGGTGGGGCAGGGCATTGAGCCTCCGCCATTGTGGTTTGGCGGCTCCTCGGACAAGGCCATCGATGTCGCGGCCAAGCATGTCGAGACCTATCTTTCCTGGGGTGAAACGCCGGACCAGATCGGCGCGAAGGTCGATCTCGTCAAGGCGCGGGCGGAGAAGCTTGGCCGTGAGCTGGAATACGGCATTCGTCTCTATGTTATTGTGCGTGATACGGATGAAGAGGCATGGGCCGCCGCCGCCGATCTCTACGGGCGCATGGATGAGCGGGCCATTGCCGCCAACCAGCGTTTCGTCGGCAAGACGGATTCCGTCGGCCAGCAGCGCATGACGGCGATGCATGGCGGGCAGAAACCGGAGAACCTGCGCGATCTGGAAATCGCACCCAACCTCTGGGCCGGCATCGGCCTTGTGCGGCCGGGCCCGGGAACCGCGATTGTCGGTTCGCCGGATACTGTCATCCGCACGCTGGAGGCCTATAAGAAGGCGGGCGTGAATACCTTCATCCTTTCCGGCATGCCATTGCTGGAAGAGGCTTTCCGCTTCGGCGAAAAGGTTCTGCCGCGTCTTGACGTATCGCGTGAGGTCTCGACGGCAAAACAATTCACATGGTCGACCCTGTTCGATCGCGACCTCTCGGCCAAGGCCTCCTGAGCATGGTGCGGGAGTGGAGAGACAAGACATGACGGCAAGTCCGGCAACAACAATCGCGCAACGGCGCATCGGCCCGCAGCTCGCAGCGGAGCGGGCGCTTGCCATCCTCGACAAGGTGCTCGGCGCAGTCGCCGCCGCGATCCTTGCAACGCTTCTCGTGGTGGTGCTGGTCAACGTCACCCTGCGTTACCTGTTCCATACCGGCTTTATCGGCGCGGAAGACCTCGGCATCTGGCTGCATGTGGCCATGATCGCGGTCGGTGCGCCGCTCAGCCTCAAAAGCGCTCTCGCCATGCGGCTCGACGTTTTTGTGCGGTTTTTGCCTCAGCGATTTCACGCGGTAACCGAAGTTCTGGCCGATGCCTTCTCCTTCGTCGCCGCACTCATCCTCGCCTTCGGCGGGGTAGAAATTGCGGCGATGCTCGGCGGCACGTCTCCGACGCTTGGCCTGCCGGAATGGGTGCGTTTCGGCTTTCTGGGTGCAGGCGGTGCGCTTATCCTTCTCTATCTGGCACTTCAGCGTGTCGGTGAAGGCAAGCTGTTTGCCGTTCTCGCATCTCTCGCCATCGCTATTGTGGCTTACGTCGGCCTGCCGGAAGTTTTCGTTGATACGAGCCTGCCGCCGAGCCTGTTTCTGGCGCTGACGGCGGCCGTGGGGCTGGTGCTCGCCGCGCCGCTTGCCCATGCCTTCCTTGCCGCCGCCTATGTGGCGATCGCCTTCGGCAGCACCTTGCCGGAACCGGCCATCGTTTCGTCAACCGTGACCGGCATGTCGAAATTCCTGCTGCTCGCCATTCCCTTCTTCCTGCTGGCCGGAAGCCTGCTGACGGAATCGGGCGTCGCCAACCAGCTCGTCCGTTTTGCCGCCTCCATGGTCGGGCACCGGCGGGCAGGCCTGGCGCAGACGACGCTTTTAACCAGCGTTCTGTTTTCCGGCGCGTCCGGCTCATCGGTCGCCAATGCCGCCTTTGGTGCTTCCACCTTCCAGCCGGAACTGGTGAAACATGGCTATCCTCCGGCGCAGGCGGGCGCGATCATTGCCGCCACCTCCGTGCTGGACAATGTCATTCCGCCTTCCATCGCATTCCTGATCCTTGCGACGGCCACCAACCTGTCGGTTGGCTCGCTGCTGGTCGGCGGTTTCTTTGCCGGCGGGCTGATGGCGGTCTGCCTTGCGGTGGCGATCCATCTCAGCGTGCGCAGCGTCGATACCCTGCCGCGCGCGACAGGCAGCGAACGCTGGCGTTCGGCCGTGGCCGCCATACCTGCCTTCGGGCTTGGCGTCATCGTGGTGGTCGGCATCCGCATCGGCGTTGTCACCACCACGGAAGCTGCGGCTCTTGCCGCTCTCTACACGCTGTTTCTCGGTTTCGGTTACCGGCTGGGGGCAGGCCGCATTTTCGCGACCTTCCGGCAATCGGCTGGTGAGGCGGCGGCCATTGGTCTTCTGATCGGCACGGCGGGGCCTTTCGCCTTTCTCCTGGCGGTCGACAATGTCTCGGGCCTCGTCACTGACTTCGTGACTTTGCTCGGCGGCAGCAAGATCGCGGTACTGCTGCTCTCCAACCTCATCCTGCTCGTGGTGGGACTGGTGCTGGATATCGGTGCTGCCATCCTGCTGTTCGGGCCGATCCTGCTGCCTGCGGCCGTGGCCGCCGGTATCGATCCGATCCATTTCGGCGTCATCCTCGTGGTCAATCTGATGATCCATGGCCTGACACCGCCGCTCGGCATGCTGATCTTCGTGGTCAGTGGCGTCACCCGTATTCCGGCGACAGCACTTTTCCGGGCCGTCGTTCCCTATCTCGTCTCTCTTCTCGTTTCCCTCGCCATTCTGTGCGCCTGGGCCATTTTCTTCTAAATTTGGGGTTTCAATCATGACTATTATCGATCGCCGCAATCTCCTCAAACTCTCCGCCATCGGCGCCGCAACGCTTGCCGCTCCGGCCTTTGTGCGCACGGCAAATGCTCGAACCCGCAGCCTCACGGTTGCCTCGCTGTTTGCCGATGACAAGCCGGAGACGAAAATCTGGGTGAAGATCAGCGAGCTGGTGGAGGCGAAGCTGCCCGGCCGTTTCCGTTTCAACATCGTTAAGAGCGGTGCGCTGGGCGGTGAAAAAGAAGTTGCGGAAAATATCCGGCTCGGATCGGTTCAGGCGAGCCTTTCCACCGTCTCCTCGCTTTCGGGCTGGGTGCCGGAACTGCAGATCCTCGATCTGCCTTTCCTGTTTCGCGATGCCGACCATGTGCGCAAGGTGGTGACGGGCGAGACTGGCACTGATCTGAAGACGAAGCTCGCCGCCCAGCAATTCATCGCCGCCGATTTCATCAATTACGGTGCACGCCATCTTCTGACCAAGGAGCCTGTTACCCGGCCGGAGCAGCTGGAAGGCAAGAAGATCCGCGTCATCCAGAGCCCGCTGCACACCAAGCTCTGGAGCGCCTTCGGCACCACCCCGGTCGGCATTCCGATCACCGAGACCTATAATGCGCTGGCGACCGGCGTGGCCGATGCCATGGATCTGACCAAATCCGCCTATGCCGGTTTCAAGCTGTACGAGGTCGTGCCTTATCTGACGGAAACCGGCCATATCTGGGCTTCAGGCGTCGTCTATTACGGTGCGACCTTCTGGAACCAGCTGGACGACGAAGAGAAGAAGGTTCTCTTGGAAGCATCCAGCGAAGGCGCGCAATATTTCAACCAGCTGATCGTCGAGGACGAAGTAAAGTCCGTCGAGCTTGCGCTTGCGAAGGGCGGCAAGGTGCTGCAGCCGGAAGCACTGGACGAATGGCGCAAGGGCGCGCAGGGCGTCTGGCAGGATTTCTCCGGCATTGTTGGCGGCATCGAGAAGATACAGGCTGTGCAGTCGGCCTGACAATACGGACCTTTAAAATCATGAAACCCCGTGCGTCCTCGGGCGCGCGGGGTTTCTTTTGTTCGGTATCAGTGCGAAGCGCCGGAGCCGCCGACGGCGACGATGGAATAGGGCTGGCCCTCCACCGCAACCGTGCGGGTTTCCTTCAGGCTTTCCGCGTCCACCACGCGGACCAGCGAATGGCGCGGATCGGAAATTGCGACCTGCCCATCGGCAACCGCGAGGCGCGGACGCGGATCGCGCCAATGGCCATCCTTGCTGTAGGGTTCGGTGACCTTCGCCTTGCGGGTGATGGCGCCTTCCAGCACGTCAAGCACATGCAGATCGCCGTCTTCCGTCAGGATGTAGGCGTTGCGCGGATTGGCGGGATCGAGAATGAAATCGACGCGCCGGGTCGGCAGTTCCACCAGACGGAAGGCGTCCTTGCTATCAGGATCGATGAGGACGACCTTGTCTTCACCGTAGTTGCCGAGAAAGAACTGCATGGATTTGCCGCCAAGCAACGTGCCGGTATAGGCTTTCGGGAAATCTTCGGGATAGGCCAGCATTTCGAGCTTGGGGCCATCCGTGCCGCCGGGGCGGGCAACGAGAATGCCTTCCTTGCAGCCGAAGGCCGCAAGCCGTGCGGATGTTGCCTCGCCATGCAGATCGGTGCATGTCGCCTGCTCGCCAACCTGTTTGCCTTCCCTGTCGAGAACACGCAGCCCAATGCGGGGCGGCAGGGTATCGGGTTTCGTTTCTGTTTCGGTATTGGGCACCGACACCAGAACGTAACGGCCCATCGTCACCGCAACCCCATGATGGGGGGCTGTCGTATCGACGGTACGGACCTTTGCCTTGCCATCCAGCAGGGCTGCTTCATCGATGATCTCCGCCTTGCCGCCACGGTCATAAAAAAGAATGGCATGGTCATCGTGCGGTACGACGTGGAAGGGGCGCTTGCCCTCGAAAGTGACGGGTAGCAGCGCTGCATCTTCCACATCCAGATCGCGATGCTCACCGTGATCGGAAAAGACGATGCCGGTCTTGATCACATGCACCATGTCGGCATCCGACTGGGTGGCGAAAACCGTCTTGCCCGAGGCGCTGGCCGTCAGCGCCGCATATCCTTTCAGATCGTAGCGTCCAAGTTCCTTGCCGGTTTCGAAATCGATGGCCCGCACGACCGGTTCGCTATGATCGGCGACGAAAAGCCGCCATTCCTTGACGCCGTCCTTGCTGTCTTCCGCCTGCACCGTGCCGGAGGATAGGGAGGTGGCGAGTGCCAGGCATGTGGCGAGCGCGCTTATGCCAAGTTGCTGGTGAAGGGAGAATCTCATGGTGTTCCTTCCAGACGTTGTCATCCCCATACAGATCAGGGCCGATGTCTGCCCTATGAGAACGATTGTAATGTTATTACGTTACGTAAACGTATTAGCATTACCGGCTGGGTCCATGTCAACCGATGTGGTCGCCTTTAGTTCTGAAAATCCGCAGAGGTGCGGTTAGCGACGCAAATGAGAGTTGAAACATCGGCCCCGGGCCGCAAACGCGACACTATCCCCGGGATTGACCCCAAGGATACGCAACCCGCTGAAATCAAATATAGTCTCGTACCCCTCAAGGATGAGGGAGGGGTCTCCGGTAAAGCCTATCCAGCCAAATCGGCTGCCGGCCCGTTTTACCGTCCCAGATGTCGCTCGCCGCGCTTCTTTGCCAGTTCGATCTGTTGCTGCCGGTCACGGAACCGCTGGCGGTCCTCCTCGGTGCGGTCGTCATAACAGCTTGGGCAGGAAACGCCTTCCTCGAACAGCGGCGATTGCCGTACTTCCGGGGTGATGGGGTTGCGGCAGGCGTGGCAGAGCTTATGGTCGCCTTCTGCAAGCCCGTGAACGACCGAGACGCGCTCGTCGAACACAAAGCAGGCGCCTTCCCAGAGGCTTTCTTCTTCCGGGACTTCCTCCAGATATTTGAGGATGCCTCCCTTGAGGTGATAGACCTCGTCGAAACCCTGTTCCTTCATGAAGGCAGTGGCCTTTTCGCAGCGAATGCCGCCGGTGCAATACATGGCGATCTTCGGCTTGTTATGCAGGCCCGGATTGTTCTTCACCCAGTCGGGAAATTCGCGGAATGTTTTCGTCTGCGGATCGACCGCACCCTTGAAGAGGCCGATGGCGGTCTCGTAATCGTTGCGGGTGTCGATGACGATCGTATCCGGATCGGAGATCAGCTCGTTCCAGTCGCGCGGGTCGACATAGGTGCCGACGATGCGGTTCGGATCGATATCCGGCACGCCCATGGTGACGATCTCTTTCTTGAGCTTCACCTTCATGCGCACGAAAGGCATGTGCGACGCCCGGCTTTCCTTGTGCTCCAGCGCGGCAAATTCCGGCTGGGCGCGCAGGAAGGAGAGCACGGCGTGAATGCCCGCATCCGTCCCGGCAATGGTGCCGTTGATACCTTCGGCGGCAAGCAGCAGCGTGCCCTTGACGCCATTGTTCTGGCAGAGCTCGAACAACGGCTCGCGCATGCTTTCGAACCGCGGCAGGCGGGCGAAATGATAAAGCGCGGCCACAAGGAAATCGCCAGTGACTTCCGGGCGGGGGAGAATGGTGGTGTCGGTCATGGGCGCTGAAATACAGCGACGGCGGCCGCAAAGCAATATTTATCAGCGGGTCCGGGTATTTTGAAAATCGTCAAATTCTTGGCTTTTGAGGTTTCCTATATATTTCGTTGCAACACAAAAACTGTCAGGATTCTCATACCACCGTTGCCATTAACGCGTGGCTTGCCACCATTTGAGTATCGTGAGGCATACGTCTTCAGCGATCCTATCAGCCGACGCGCGTCCGCGCGTCGAGATGACTCTTTTCAGTTCAACGACTTGGGCAGCCTGGATGTAGACTCAAGGTCGGATGACAGATCACTATGTGCACCGGCACAATAAATCCTTGTCATGCAGGAATAAAGGTTCGCTCAGCGCTCACCCTTAGCCAGCCCGAAACGTCCGTGCGACAGGGTGCGCTCGATGCCGCGCAGCTCTGCCAGCCCTTTCAGCCGGCCGATGGCGGGATAGCCGGGCTGGGCCCCGCGTGTCAGGTCATCGAGGATTTCCTGGCCGTGATCGGGCCGCATCGGAATGGTGTGATCTTCACGACCCTCCGCCCGGCGGCGCGCTTCTTCGGTGAGGAGTGCGGCGATGACGGCGACCATATCGGTTCCGCCTTCGAGGTGCTCGTCTTCGAAGAAGGAGCAGGGGACGGTGTCCGTGTCGCGCGTCACGTTGCGCAGATGCACGAAATGGATGCGATCGGCAAAACGGCTGGCGATGAAGGGCAGGTCGTTATCCGCCCGCGCGCCGAGGGAGCCGGTGCAGAGTGTCACGCCATTGGCGCGGCTGTCGACCTTTGAGAGCATATGGGCGTAGTCCGCTTCGGTGGAGAGAATACGCGGCAGGCCGAGCAGCGGCCATGGCGGGTCGTCGCCATGGGCGCAGATGTTGATACCCACCTCTTCGGCAACCGGCGTCACCTCCGATAGAAAATCGATCAGGTTCTGCTGTAGCCTTTCGCGGTTGATGCCGTGATAGGAGCGCAGTTTTTCGAGAAGCTGGGCGAGTGTATAACCATCCGCCGAGCCGGGCAGGCCCGCGCCGATATTGCGCCCGAGTGCTGCGATCTTCGTGTCCGGCATCTCGGCGAAACGTTTTGCCGCTTCCTCCAGCAGCCAGTCTGGATAATCGGCCTTTGCGTCGGGGCGTTTCAGAATGTGGATGTCGAAGGCGGCGAAATCGGGAAGATCAAAACGCATCGCCTTTGCGCCGTGCCTTGTTTCCCAGCGCAGGTCGGTGCGGGTCCAGTCCAGCACGGGCATGAAATTATAGCAGACGGTGCGGATGCCGGAGGCGGAGAGGCGGCGCAGCGTTTCCTGCCAGTTGGTTATATGGCTTTTCCAGTCGCCGGTCTGGGTCTTGATATCCTCGGAGACCGGCACGCTTTCCACCACGTCCCAATAAAGACCGCCGGCCTTGATCGCCTCATGCCGTTTGGTGATTTCATCCACTGGCCAGACATCGCCGGTGGCGATGTGGTGCAACGCGCTGACGATGCCTTCCGCGCCCGCCTGAGCCGCATCCTGAACCGTGACCTTGTCGACCGGGCCGAACCAGCGCCATGTATGTCTCATCTTAAATCCTCAAATATCAGTCTGCGGAAAATGTCAGCTGCACCTTGCAGGCGGCGGAGCGGTCTCCGGCCTGTTCGAAGGCCGCTTTCGCCTCGCCGAGCGGGAAGCTGTGGGAAATGATCGGCCGGACATCGATCCTGCGGGTGGAGATGAGCCCGGCGGCGACGGCGAATTCCTCATGAAAGCGTTGTGAGCCGCGCCAGAGGATTTCCTTGCCCACCAGCGCGTTGAGCGGAATGGTGATGTCACCGGTGACGCCGACCTGTACGATGGTGCCGCGCGGGCGGACACAGGCAAAGGCGGTGCGAAGTGCCGGACCGGCTGCGGAGCAATCAAAAATGACGTCGAAATAACCCTTATTGTCCTGATAGGGCAAAAGCGCCTCGGCGTCTTTCGCGACGTTGATCGTGCGGTCGGCACCCATGGCGGGAGCGCGTTCAAGTGCGGCATCCGTCAGGTCGGTGGCAATGATGATGCTTGCCCCGGCGTGGCGGGCGGCGGCGATGGTCAGGAGGCCGATGGGCCCCGCGCCGGTCACCAGCACCTTTGCACCTGCCAGATCGCCGGCCTGGGCCACGGCATGCAGGCACACCGCGAGCGGCTCGGTGCAGGCGGCTTCAGCCGGTGAGGTATCCTCTGAAAATGTCGCGCATTGTTTGGCGGGAACCACCAGCCGGTCGCGGAACATGCCCTGTTCATGCGGCAGGCGCATGGCGCTGCCCATGAAGCGCATTTCAAGGCAATGGATCGGCTGGCCCTTCAGGCAGAAATGGCAATGGCCGCAGGGCTGGGACGGATTGACGGCGACGAGCTGGCCGATGGCAAGGCCGCTGACGCCGTCTCCCAGCGCCCGCACATGGCCGGATGCCTCATGCCCGCAGATGATCGGCTCTCGCACCCGGACCGGGCCGAAGCCGCCATCCTGATAATAATGCAGATCGGAGCCGCAGATGCCGCCCGCTGCCATGGCGAGCAGCACTTCGCCGGGTCCCGGTGCGGGAAGGTCCTGCGTTTCGACGCGAATGTCCTTCTGGCCGTATAGACGTGCCACGCGTGTCTGCATGACGATGCCCTCATATGTGTATGGAATGAAGAGGCCCGCGCGGGAAACCGCGCGGGCGATGACGTTTCATCAGCGGATCAGGCCCATTTCGGTCGGCAGCCACAAAGTGATGGCCGGAATGAAGGTGATCAGCAGCAGCGCCACGAACAGCGGCACCAGCCACGGCAGAATGGCGATTGTGGTGCGCTCGACGGAGAGTTTCGCCACGCGCGAGAGCACGAACAGCACCATGCCGAGCGGCGGATGCAGCAGCCCTATCATCAGGTTGAGCGTGATGATGAGACCGAAATGCACCGGATCGATATTGAACTGCAGCACCAGCGGCAGCAGGATCGGCACGAGGATGGTGATGGCCGCAATCGTATCGAGGAAGCAGCCGACGAACAGCATCAGGAGGTTGACCAGCACGAGGAAAATCCACTTGCTGTCGGTGATCGTCAGGATCGCCGCCGACAGAAGCTGTGCCGCCTGGCTGACCGTGAGCAGCCATGCGAAGACCGATGCCGCCGCGACGATGAAGAGCACCGAAGCGGTCGTCTCTATCGTATCGAAGGTCGATTTTGCCAGCGTCTTGAAGGTCATCGTCCGGTAACGGACAAGCCCGAGGAACAGCGACCAGAGGACGGCTGCAACGGCGGCTTCCGTTGGTGTGAACCAGCCCATGGTCATGCCGCCGATCAGGATGACAGGCGTCATCAGCGCCATCACGGCGGAGAAGTCGAAATACCAGTCGCAGGCGAGCAGTATGACCAGCACGATCAGTATCGACAGGTTGAGCGACAGACCGAACGCCGTGAGGATATAGATGCCGAGCGGCACCATCATCACCACGAAGACTTCTATCGATGCGCCGAAGATGGTTCTGAGGCTGAACGGCGTGTCGGAGCCCCAGCCCTTGATATAGGCGAAGACCGCAACCGTGATCATCATCAGAAGCGTCATGACGACGCCCGGAACGATGCCGGCCATGAACAGCGCGCCAATCGAGACATTCGCCATCATGCCGTAGATGACGAAAGGCAGCGATGGCGGAAAGATCGGCCCGAGCGTCGCGGAGGCGGCGGTGACGCCGACGGCCGCCTCGACCGGATAACCGTGATCCTTCATGGCCTTGATCTCGATGGTGCCGATACCGGCCGCATCGGCAAGCGCGGTGCCGGACATGCCGGAAAAGATCACCGAGCCAATGATGTTGACCTGCGCGAGGCCGCCCTTCATCCAGCCGACGAGCGCGACGGCGAAGGAATAGATACGTCCCGTCACACCTGCCGTATTCATCAGGTTGCCGGCAAGGATGAAGAAGGGGACGGCGAGGAGCGGAAAGCTTTCCACACCTGCGATCAGGCGTTGTGCCGCGATGATATCAGGCGCGACATTGTAGAAGACGATGTAGAGCAGCGAGGCCGAGGCCATGGAAATGGCGACCGGCAGGCCGATCAGCATCAGGAGAAGAAAAGAGCCGATAAGAAGTAGCATCTGATCAATCCCCCGCGCTCTGGAATTCTTCGGGCCGTTCCAGAACGGAATAGCCACGCTGCATATTGGCGATGAAGACCTGCACCGAGCGGAAGAACATCAGAACAAAAGCGGCCAGAACCGTATAGAAAACGATGTTGCGCGGCAGCGCCACGGTGACCATCTCCTCATCGGCGACGATTTCCAGATAACGCCACATCAGCCATGAGGTGTAGGCGAAGAACAGGATGCGCAGCACATCGACGAGGATCGACATGGCGCGGGCCACCTGCGGCGGGACGTAATGATAAAGCACATCCACCTGAATGTGGCGCGACATGCGCACGCACATGACCGAACCTAAAAACACCACGCCGATCAGGCAGTTGACGGCGATTTCTTCCGTCCAGGCGTAGCTGTTATTGAGCACATAACGGGTGAAGAACTGAAGGAACACGCAGCCCGTCATCAGCCAGAAGAGGCCGAGCGTGACCCAGTCTTCGAATGAATAGACCTTGAGATCGACTTCGGGCGGCGCCTCATCGAACGTATGGGCGAGTTCCTCAGGCGTGACCTGAGTATGGATTTCCTGCGACATTGAGATATCCCGTCTGGAGAGAAAGGGCGGTGCGGCAAAGGAGCCGCACCGGATCTTGGCTCACTTGACGGCGCGAATGGCTTCCCAGTCGGCCTTGTCGTAACCGAAGTCCTCGAACTTCACTTTTTCGATGACGTTCTTTTCGAAGTCGGCCTTGTCGACTTCGGCAACGGTCAGACCGCGCTTCTTGAAGTCTTCGACGAGGCTTTTCTCGCGTTCATCGATGGTCTTGGTGGTCCGCTCGGCGGCTTCCTGCATGACTTCGGTGAAGATTTTCTTGTCGTCATCGGAGAGCTGCGACCAGAGGTTCTTCGAGATCACCGTGTTGAGGTGGTCGACGATGTGGCCGGTCAGGACGATGTTCTTCTGCACTTCGAAGAACTTCTTGGCCTCAATGGTGGTCAGCGGATTTTCCTGCGCATCAACGGTGCCGTTCTGCAGCGCCAGATAGACTTCCGCAAAGGCAATCGGCGTGGTGTTGGCGCCGCAGGCGCGCGGCATGGCCAGATAGGCCGGAACGTCGGGAACGCGCATCTTCAGGCCCGCCATGTCGGCGCAGGCGGCAATCGGCTTGTTGGATGTGGTGTGGCGCGTGCCGTAATAGCTGACGGCGGCGATGTGGTTGCCGGTCTTGTCTTCATAACCCTTGGCGAGGCGCTTGAAGATATCGCTCTTGGTATAGGCGATCAAATGGCTCGGATCGCGGAAGATGTAAGGGAAATAGGTGACGCCGATCGGCTTGAAATCACGTGCGGCAAAGCTCGAACCGGAGATGATGATGTCAACGGTGCCGATCTTCAGGCCCTGGTTGATATCGGCTTCCTTGCCAAGCTGCGAGGCGGGGAAAACATCCACCTTGTAACGGCCATCGGTGCGCTTGGCGATCTCTTCCGCCGCCCAGACCGAATCGGTGTGGAACGGTTCGGAGGTCTCGTAGACATGCGCCCATTTCAGCGTGGTCTGCGCCTGCGCCGCCAGGGCGGAAAGCAGGATGGCGGCTGTGGCGCCCATCAAAGTCGACAATCTGATTTTCATTCTTAACTCCTCCCGAATTAAAGCCAGATGTGCTGTTTTTTCCGTTGCCGGTTGCGGCGACGGTCACTCTTCCCCGATCGTTTCCTCCCCGAAACTCTCGGAAAATCTCTTTTGCGACAGCGTCAGATGCTGCCGCATCGCCTCGCGTGCGCCTTCCGGGTCGTTGGCGGCAATGGCGTCGCGGATTGCGCGGTGTTCCTGAACGGCAAGGTTCCAGGTGTGCGGTCCTTCGAAATAGCTGGCGAGCTTTTCGAAAAAGGGTGACAGGCTGCGCTCGTCATAGATCAGGCCGGTAAAGCGATTGAGCGCCGAATTGCCGATGATATCGGCGATGGCGGTGTGGAAGGCCCGGTCGAAATTGAGCGCCTGTGGCGAGCTGTCGAGCGCGCCGGCCATGCGTTCGATGATATCATCGAGCTTCGCGATGCATTCCGGTGTCGCAAGCCTTGCCGCTTCCTCCGCAATCGCGCTTTCGATGATGCAGCGCGCCTGCAGGATTTCGAACGGGCCGTGGGCGTCCGGCATTGCCGGCTTTTCCTTGTCCGGCTTGCGCGAAGCGTTCACATAGACGCCCGAGCCCATGCGGATGTGGATATGGCCTTCCACTTCCAGCACGATCAGCGCTTCCCGCACCGTCGGGCGGGATACGCCGAAACGCTCCGCAAGGTCGCGTTCCGCCGGCAGGCGTTGACCATCGGTCAACTCCCCCGTCTCAATGAGCAAGCGAATTTGCTCCGCGACCAGCCGGTAAAGGCGGCGCGGCTCCAGAGCCACAAACATGATGTCCTCCCAGCGCGAAAGTCTCCCCCGATCGCGCAAGCGGTAAGATGGTCTTACCAATTTTATTAGGACGCATTTGTACGGTACTGTCAATCGGCCGGTGGTGGAAAAATGGGGGGAGGAGTTTGAGGCCGTTCAGCAGGTCGGGCGTTGTCTTATTCCGGGGCTTTTACCACTGCCGTCATTCCGGCCTTGAGCCGGGATCCAGCCAGCCCAAGTCGTTGGGCTGAAAGGACTCTTCCCGTCGCGCGAGAGCCGCGTCGGCTGGATTCCGGCTCAAGGCCGGAATGACGGGAAAAGGTTGCGCCGGACAGTCTGAGGCGACTGACTTGCCGCTTTAAGGTTGAAAATAGTGCCGAGGCCTTAAACGCAGGCAGCCTTCTTCAGCCTCTATTGCCCGCGAGCCTCAGAGCGCCATTCTCACCAATGACGACATCCAGCTCACCATACCCACCAATCGAATGATGCGGCGTTTCGATGGGATGCGAATGGGTGGCGTTGATCACCACCACCGTTGCGCCCATGTTTTCACCCGCCTGAATGCCGGCAGGGGCGTCCTCGAAGACGACGCAGTTTTCAGGTGCGACGCCGAGCTTTTCCGCCGCCTTCCTGTAGCCTTCCGGGTCCGGTTTGCCGTTCACCACATCCTCGGCGCAGATCATGACAGGGGGCGGTGTGAGGCCTGCTGCCGCCAGACGCAGTTCGGCAAGTGCGCGGGCGGCGGAAGTGACGATCGCCCATTTTCCAGCCGGCAATTTCTCAAGAAAGGCCGCCGCCTGCGGAATCTGGAGAATGCCCTCGACATCCTCCATTTCCTTTTGCAGCAGCATGTCCGCCTGTTCCTGGATATCGAGGCCGGGAATCGCCTCGCGGCGCACCACTTCCGATGCGCGCATGCCGTGGATGCGCTGCAGGAAGGCATTCGGTTCTATGCCATTGTCCACGGCCCATTCGCGCCAGACACGTTCCACCACCGCGATCGAATTGAGCAGCGTTCCGTCCATGTCGAACAGGAAGGCGTCATATTCGCGCGAAAACATCTGGCTGGCCGGCGGGACTTTGCTGTGCATGTCATTCTTCCGTTGGACGTGTGGAGTTGCCCTCGTGTCTACAGCATTGGCGGAGATAACGGAATCGCTTTTCCGTCGGAGGGTCAAATGCCGATCTTTCGGTCTGTAGCGGTCATGGCTGTTCCAGAATCGGACGCTTTAGACTGCCGGCGACTCGGGTGATGGCGGGCAGGGGAGGCGGTGCGCTATCCGGCGATGCGGGAGGTCAGGTTGCAGCAAGGATAGGCCGCTATCATGAGTTTTCGCGAGCTGTGAAAATACGCAAAATCAGCGGGTAATGAGCATTTCCGAATGTTTTGCATGAGAATTTTCAGGATCGAATTTTCTTAACGAAACCGTCGCTTTAAGGGCTCCGTTAACCATTTGTTAACCATATTCGAGGTACCTAATTGTCAACGATTTGTTTATCAAGATGACCAAAGTGCTAACAGACCAGCGTTCCATCCGTATCAAAGGCCGCTCCTTCCTCGCAGTCGTCCTGTCACCCGAAGCTCCGGTCGATCAATGGCTGGAAAGGCTCGATGATCTTGCCGCGCGTTCGGCGGGTTTCTTCCTGTCGCGTCCGGTGGTCCTGGATGTGTCGGAGCTCTCGCTCGACAAGGCGGGCTTGAAGGAGTTGCTGGCGGCGCTGACCGAGCGCAATGTCGGCATCATGGGGATCGAGGGTGTTCGCCCCTCGATGATAGAACCCGGCATGCCGCCGTCGCTGAAGGGTGGAAAGCCCGCCTCCGATGTCGAGGTGGAGCCGGTTGCCGTCACCGCGGTCGAGTTGCCGGAGGAGAAGCCGCGTGCTTCCGGCGAAGTTCGTGCCGTCGTGCAGTCGCTGGTCATCAACGAGCCGGTTCGCTCCGGCCAGTCGATCATGTTTCCCGAAGGTGACGTGACCGTCATCGGTTCGGTCGCTTCGGGGGCGGAAATCATCGCGGGCGGTTCGGTGCATATTTACGGTGCGCTGCGCGGACGTGCGATGGCCGGTTCGCTCGGCAATGTCTCGGCGCGCATCTTCTGCCGCAAGCTGGAGGCGGAGCTGCTTGCCATCGACGGCGTCTACAAGGTGGCTGAGGATATTGACGACAAGCTGCGCGGCCAGCCCGTTCAGCTCTGGCTGGAAAACGATACGATAAAGGCCGAAAAACTTGGCTGAAGAAACACTGAAGACAACACAGGAACAGGAGAGCCGTATGGGGAAGGTAGTCGTTGTTACTTCCGGCAAGGGCGGGGTCGGCAAGACCACCTCGACCGCAGCGCTTGGCGCCGCACTGGCGCAGAACAAGCAGAAGGTCGTGGTTGTCGATTTCGATGTCGGCCTGCGCAACCTCGATCTCGTCATGGGTGCTGAACGCCGGGTGGTCTACGATCTCGTCAACGTCATCCAGGGCGATGCCAAGCTGACCCAGGCGCTGATCCGCGACAAGCGCCTCGAAACGCTGTTCCTGCTGCCTGCCTCGCAGACGCGCGACAAGGACAATCTGACGCCGGAAGGTGTCGAATGGGTTATTGCCGAGTTGAAGAAACATTTCGACTGGGTGATCTGCGACAGCCCGGCCGGCATCGAGCGCGGCGCAACGCTGGCCATGCGCCATGCGGATGTGGCCGTCGTCGTCACCAATCCGGAAGTCTCCTCGGTGCGTGACAGCGACCGCATCATCGGTCTGCTGGATTCCAAGACGCTGAAGGCCGAACGCGGCGAGCGCATGGAAAAGCACCTGCTTCTGACGCGTTACGATTCCGCCCGAGCCGAACGCGGCGACATGCTGAAGGTCGACGACGTTCTGGAAATTCTCTCCATTCCGCTGCTCGGCATCATTCCCGAAAGCACGGATGTGCTGCGCGCTTCCAACGTCGGCGCGCCGGTCACGCTGGCGGACGCCCGTTGCGCACCGGCCATGGCCTATTTCGATGCCGCTCGCCGCCTGTCCGGTGAGGACATTCCGGTGGTCATTCCGGGCGAGAAGCGGGGTATCTTCTCCAAAATCTTCGCAAGGAGGGCTGCATGAGCATCTTCAGTCTCTTCCGCAAACAGAAGTCGGCCCCGCTTGCGCGTGAGCGCCTGCAGGTGCTGCTGGCTCACGAGAGGGCGTCGTCGGGCTCCGATCTCGTCGCCATCCTCAGGGAAGAAATTCTCGCCGTCATAGCCAAGCATGTGCAGATCGATAATGACCGGGTGCATGTGAAGATGGATCGCGACGAGCATGTCTCGATACTCGAGATCGACGTCGAAATCCCCTTGAGCGCCGACTTGCGCGCCGCGTGATGTTTCCTGCGAAAACGCCGCCCCACCGGGCGGCGTTTTCATTCATTCAGCCGTCGTATCGACCGGCTTTCGAAACACTTCTTCCAGATCGCCGGGCAGCGGGCGTTTGAGGTTCAGGCCGTTCGGCGGGATCGGCGCGTTGAACCATTTGTCGTAGATTTTCTCGATTTCGCGACTTGCGTAGATTTGCCCCAGCGCTTCGTTGACGGCGTCCCGGAAACCCGTATCGCCGTGACGGAGCATCAGGCCATAGGGCTGCGGCGGGGCGAGATATTCGTTCGAGATGGAATAGTCTTCCGGCCTGCCGGTTTCGGCGACGAAGGATCGCAAAAGAATATCGTCCATGACGAAGGCCGAGGCGCGGTTTTCCGTCACCATTTCAAACCCGCCTTCCGTGCTGTCATTTTGCAGAACCGCGATATTCAGCCCCAGTTTGCGATTGAGCACATTGAGCTGGGCGATATTGATGGTTCCCGTCGTCACCACCACGGTGCGCCCGGCAAGATCGCCGACGGTGTTAAGGCCGCTGGATTTCAGCGCGACATAACGGGTGCCGGTGATGAAATGGCTGTAGGAAAACCACACGGCCTTGCGTCTTTCTTCCGTATTCGTGCTCGCCACGCATTCCATGTCGATCGTGCCGTCGTTGAGCAGCATGATGCGGTTGCTGGGGGTGCGTTTGACGAAATCGATCTTCAATTCCGGCAGGCCCAGTTTCTTCTTGATGGAGTCGGCCACCCTTAGGCAAAGCTCGATGCTGTAGCCGATCGGCTCCGGGCCGGTGCCCAGATAGGAAAAGGGGACGTTGCGGTCGGCATAACCCAGCCGGATGGTGCCGGTTTTGGCAATGGTTTCAAGTGTCGGTGGCTGGGTATCCTCGCCGGCCGCAGTGGCGGGCAGAAGACTTAAAACCCCAAGAGCAAGCCACAATGTCGATCTCTGCATCGCGCATCTCCAGCTAATATAAATCCAAAACATGTCTTCGTAAAAAATAGAGGCCGGGTGCCGCTTGCACGTCAGTCCCGGTATTCGGCCGGATTTTCATAGGCCTGTTTCAAGGAGGCCGCCATTGGCAGGTTCAGGTTCATGCCGTTTGGCGGAATGGGCTTGGTGAACCACTTCTCATAAAGGCCGTGAATGGCGGGGCCGGTGAAGATATGGCGCAGACTTTCGTTGACCGCGGCCTTGAAAGCTGGATCGTCGCGCCGGAAAACAAGGCCATAAGGCTCGGGCGCGCTCAGCGTGTCCTCCGAAAGTGCATAGAGGTCTGGGTTTTCGGAGGTTGCCGCCAGCGCCGCCAGCAATATGCCGTCCATGACGAAGGCGGAGGCCTTGCCGGCAACGACAAGTTCGAACGCCTCCTCGTTGGTTTTCGTCGGCATGACCGAGATATTGAGGTTCTTTTGCCGGTTCACGGCATTCAGCTGCTCGATATTGACCGTGCCGGAGGCGGATGTGACGGACCTTCCGGCAAGATCGGCAAGGCTTTTGAGGTTGTCCTGCTTGCGAGAGAGAAACTGCGTCGCCGTCATGAAGTTCGGATAGGAGAAATCCACCATCTTCCGGCGTTCGCTATTATTGGTCGTCGCCGCGCATTCGATATCGATCTGGCCGCTGCGGACAAGGATGAAGCGGGTGGCGGGCGTGGCCTTCACATATTCGAGGTCGATCCGGTCGAGCTTAAGCTGTTTGCGGATGTCTTCACTGATCGCCCGGCAAAGATCGGTCGAGAAGCCGGTGATTTCTCCATTCGGCAATTGATAGGAGAAGGGTGGCTCGGCTTCGCGGTAACCGATGCGGATCTTCGCAGTCTTGGCAATCTGTTGAAGCGTGTCGCCTTCGCCGGCGGCCTGCAGCGGGGTGATGGGAGCAAAGCATGTGAGGAAAAGGCAAAATACTGCAAGGCGCATTTTATTTCCTTTGTCTGGTAGCCGGTTTCTCAAATCGCTTTTTGTGGTGGGCAATAGGTTTCCTGTATCGGCCGGCCGGCGTCGTCAAACCCGTCTTTCCCGACCGGCGTGATGACGGCACGGTTCTTGAGGATATGGGCAAGCGGCGCGGGTTCGGCGAAATAATAGCCCTGGGCCTCGTCACATCCCGAAAGCTTGAGCGCCTCGACCTGCTGCTCGTCCTCCACGCCCTCGGCAGTGACCCTGAGGCCAATCTGTTCAGCCATGTCGATGATGGTGTTGACGATGGCCGAACACATGGGATTGCCCGGCAGGCCGGAGACGAATTCGCGGTCGATCTTGATCTTGTCGAAGGAAACATGGGTCAATGTGCTGAGCCCGGCATAACCTGTGCCGAAATCGTCGAGCACGAGGCGCACACCCCTTTCTTTTAAAAGCTTCAGGGCGCGGGCGCTGCTATCGCGCTCCAGCATTGCCGTTTCGGTCACTTCCAGCTCCAGCCGCTCCGCCGGAAAACCGGATGTTTCAAGCGCCCTGTCGACAATCGGGACGATGTCGTCATTGTAGAGCTGCACGGCGGAAAGATTGACGGCGAGCCGGATGTCCCGGGGCCAGCTCATGGCGTCCTGACAAGCCTGTGCCAGCACCCATTCACCCAGAGGTTTGATGAAGTTGTTTTCTTCGGCAAGCGTGATGAAACGGTCCGGGGCGATGAGGCCAAGCTTGCTGTGACGCCAGCGGGCCAGTGCCTCATAAGCAACGATGCGGCCGCTCTGCAGATTGACGACGGGCTGGTAATGCAGCTCGAATTCGCGGTTTTCGAGGGCGGACTTCATGTCTATTTCCAGCGCATGTTTGTGCTGCACCGCCATGTCCATGCCGGGTTCGTAAAACACGAAATAACCGCAGCCCATGGATTTCGCGCGATAAAGGCCGAGATCGGCATGTTGCAGAAGCTGGGTGGCGGATGTGCCGTGGCCCGGTGCGCAGGCAATGCCGATACTGGTATCGATACTGATTTTGCTGCCTTCGAGGTTGAAGCTGCGTGAGACCGCATGCACCACCCGCGCGGCCAGCATCGCCGCGCTGCTCTCGCAGTCAGCGCTCGCCGATTGTATGATCGCGAATTCGTCGCCGCCGAGGCGGCTAACCATGTCGTTTTCACCGAGCACGGCAGAAATCCGCGATGCCACCGCCACCAGCAAGGCATCGCCGGCGGCATGGCCCAGCGTGTCATTGACGGCCTTGAAACGGTCGAGATCGAGCAGCATGACATTAAACGGCTGGCCCGAGGCGGAAAGGTGCTCGAGACGGTTTTCGAGCGTCTTCATCAGCAGTACGCGGTTGGGCAGTCCGGTCAGGGCGTCATGGTGGGCCATGTGCTCCAGCTGCTGCGCCATGTCGCGTATCTGCCGCAGGCGTCCGCGCTCCAGAACCGCCTCACGCAGCGTTTCGATGGCCGTGGCCATATCGCCGATTTCATCCCTGCGCGTCTGAAACGGTGTGACGACATCCGTTTCCTCGCGGGCGATGCGCAGCGTCGCCTGCACCAGAGCCGGAACGGGTTTCAGGAAGTGCCGCGCAATCACCGTTACAAGGACACCGGTCACGGTCAGCACCACGATCAGTGCAATGAGCGAATTGTAGATCAGCTTGCGTTGCGCACCATACAGCTCATCCGAACCGCCGATGCTGACGGCGACCGCCCCGATCGGTTTCTTCGTTTCAATGCTGATGATTGGCAACAGGCCGATGTAGTGGTTCGACTCGCCAATGGTCGCAAAGCCGGTGGCGAAACGGGCTGCCACGGCATCTCTTGAGAAGATGGGATCGGTGGCGAGCGGTTTTTCGTCATCGTCGGTGGCGTTGTCGAAGGCGGCCGCGATCTGCCGGAAGCCGGAATCGTCCTCGTCGTACCTGAAAAGCCAGACGGCGTTTTTGGTTTGCGCGCCGATGAGGGCGAGAACGTCACTGGGATTGAAGCCGGTAACGAGGATGGATTCGTCGTCGCCGATCGGTTTGTCCGTCAATATGCCGTTGACCTGCCCGTCCGTATCGGCGGTGACGCTGACATAGGTGTAGATGCTGCGCAGCGTCGCGCTGGCGATCTGTGAATTGACGCGGGCCTGGTTGAGCCATTGCTCGCTGGCGGCGGCAACGAACATGTACCAGCCGACAAGCGCGCCGATGCTGTAGGAAAAAATCACGCCGCCCAGAAATATCAGGGTTATCTTGCTGGCGAGCGAACGCCGCCGCGAAAGGCGGCCCGATGCCGGCTGCGTCGTTGTGCGAAGCGTGTGGCCGGGTTCAGTCTGTCTATCTATCCCCCGATAGGCAGTCTCTTCCATGCGCGATAGTCCCCCGCGATGTCGCGTTATAATTGTTTTATGGAATTTTATAGGACATGCATTTCAACGGTGTCTGCTAAATAATTCAACAAAGTTTAGATGCGATTAAGAATTAATCCGTCTTTTTATAGTCGCCGCTCGTGTAAGCCCCAGCGTTCCTGCATCGCAGATTGAAAGAAACGCAAGCTTGCGGTCATGCCCTGAAACAAAACGGCCAAGTCAGTATGACAACCTTTGCGCGTTTCTCAAGTCGACTTCTCTGCGGCTGGGGACGCCGACCGGCCTTGCCAAGCAGCGGATAAACGGCATGTTGTGCGCACTGTCGGATTTCAGGAAGATCATCATGGCTCACAGAGGTAGAAACATCGCTCAGCTTTCCGTTCTCATCCAGAGCGGTCATCTCGATCCATGCGCCCTGGCGGAAGAGACGCTGGATGCGATCGGCAAAGAGGACGATCGGGCAATTTTTGTTGGCCTGACGGCGGCGCGGGCCATGTCGGAAGCGGAGGCAGCCTCCAGACGCATCCGCGAGGGACGCTCCTTGGGTGTGCTCGACGGTATTCCGGTGGCCTGGAAGGATCTTTTCGATATTGAAGGCATGGCGACCACGGCCGGATCGACCGTGCTGGCGGGCGATGCGCCTGCCTTGCGTGACGCCGATGTGGTGACGGCGCTGAAAAGGGCCGGAATGGTCTGTGTCGGCCGCACCAATATGAGCGAGTTTGCGTTTTCCGGTCTCGGTATCAACCCGCATTACGGCACGCCGCGCAATCCGGCCTCCACGGATGGTCACCGTCTGCCGGGCGGTTCGTCCTCCGGTGCAGGCGTTGTCGTGGCCGCAGGTCTTGTGCCGGTGGCGATTGGCACGGATACCGGCGGATCGGTGCGCATTCCCGCCGCCTTCAATGGTGTGGTGGGGTATAAGGCAAGCCGTGGCCGTTATTCGATGCGCGGTGTTTATCCGCTCGCGAAAAGCCTCGATTCGCTCGGGCCGCTGACCCGCACCGTACAGGATGCCGTCTGGGTGGATGCCGCCATGCGTGGCAGGGCTGCTGCCGATCTGGCACGTAAGCCTCTTGCCGGCCTGTCGCTCGTCGTCCCGGAAACGGTATTTTTCGACGGTATCGAGGAGGGCGTCGCAGATGCTTTCGAACAGGCGGTGGAGCGGCTCTCCCGTGCGGGCGCCTCAGTGCGGCGGCAGGCATTCCCGATCTTTTCGCAATTGTTCGATCTTATCAGGGAAAAGGGCGCGCTGGTGACGGCGGAGGCTTTTGCCCTGCACAAGACGCGGCTGGAAGGCGCGGATGCTGCGCGGATGGACCCGCGTGTGGTGGCGAGAACCAGGCTTGGCGCCAATATCTCCATGCCCGACTATATTGGCATTATGGAAGCGCGTGAACGCATGACGGCGGCGTTTTCCGAAATGATCGGAAAGGACGAACTGCTGGTCTCGCCGACATTGCCGCATGTCGCCGCCAGGGTCGCGCCGCTTCTCGATGATGACGATGCCTTTTTTGCCATGAATGCAAAGACCCTGCGCAACACCCAGATCGGCAATTTTTTCGATCTCTGCGGCGTTTCCATTCCGTGCGGAACAGGTGAGGCGGGAATGCCGGTTGGTTTGCTGCTTTCTGGCCTGCATGGTGCGGATGAGCATGTGCTGGGTGTTGCGATGGCTGCGGAAGAGATCGTTCGGGGCTGAGAGGGCGGTTCACACAGCCATTCTCCGTCACCCCGGACTTGATCCGGGGTCCAGCGCGATCAAGTCCTTGATCGCGAAAGACTCCTGACGCCGCGCAGACGCGCGGCTGCTGGATGCCGGATCAAGTCCGGCATGACGGAGAGAGTATTTGGCCGTCTCGACCTATAGCCTCACCGAGCCGCCCAGTTGGCGCCGCGGCGGAACATGGTTTTCATCTGCGGTACGGAAAATTCCTTGGCCTGATGGCCGAGCGCCGAATAGAAAACCCGGCCCTTGCCGTATTTGCGTTTCCACACCACCGGCATCACCACACCGTCGATCCACCAGGCATGATCGCCTGTAAATTTCGTCGTTGCCAGAACCTCATTCGAAGGGTCGACATGCATGTAATATTGCTCCGACGTATAGGGGAAATCGGAAATCCCCTCCATCAGCGGGTCGTCGGGGCGGGTGATGTTGACATGGTAGTCGATGATATTGCCGGGATGGGCGACCCACTGGCCGCCGATCATGAACTGGTATTCGACGCACTCGCGGAAACTGTCGCCCGCACCGCCGTGGAAACCGGCAATGCCGACGCCGTTTTCGACGGCGGCCGTGAGGTTCTTGATCTCTTCCTTCTCGATCTTCGACATGGTGACGATCGGCACCACGAGGCTGAGATCATGTACCGAAGGATCGGCGAATGCCTCGGTTGAGTGCTCCACATAGACCTTGAAACCGTCCTCCTCCAGCATGTCCTTGACGATGGTGGCGCATTCCTGCGGCTCATGGCCGCTCCAGCCGCCCCAGACGATGAGTGCTTCGCGCATTATTTTCTCCTCCGGATTATTTGCCGAGCTGGCCGTCGACCAGCGATGTTTCAAGCGGAGCAGGGCGCTCTGCCTTGGTGGTGATGGAAACGGTCGTGCCGCTGTCGGATGCCGTCTGGAAGGCTTCCATGACCTCCAGTACGTGCAAGGCAAGATCGCCATTGGCGCGGTGCGGGCGGTTCTCGCGGATCGCATGGGCCATGTCGGCGACGCCGATGGAACGGTAATTGCCGTCGGCATAGGGTGACGACAGCGCCTGCGGCTCGAACTGGCCGCCCTTTTTCAGTAATTGCACTTCGCCGCCGAAATGGTTGGGATCGGGCACGATCAACGTGCCTTCCGTGCCGTAGAGTTCCAGCGGCACGTGTTTGTGGCCCGCCACATCGAAGCTCATGCCCACCTGCACCACGGCGCCATTCTGGAAGGCCAGCACGCCGGAAACATGGGTGGCGACATGGACCGGGATTTTTTCACCGTTTTTCGGCTCGCTGGTGATGAGGCGTTCATTGCGCGGCGCGATGGCAAAGCCGGCCACTTTGGCGACCGGCCCAAACAGGTTGACGAGATCGGTGATGTAATAGGGTCCCATATCCAGCATCGGGCCGCCGCCAACCTCGTAATAAAAGGCCGGGTTGGGGTGCCAACGCTCATGGCCGGGGCACATGAAGGTGGCCGTTCCGCCGACTGGCTGGCCGAGCACGCCTTCATCGATCAGCCGGCGTGCGGTCTGGTGCCCGCCGCCAAGGAATGTATCCGGGGCCGAGCCGATGCGCAGGCCCTTGGCCTTGGCCGCATCCGCAAGGCGTTTGCCCTCGGCGAAATTGATGCCGAGCGGCTTTTCGGAATAGGCGTGCTTGCCGGCGTCCAGCGCGCGCAGCCCCACCTCCACATGCGCCTTGGGAATCGTCAGGTTGACGATGATCTCCACGGAAGGATCGGCGAGAAGCGCGTCGATGCTGGTTGCCTGAAGGCCGAATTCATCGGCGCGGGCTTTCGCTGCCGCCTCGTTCATATCCGCAAGACCGCGAATGTCGAGAATGGGAAACGACGCCATGGCCTTGAGATAGGCGCTGGAGATGTTGCCGCAGCCGATGATGCCGATACCGACCCTGTTCATGTGATTTCCTCCCGTAAATCAGAAATGCTTAAAGCCTGCCGCTCCGCCCTGATGGCTAAAGCGCCGGCCCCGTCGTGTTCCATGGTGATTCGTAAAGTTCGTAGAGTGCTACGGCTGCAGCCCCCTGCGCCCACAACTCATCGCTCGCAACGTCGAAAACCAGCTCCGCGACGCCGGCCAGCGAAGGCGGCACAGCGGCGTTGTAGCTGTCGCGGATGCTGGCGATGAAGGGCTCGCCAAGTTCGAGGCTGGAGCCGGTGATGATGACCCGTGGCGGTGCAAACAACGTGACGATATTGGCAAGCGTCAGGCCCAGTGCCGCGCCGGCGCGCAGGGCTGCGGCAATGAGATCGTGATCTTCAGCCGCAATTAGCGCATGGGCGTGCTGCATGCCGCGACCAAGCCGGATCGCTTCGGCAAAGCGCCCGTCCACCGGGCGCGAGCCTAAAATAGCGTTTTCACCCGCCTGACTCGCCAGCCGCACTGTGCCTTCATTGGCAAGACCGATGACGAGGTCGCCGAGATTGTGGCTGAGGCCGCCGGCACCGCGAAACAACTGGTTCTGGTGCAAAACGCCAAGCCCGAGCGTCTGTTCAAGCGAAATCAGCACCATGTCTTCCAGATCGCGCGCATGGCCGAACCAGTGGTGAGCAAGGGTAATGGCGTGAGCGTCGCTTTCGATGATGGTCGGCGAGCTAAGACGCGCCGTCATTTCCTCGGCGAAATTGACGTTCACTTCGCGCAAAATCGGGCTGCTGCGGATTTTCCCGGTGCGATGTTCGATGACGCCGGGAAGGCCGAGACAGACCATGTCGACATCTTCCAGCGACAGGCCGGCATCAACCACGCAGCGGCGAACCCCGTCTTCCACCAGATCGGCGATGACGCCAATCGGCTGGCGGTCGACACGGATCGGCAGGGCGAGGGTGGAAAGCACATTGCCGCAGAAATCGGTGACAACGAAAACCATGCGGCTTGCGGCGATCTTGGCGCCCACCACGCGGGCGGCATCCGGGTTCAGCTCCAGCATCACCCGCGGCCTGCCGCGCGCACCTTCAGTGCGGATATCACCGAGATGACGGGTCAGAATTAGCCCGTCATCGAGCAGCGACGCGGTAATCGCCGAAACGGTGGTGGTGGAAAGCTGCGTTCTTTCGCTGATTTCCACGCGCGAGATTGGCCCGTGGCGGCGGATGCTGTCCAGCACGCTTAGCCTGTTGATCGCGCGCATCAATTCTGGGTCTGCGGTCTTCATGGTGTCCTGCTGCGATCAATGCCGGTTCGAGAACCGATTTATGTCGGGTTGCGGATTAAATAACGGTCTAGGGGAGGGGTGTGTCAAGCGGTTCACGCAAAAAATCGGCATGGCGCCTTGACATTATGCGAGGGCTAATGTGAATTAATCCGCATTGGGGAATAAATGAGGAAATCCCCGAGGGAGGATCACCATCATGACGATTTGGCACGCAGGCGCAAGCCTGAGCGGCAGGCTGACAGGCTTTGCCACAACGACAAGCATTGCTCTCATGCTCGGCACCGCCAGCGCCTCGGCCGCGACGGTGGTTAAATGGATGCATGTGGAACTCGACCCGAAAGCCGTGGCCGTCTGGGAGGAGATTGCCAAGGATTTCGAGACAAAGCACCCCGATGTGGATGTGCAGTTGCAATTCCTGGAAAACGAAGCCTTCAAGGCGAAGTTGCCGACTTTGCTGCAATCCAATGACGTTCCGGATTTTTTCTATAGCTGGGGCGGCGGCGTTCTTGAGGAACAGTCCAAAACCGGTGCGCTGAAGGATCTGACCGAGGTTTTCGACGCCGATGGCGGCAAGCTGCGGCAGGCCTATAATGCTTCGGCGATCGACGGACTGTCTTTCGATGGCAAGGTCTGGGCCGTACCTTACAAGGTCAGCCTCGTCAGCTTCTTTTATAACAAGGAGTTGTTTGCCAAGGCCGGCGTGAAGGCGGAAGACATCAAGAGCTGGGACGATCTTGGCGCCACGGTCAAAAAGATCAAGGAAGCCGGCATCGTGCCGATTGCCGGTGGCGGCGGTGAAAAATGGCCGATCCATTTCTACTGGAGCTACCTCGTCATGCGCAATGGCGGGCAGGCCGTGTTCGATGCCGCCCGCAAGGGTGAGGGCGAGGGTTTCATGGATCCGGCCATCATCAAGGCCGGCGAGCAGCTGGCCGAGTTCGGCAAGCTGGAACCCTTCCAGCCCGGCTATCTCGGCTCCACCTGGCCGCAGGCGCTCGGCGTCTTCGGTGACGGCAAGGCGGCGATGATCCTCGGTTTTGACAATACCGAAGCCAACCAGCGCAAGAATGCCGGTGATGGCAAAGGACTTGCCGCCGACAATATCGGCCGCTTCGCATTCCCCGCCGTCGAAGGCGGTGCCGGTAAGGCCACCGATACGCTGGGCGGCCTGAACGGCTGGGCAGTCACGAAAAACGCATCCAAGGAAGCGATCGATTTCGCGACATTCCTGACCAGCAAGGAAAGTGAAGAGAAGATGGCGGCCGCTGGCATGATCCTGCCCGTTGCGACGGGTGCGGATGGTGCGGTCAAGAACCCGCTGTTGGCGGATTCGGCCAAGCAGCTTGCCGGTTCCACCTGGCACCAGAACTTCTTTGATCAGACGCTGGGCGCTGCCGTCGGCCGCGTCGTCAATGATGTCTCCGTCGAGATCGTCTCCGGCCAGATGAGCGCGGAAGAGGGTGCCAAGCAAATTCAGGATGCTTTCGAGCTTCGCTGATTGTCACCTGCATTGCGGCCGCCGCGCTAAAACGCGGCGCCGCGATATCTGCATAAAAGAAAGCGGATAGAGATGACGGATATTTCCATGACTTCTGCGTCCATACCGACGCGCGGCGCGGCAAAGGCAAAACGCAAGCAAAGTTCGGTTGCGCATGATCGGGCGCTGACGCTTCTGGTGTTTCTGCCGCCGGCACTGTTGCTCTTTACCCTGTTCGTCATCCTGCCCATGGGCGAGGCGGCGTGGTACAGCCTATATCGTTGGAACGGCTATGGCACGCCGACGGATTTCGTGGGCTTAAGGAATTTTCAGGTCCTGTTCGGCAATGCCGCATTCTCGCAGGCCCTGCTCAATAACGGCCTCATCATCCTGATTTCCATTCTGATCCAGATCCCACTGGCCATCTGGCTCGCCACGATGCTGGCGCACCGCATTCCGGGCGTCGTCGCCTTCCGGCTGGTGTTCTTTCTGCCCTATGTGCTGGCGGATGTGGCCGCGGGTCTGATCTGGCGTTTCGTTTATGACGGCGATTATGGCCTCTTCGCCGCCATTTCCAATTTCTTCGGCTTTGCCAACCCTTACGTGCTGGCCGACAAGGATGTGGCGATCTATGCCGTGCTCGGCGTCATCGTCTGGAAATATTTCGGTTTCCACATGATGCTGTTCATCGCCGGCCTTCAGTCCGTCGACAAGAACGTGCTGGAAGCCGCCGAAATCGATGGCGCTTCCGGCTGGCAGAAGTTCCGTTATGTCACCCTGCCGATGCTCGGCTCCACCGTTCGCCTGTCCGTCTTCTTTGCGGTTATCGGCTCATTGCAGCTGTTCGACATGATCATGCCGCTCACCGGCGGTGGCCCGTCCAACTCCACGCAGACCATGGTTACGTTCCTCTACACTTACGGCGTCATGCGCATGCAGGTGGGGCTTGGCAGTGCGGTCGGCGTCGTTCTTTTCGTCATCTGCGTGACGCTCGCCTTCGGTTACAAAAGGATTTTCATGCGCCATGACTGACACATCCACCTCCGTCCGCATGCCGCTGCAAACCAAGCTTTATCTCTATATATCGCTGAGCCTGATCGCGGCCATCGTGCTCATCCCGTTGCTCACCACCGCACTTGGTGGCTTCAAGACGCTGGGAGACCTGCGCGTCAACCCGTTCGGCATTCCGGCGGAATGGCAATGGGCCAATTACGGCGATATTCTCTTCGGCAAACGTTACTGGCTGCAGATTTTCAATTCGCTGGTCATCGCGCTGTTGACGGTGTTCCTGACGCTCACCGTTTCGGCCATGGCGGCCTTCACCTTCGCGCATGTGAAGTTCTTCGGCTCGTCATTCCTGCTCAATTATTTCCTGCTGGGGCTGATGTTCCCGGCGGCCACCGCCATCCTGCCGCTGTTCATCCGCATCCGCGATCTCGGCCTGCTCGATACCTATTGGGGTGTGGTGCTGCCGCAGGTGGCCTTCGGGCTTGGCATGAGCATTCTCCTGTTTCGCAATTATTTCCGCAATCTGCCGGAGGAACTGTTTCAGGCCGCCTTTGTGGATGGCTGCGGGTACCTGCGCTTCTTCTGGCACATTTCCCTGCCGCTCTCGCGGCCCATCGTCGCCACCGTTGGCATCGTTTCCTTCGTTGGCAGCTGGAACAGCTATATCCTGCCGCTGATCATGCTGAATTCTGAATCGAAATATCCCTGGCCGCTCGGCATCATGGTTTATCGTGGCGAATTCGGCACCGAGTGGCAGCTGGTGCTCGCCTTCATCACGCTGACGATCCTGCCGACCGTCATCGTCTTCTTCCTCGCACAGAAACACATCATCGCGGGCCTGACGGCCGGTGCCGTCAAATCGTGACTTGAAAGGAGCAAAACATGGCTTCCGTCGAACTTAGGGATATCCGCAAGTCCTATGCCGCGCTCGATGTCATTCACGGCATCTCGCTTGATATAACGGATGGCGAATTCATCGCGTTGGTCGGCCCTTCCGGCTGCGGCAAGTCCACGCTTTTGCGCATGATCGCCGGGCTGGAGGAAATCACCGATGGGGATATCCTCATCGGCGGCACCGTCGTTAACGGTATGACCCCGCGCGAGCGCAACATCGCCATGGTGTTCCAGTCCTATGCGCTTTATCCGCATATGACGGTGGCTGAAAATATGGGCTTCAACCTGAAGCTTGCCGGCCAGCCGAAAAACGTCATCGAGGAGCGGGTGGCGGAGGCCGCTCGCATGCTCGATCTTGGCAAGCTTCTGGATCGCAAGCCCTCACAGCTTTCTGGTGGCCAGCGGCAGCGCGTCGCCATGGGCCGCGCCGTGGTGCGCAATCCCGCCGTTTTCCTGTTCGATGAGCCGCTGTCCAATCTCGATGCCAAGCTTCGCGTGCAGATGCGCAGCGAAATCAAGACTTTGCACCAGAAAGTTGGCACGACTTCCATCTACGTCACCCATGACCAGATCGAGGCGATGACGCTGGCGGACAGGGTCGTGGTGCTCAATCACGGCCGCATCGAGCAGCAGGGTACGCCGCTCGAACTTTACAAGACACCGGCCAATCTCTTCGTCGCCGCCTTCATCGGCTCGCCGGCCATGAACCTCATCGAAGGCGTTGTCGATGGCGAGGGTGACCAGCCTGCCGCCCGGCTGAAGGACGGAACAGCGATCCGTATTGCCGCGACACGTAAGGTCAAGCGCGGCCAGCCGGTGACGATCGGGCTTCGCCCCGAACATATCGGTTCGACCATCGGCGGCGATATATCGCTGTCTGGCCGCACCGTGCTGGTGGAGCCGACGGGAGCGCAGACCCATGTTGTCTTCGAACTGGCGGGCGATCAGGTGACGGCGGTGGTGGATGGCGAGCAGCCGGTCAAGGTCAACACCTCCTTTGCCGCTACCGTGCATCATGAGCGCGTGCATGTGTTCGACAGGGCGAGCGGGCTGGCGCTTTAGCCGGTTTTCGCTTTTTTAGTGAAATAGCGAAATTCTCTCGCCCCTCCGCTTTTGGGGCTTGTTTGAAAATTACGACCGGTTAGCTTGGCGCTGGGAGCCAAAGCGGTTTTACCGCTTAACTGTATCGATACAGGGAGGAGTTTTTATGAGAACGATCAAGGGACCGGGTATTTTTCTCGGCCAGTTTGCCGGTGATGTCGCCCCTTTCAACAGCTGGGACAGCATTACCAAATGGGCGGCGGAAAAGGGCTATGCCGGTGTGCAGGTGCCGACATGGGCAGGGCAGCTGATCGATCTCAGAAAAGCGGCGGAATCGAAGGATTATTGCGACGAATTTGCCGGGGTGGCGCGCCAGAACGGTGTCGAGGTGACCGAGCTTTCCACCCATTTGCAGGGCCAGCTGGTTGCCGTTCACCCGGCCTATGACGAGGCTTTCGACGGTTTTGCAGCACCTGAAGTGCGCGGCAATCCGAAGGCCCGCCAGCAATGGGCGGTGGAGCAGGTGAAGCTGGCGCTGAAAGCGTCGAAAAATCTCGGCATCAAGGCGCATGCGACATTTTCGGGCGCGCTCGCCTGGCCGTTCATTTACCCCTGGCCGCAACGCCCGGCCGGTCTGGTGGAAACCGCCTTCGATGAGCTGGCGAAGCGCTGGACGCCGATCCTCGATTATGCCGATGAGCAGGGTGTGGATGTCTGCTACGAAATCCATCCGGGCGAAGACCTGCATGATGGCGTGACGTTTGAGATGTTCCTGGAGCGGGTGAAGAACCACAAGCGCGCCAACATGCTCTACGATCCCTCGCATTACATTCTGCAATGCCTCGATTATCTCGACAATATCGACATCTACAAGGACCGCATCAAGATGTTCCACGTCAAGGATGCGGAGTTCAATCCGACCGGGCGGCAGGGCGTTTATGGCGGTTATCAGGGCTGGGTGGAGCGGGCTGGCCGCTTCCGCTCGCTGGGTGACGGGCAGGTTGATTTCGGTGCCGTCTTCTCGAAAATGGCCGCCAATGATTTCGATGGCTGGGCCGTGGTCGAGTGGGAATGCGCGCTGAAACATCCTGAAGACGGTGCCCGTGAAGGCGCGGAATTCGTCAAGGCGCATATCATCCGCGTTACGGAAAAAGCCTTTGACGATTTCGCATCCGGTGGCACCGACGATGCGGCCAACCGCCGTATGCTCGGGCTTTAAAAGCATTTCAGGGGAGATATTATGGCTATTGAAGGAAAGACAACCGACAAGGCGAACAAGCGGATTCGCCTTGGCATGGTGGGCGGTGGTTCGGGCGCATTTATTGGCGGCGTTCACCGCATGGCCGCGCGGCTCGACAATCGCTTCGATCTCGTGGCGGGCGCCCTGTCCTCGACGCCGGAAAAATCCATTGCCTCGGGCCGCGAACTCGGGCTCGATCCTGAGCGTTGCTACGGGTCCTTCGAGGAAATGGCCGAAAAAGAGGCCCTTCGCGAAGACGGTATCGAGGCGGTGGCGATCGTCACGCCCAATCATGTGCACTATCCCGCCGCAAAGGCGTTTCTGGAACGCGGCATCCATGTCATCTGCGACAAGCCGCTGACCTCCAATCTGGAAGATGCCCAAAAGCTGAAGCAGGTGGCCGACAAGGCCGATGCCCTGTTCATCCTCACGCATAATTATACCGGCTATCCGATGGTGCGGCATGCGCGGGAACTGGTGGAGGCCGGTCAACTCGGCAATATCCGTCTGGTGCAGATGGAATATCCGCAGGACTGGCTGACGGAAGCGGTGGAACAGACCGGTGCGAAACAGGCCGTCTGGCGCACCGATCCGGCCCAGTCGGGCGTCGGCGGTTCCACCGGCGATATCGGCACCCATGCCTATAATCTCGGCTGCTTCATTTCCGGTCTGGAAGCCGATGAGCTGGCGGCGGATGTGCACACTTTTGTCGAAGGCCGACGGCTGGATGACAATGCCCATGTGATGCTGCGCTTCAAGCCGAAGGATGGCAAGCAGGCGGCCAAGGGGCTTTTGTGGTGCAGTCAGGTGGCCGTTGGCCACGAGAACGGGCTGAAAATCCGCATTTACGGCGACAAGGCTGGCATCGAATGGACGCAGGCCGATCCGAACTATCTGTGGTTCACGAAGCTCGGCGAGCCGAAGCAGCTCATCACCCGTGGCGGCGCAGGCGCTGGGGCCGCGGCGGCACGCGTCACCCGCATCCCGTCCGGCCATCCGGAAGGTTATCTCGAAGCCTTCGCGACCATATATACGGAAGCGGCCCATGCCATCGAGGCCCGCCGCACAGGCTCTGCGCTGGACAAGGCGGTTACCTATCCAACCATCGATGATGGCGTCAAAGGTGTTGCCTTTGTTACGGCCTGTATCGAATCCGGCAAGAAGAACGGTGGCTGGGTGAAATTGTGAAATGGGTTCGGGTATGATCTCCATGCCCGGTCCGGATTGAAAATGCGCTGCGAGCCTTTTGGGGCTACGGCGCTGAGCAGCGGCTTATCAATCAAAGGACCCGCACGCGTGCGGGTCCTTTTCTGCAACCGGTATCTTATATTTGCGAGGCTTCGACCTGCGGCACCACGCCACGGCGGGATGCCATGAGCGATGCGCCGAGGAGTGCCGCTATGGCCACGAAGACGAAGACCATGGTTGCACCCTGAAGGTCGATCAGCAGGCCGCCCAGAACCGCACCGCTGGAGATGGCGATCTGGAAGGTGGTGAGCAGCAGGGCGCCGGCGCTTTCGGCCTCGTCTGAAGCAACCCTCGTGATGAAGCTCTGCACACTGACCGGAAGTGCGCCGAAAGCGAAGCCCCAGGAGGCGATGGCCAGACCGGCGACAAGGGGCGATGCGCCGGCAATCACCAGAACAGAGGCGGATGCGGCGATCAGGGTGGCGGCGAACGTCACCGCCCATGCCGTGTTTTTCTCGGCGAGGAAACCGCCGAAGAGATTACCGAAGAAGCCACCGATACCGTAAACCAGCAGGACCAGCGAGATCGCCTCGACGCCAAGGTGCGGCACATCTTCGAGGAACGGGCGGACATAGGTGAAGCCGGCAAAGTGACCTGCGACGATGAACAGCGTCGTCAGAAGGCCGATCCTGACCTGCGGGCGCTGCAGCAGCCGGAACATGGTGGCAAGACCGGGCGCACCGGCTGGCGGCAGGGACGGAACGGTGAGCAATTGCACGAGAAGTGCAATGACGCCAAGCACGCCCGCAACGACGAAGGCCGCACGCCAGCCAAGTGTCGCGCCTATCCACGCGCCCACCGGTGCGGCGCAGACGGTGGCGACCGAAACACCTGTCAGAATGATGGCCATGGCGCGTGGCATCTTATCCAGCGGAACAAGCCTCAGCGCCAGCGCCGCCGACATGGCCCAGAAACCGCCAAGGCCGATGCCGAGCAGAACGCGTGATGCAAACAGCATGAAAAGACCGTTGGCAAAGGCGGCAAGCGTGCTGGAAATGATCAGCAACGTGGTAAGCCCAAGCAGGGTCCAGCGGCGGTCGATGCTGCGTGTGCCGATGACGACGCCGGGACCAGCCACCGCTGCTACCAGCGCGGTGACGGTGATGGACTGGCCGGCAATGCCGGAACTGATGGAAAGATCGGCCGATAGCGGCGTCAGAAGGCTGACCGGCAGAAATTCCGCCGTTACCAGCCCGAAGACGCCGAGTGAAAGGGAAACCACGGCGGCCCATTTCGCATCCGGCTCTGTCTTGCGCGGCGTATATTCAAGTTCGTTGATTGTCCGGCTATTCATGAAAATCTCCTGATGCGCATTGCGGGAATACGCTCTGAAACGGAATGGCGAAACGACGAGGCCGGGGGAGGCCGGTCCATCGCCTGCAAATCGATGGTCGTAAGCTATGCGTGACAGGCCGGCGTTTCCATGCTAGAAAATCCTTATTACTTAACCAAACGTCCGAATTTGTGAGATGTCATGAACGATGCCCTGACGGAAATGCTGCGAGGTCTCAGGCTTGACGGCGTCGAATATGGCCGCTGCCGCATGGCTACGCCCTGGGCGACGGCCTTTCCCGAACAGGAGGCGGCGCGGTTTCATTTCATTGGCGTGGGACAGGCCAAATTGCAGAAACCTTCCGGGGAGTGGCTGACGCTGACATGTGGCGATGCGGTGCTTCTGCCCCGCGGCCACGCCCATGTGCTGGGCAGCGGCGAGGGTGTGACGCCCGCCCTGTTCGATCGCTTTGGCAAGAAGGAAGTGTGTCAGGGCATTTTCGACATGCAATGCGCCAGCGCCGGCGGCGACACGGTGGCGTTCACGGCCTCGATGCGTTTCAACATGGATAATCTGCATCCGCTGTTGCAGCTGATGCCGGATGTGATGCTGACCAGCGATCTCGCCAAAAGCGATCCGGCCATTCCGCATCTCCTGGAAGCCATGGCGCGCGAGGTGGAACTGAACCGTGTTGGGGCCGGGGGCATTCTGGCACGGCTCGCTGATGTCCTGACGGCGACTTTGATCCGCACATGGGTGGAACATGGCTGCGGCGATTCCAGCGGCTGGCTTGCCGCCGTGCGCAATCCCGAACTTGGGCGGGTGCTGGCCGCCATCCACCTCACCCCCGAAAAGGACTGGAGCGTGGAAGAGCTTGCCTCCCTGATGGGCGCATCCCGGTCCAGTTTTGCGGAACGCTTCACCCGCGTGGTGGGGGAGAGCCCGGCGCGCTATGTGGTGCGCATTCGCATGCATCAGGCGCGGCTATGGCTGCGCGAAGGCATGCGTGTGACGCTGGCGGCGGAAAAACTCGGCTATGATTCCGAAGCCTCCTTCAGCCGCGCTTTCAAACGCGTGATCGGCGCACCGCCCAGCCAGTTCCGCAGGAAGGACACGGCAGGGCTGGAGGATGCGGCTTAAAAGCTTCAAACAAGCCGGATAAGATATTGCGTGAGACGCCGTCCGGGGAGCAACCACCATGAGCATTGCCGACGACGCCCGATTCTGGAACCGGACAGCGCGGAAATATGCCGAAGGCAGGATTGCGGATGAAGCGGGATATGAGCGCACGCTGGAGCGAACCCGCGGCCTGCTGAGGCCGGAAGACAGTATATTGGAACTGGGCTGCGGCACCGGGACAACGGCAATCCGGCTGGCAGGCGGTGTCAAAGACTATCTTGCGACGGATATTTCCACGGACATGATTGCGATTGCGCAGGAAAGAAAACACGCCGCCGGCTCTCTCACCAACCTCGTTTTCAGCATTGCGACCGTGGAAACGCTTGTGCCTCACCCTGCGCAGTTTAACGCGGTTCTGGGTTTCAATTATCTTCATCTAGTCCGTGACCTGCCCGGTGCATTACAGCACATCCATTCCCTGCTTGCCCCGCAGGGGCTGTTCATCACCAAGACACCCTGCGTCGGGGATACGAACCCGTTTATCCGCCTTCTCCTGCCGGCGATGCGCGCAATCGGCAAGGCCCCCTATGCCGGCGTCTTCAGCGCCTCCGGGCTTGGCCGGCATATAACCGCCGGAGGTTTCGATATTCTGGCAACGGAAATCCATGCCACAAAGGGCAACGACAAGCGCCCCTACATCGTGGCGCGCAAAAGGTGAGCTGAGCCCCGTCTCAGTGGAAGTTGCGGGAAATGACCTTTATCCGCTCCACCTCATCCTCATCGCGGGCGGTACGTGGCGGGCGCTTGCTGATGGTGCGATGATCTTCCGGCGGCATGCCGTGGTGGAACTCATCGCCACGCCCATGCGGCAGGGGGAATGCGTGGTTGCGTTCGCCCACGCTTGCCAGCGCTTCCGACAGATCGGTCAGCCGGTGGGCGACCAGATGCACCACTTCGCCCTCCCGCTGGATTTTGCCGTAAATGCCGACCATGCCGGCGGACAGCACCACGCGCCGGTATTTTTCGAAGGTCTTGACCCACAGCACCGCATTGGCAATGCCGGTCTCGTCCTCCAGCGTCATGAAAATCACGCCCTTGGCCGAGCCGGGACGCTGGCGCACCAGCACCAGACCCGCCGTTTCCAGCCATGTGCCGTCACGCACACGCACCGCCTCCGCGCAGGTGACAATGCGGCGGCGGGAAAGATCGCGCCGCAGGAAGGTCATGGGATGTTCGCGCAGGGTGAGCCCCACATGACCGTAATCCTGCACCACCTCGCCGCCATCCGTCATGGGCCTGAGCGCGACGGCCGGTTCCTGAAGCTCGTCCACGACAGTATTTTCCCGGCTGGCGGCGGCGGCGAAAAGCGGCAGCGGCTCATCCCGCAAAGCCTTGATGGCCCAGAGCGCCTCGCGTCTGGCAAGCGAAAGCGACGGCAGAAAGGCATCCGCTTCCGCAAGGCAGACGAGGGCAGCGGCAGGAACGCCGGCCCTTCGCCAGAGATCATCTACCGAGGCAAACGCCCGGTCCTGCCGGCCGGCGACGATATCGGCAGCGTGTTTGTTGGAAAGTCCCTTCACCAGACGCATGCCGAGCCGCACGGCATAACGTTCTTTGCCATTGGTGTCCGTCTTGCCGGTCGGTTCCAGCGTGCAGTCGAAGCGGCTGTTATTGACGCAGACCGGGCGCACCTCCACACCATGATCGCGCGCATCGCGCACGATCTGGGCCGGGGCATAAAAGCCCATGGGTTGCGAATTGAGAAGCGCCGTGCAGAAAATATCGGGATGATGGCACTTCAGCCATGAGGAGGCATAGGCGATCAGCGCGAAGGATGCCGCGTGGCTTTCGGGAAAACCATAGCTGCCAAAACCTTCGAGCTGTTTGAAGATACGTTCGGCGAAGTCCTTGTCATAGCTGTTCGTCACCATGCCGGTGACTAGTTTTTCCCTGAATTTGGAAATGGTGCCAACGTTCTTGAAAGTAGCCATGGCTCGACGCAACTGGTCAGCCTCATCTGCGGTGAAACCGGCGCAATCCATGGCAATCCGCATGGCCTGTTCCTGAAACAGCGGGACACCCAGCGTCTTTTTGAGGATATTTTCAAGCTCCGGTTTTTCATACCGAACGGGCTCTTTTCCCTGACGCCGCCGCAAATAGGGATGTACCATATCTCCCTGAATGGGGCCGGGACGGACGATGGCGACTTGAATAACAAGATCGTAAAATTTGGCGGGCTTCAAACGCGGCAACATCGACATCTGCGCCCGGCTTTCGATCTGGAAAGTGCCGAGCGTGTCTGCTTTTTGGATCATTGCAAACGTTGCGGGATCATCCGGTGGCATCGCAGCAAGATCGTATTTTTCTCCCGTACGCGCCTCCAGCAGATCGAAGCCACGCTTCATGCAGGAAAGCATTCCAAGCGCCAGGCAATCCATTTTCATGAACTTCACGATATCAATATCGTCTTTATCCCATTCGATGATCTGTCGATCATTCATGGCGGCTGGTTCGATCGGTACAAGTTCATCCAGCCTATCATGGGAAAGTACGAAGCCGCCCGGATGCTGGCTGTGGTGACGTGGCGTGCCGACAAGCTGGTTGGCTAACTCAAAAGCGAGTTGCAGGCGACGATCCTCCATATTGAGGTTCAGTTCCTTTACCTGCTTTTCACCCACCCCCTCGCTCCAGCGCCAGACCTGCGAAGACAGAAGTTTGGTCAAATCCTCCGGCAAACCTAGTACTTTACCAACATCTCGCAATGCCCCTCGACCACGATAGCGGGTGACGACTGAACAAAGCGCGGCTTTATCGTGGCCGTAGGTTTTGTAGACCCATTGAATAATTTCCTCACGACGCTGATGCTCGAAATCCACGTCAATATCAGGCGGTTCACCTCGGTTTTCGGAAACGAAACGTTCAAAGACGAGATTGCTGAAGCGAGCAGGATCAATGGCAGTGATACCAAGGACGAAACAGATAACCGAGTTTGCCGCCGAACCGCGTCCTTGGCACAAGATATCCATCTTACGTGCCTGTCGGACGATAGCACTCACGGTCAGAAAATAGGGGGCGTAATTTAACCTGCCGACAACATCTAACTCATGATGCAACGCCTTTTCCACCTTCTCAGGCAAACCCTTCGGATAACGCCCCGGCACCGCTTCCCATACCATCTTCTCCAGCGCCTGCTGCGCCGTCAGCCCCGGCAGACTACGCTCCTCGGGATATTGATAGACCAGTTCCTTCAGCGAAAATTTGCAGCGTTTCGCAATTTCAAGGCTGCGGGAAAGCGCTTCAGGGTAACGGGCAAACAGCCGGTGCATCTCTTCCGGCGGTTTCATGTAACGGTCGGCATGGCGTTCGCGCCGAAAACCCGCCTCGTCGATGGTGCAATTATGCCGGATGCAGGTGACGACATCCTGCAGCATGCGCCGCTCGGGCACATGAAAGAGCACATCATTGGTAACAACAGTCGGTACACTTGCGACCTGCGCCATCTCTGACAGTTCGAAAAGCCGCATCTGGTCGTTGGGGCGTCTTCTGAGGCTGAGTGCCATATAGGCCCTGTCGGCAAAAGCAGCTTTGAGACGTCGCAGCCGCAGTGCGCAAAGATCATCCGCGAGGTCAGCGAGCAACACGACGATCAGGCCTTCGCCATAGGCGACGAGGTCATCCCATGTCAGCCGGCATTTGCCCTTGCCACCCCTTTTCTTACCGACGGAAAGCAGCCGGCAAAGCCGGCCGTAGGCCGGGCGATCCATGGGATAGGCAAGCACGGAGATATCATCATCCAGATCGAGCCGGCAGCCGATGACGAGGCGGATGCCATGATTATTGGCCGCTTCATAAGCGCGGGGAATGCCCGCAAGGCTGTTGCGATCCACGATGCCGAGCGTCTCGATGCCCAGATTTTTGGCCTGTTCGAACAGCTCCTCACAGGAGCTTGCACCGCGCAGGAAGGAGAAATGGGTGGTCACCTGAAGTTCGGCATAAAGCGGCGTATTCATGCGAAAACCCCGTGGATGAACCAGCCCTGCGAGCCGGTCTCGGCATGTTCGCCGTCACCGGAACGGAAAATCCAGAAGCGCTCGCCGTTTTCATTTTCCACCGTGAAATAATCGCGCACGGCGGCCTTTTCCCGGTCGCGTTTCCACCATTCGCCGAACACCCTCTCCGGCCCGTCGGCGCGCCGCACATTATGGCGCACGCCTTTCCAGAGGAAATAACGCGGCGGATGATCCGGCAGCAGCGCCAGCGTCTCGATGGGTTCCGGCCTTGCAAAAAGCCTGACCGGACGCGGCCAGTGGCCGGACCAGCCGAGCGTATCCTCAGGCGCAAGCGCCGCAACGGGGGTAAGGGAGCGTTCCGGCACATCGCTTGCCACTGCTGCATAACGATAGACCCGGTGACCGCGATTGAGGATGACATCGACCGTATCGGCGATGTCCGCACGGCCTTCCTCCAGAAGCGAGGATCGGGCCTGCGCGGCAACAAGTGGCTCGGCATAGGTGGCAGTCAGCACCATCATCTCGATGCCGAAACCGGGATCGATGGTGTCGATACGGTCGGTCAGAAGCCGGACAAGCTGTTTGACATCGCGCACCGGTCTGGAGGTGCCGGCCCGCACCGCCTGCAGGCCGCTATCCACCCGGTGCAGCACCATATCGACACGGCGGGCGCCAAGGCCGCGCTTTTCCAGCGCGACACAAAGCTCCATAACCAGTTTTTGCGTATAGCGGGCAATCGTCTCCGCCGCTGCAATGGGTTCGGGAAAGGCGCGCCGCACCTCCACCAGTTCAGCCACCCGCACCGGTTCTATGGGTTCGCCGATCTCTCCGGAAGCCTGGGAAAGACGGCGCACGAGTTCGGGGCCGAAGCGCAGGGTCAGCGGCGCACGCGGGGCATCGGCCAGCTCGCCGATGCTGCGGAAACCGAGCACCTTCAGCCCGGAAACAATACGCTCTTCCAGCCTGAGCGCGGCCAATGGCAAAACGCTGATTGCCACCCGCTGCCCGCCCGGTGGCACGATGCTGATTTCCTGACGGCCGAAACGGGCCAGCGCATGGGCCGCTCCCCAGCTATCGGCAATGGCGGCGCGGGCGGCAAAACCGGCGGCGTGCAGGCGGTTGACCATGCCGCTCAGCATCAGCGCCTCATTGCCGTGCAGATGGTCCGCCCCCGCCGTATCCAGCACCAGCCCGTCCGGTGGGTCGGCGGCAACGATGGGGGCATAGATGCGCAGGAAATGAAAGGCCAGTTGCTGCAGGGCACGGGCATCACCAGCCGTATCCATATCTTCCACGATAAGGCCCGGCACCAGCGCCTGCGCCTTGCTGACCGGCGTGCCGGGCCGGATGCCCGCCGCCTTTGCCGCCTTGTCGAGCGCCAGCACCAGCCGGCGGCTGCCCTGGCGGCCGATCATGACCAGAGGCTTTTCAACCGGCGGCGCGTCCTTGCCCGAAAGACGCCGGAAACGATCCGTCGACCATGTCGGGAGGTAGAGCGAGACGACCCTTTGCATCACAGGCTTCCACTTCAAATTCGGCACTTTCGCCGCCGCGACATCGCAAAAGTTCCAGAGACCAGCGCGGCCTGCCCACCCCCGGCACCGGCAAGGGGGATGAGGGCCGGACGGAGATGCGCCAGCGGGTCACCGCCGCCGTCGGCTCGCCGAACAGCGCCGCATCGGCGGCGCGACGGAAACGGCGGATGGCGATGCCGGTCACACCGGAGGTTTCCGCTGCCAGTTGCAGCCGCCGTGAGGCGTTCATCGGCAGTTTCGCCACCTCACCCATCACCGCGCCGAAGCCGTTGCAGCGAAGGCCTTCCTCGAAACAGTCGAGCACGCCTTTTTCATCGCGGCATTCAACGATGATGACCCGGTTCTGCGACAGGCCCGCCTGCGTCAGCCCCGGCATGAACAGATCCCGGCGGGTGACACACCATAAAACCTTGCCGGAAAGCCTTGCTGCCACACCGGCCGCAAAAAGGGCGGCCGCCGCGCCATCGGCAGCGCCATTGCCGCCGCCGCTCACCTCATGCAGGCAACCGAGCTTCAGCCCGCCTCCCGGCAGGTGATGGTCGATGGCATCCACGCCGAAAGGCAAGGTCTCGTGCAGGCGATGAGGCCCGTTACCGATCCTTTCCAGCCTTTCACGCAGCTCTTCGACAACGAGCAACTGTTCCGCGCGCTTTTGCATGGCATGACAGGTTTCAATTCCGGATTTTCAATTCTATTGTTCCTGTTTTGTTCTTATTTCAGCAAAGAGTCAAGCAATGCAGTGCCACTCTTCAACAGTTTGCGCGGGAGGAGCGGGATTATGGCCTTGCGGCCATGCGTGCCGCCGCTAAAACGGAATTGTCCGGCCGGCCGTCTGTTTTCGCATGAAGACGACCGAGGCAGGACCTCAAGGTTTTTGGAGGAAAGCCGCCCATGATCGCCAGCATTCTGATTGCCGTCGTTGCGGCCATCCACATCTACATCGTCATTCTGGAAATGCTGCTGTGGGAAAAGCCCGCTGGCCGCAAAGCCTTCGGCCTTTCTGCGGATTTTGCCCGGCAGACGAAAGTGCTGGCCGCCAATCAGGGCCTTTATAACGGGTTTCTGGCGGCGGGGCTGATCTATGGGCTGATGCAGGGCGATGAAGGGCTGAGTTTCAAGGTGTTCTTCCTCGCCTGCGTTCTGGTGGCCGGTATTTTCGGCGCCATGACAGCCAATATGAAGATCCTGTTCATTCAGGCATTGCCGGCATTGTTCGCGCTCGGCCTCCTCTGGATCGGAGTATGAACCGATGAGCACATGGAACGACACGTCCGCAAGAGACGCTCTCAACCGCATATTCATGGCCGCCGTCGCGAGCGCCGATCCCGCAAAGGTGCTGCAACACCATCTTCCTTTCCCGCCCAAGGGCAGATGTGTAGTGGTGGGCGCCGGCAAGGCTTCGGCCGCCATGGCCGCAGCGCTTGAAGCGGCATGGCCGCATGTCGATCTCTCCGGTGTGGTGGTGACGCGTTACGGCCATGCCGTCCCGACCACACGCATTGAGATCATCGAGGCCTCGCATCCGGTGCCCGACGATAAAAGCGCGGAAGCGGCAAAACGCATTCTTGCCGCCGTTGAGGGGCTGACGGCGGACGACATGGTGATCGCGCTGATTTCCGGCGGCGGTTCGGCGCTGATGGTGGCGCCTGCCGAAGGCATGACGCTTGCCGACAAGATGGCCGTCAATCGTGCCCTTTTGGCCAGCGGTGCGACGATTTCCGAAATGAACGCGGTGCGCAAACATCTCTCCCGCATCAAGGGCGGGCGGCTGGCGCTGGCCGCCAGGCCGGCCAAGGTTGTTTCGCTGCTGATTTCGGATGTGCCGGGTGACGACCCGTCCGAAATCGCCTCCGGCCCGACGGTTGCAGATCCGAGCGATATTGAAACCGTGCGGGAAATCGTCTCCCGTTATGCGCTCGATCTTCCCGAAACGGTGCGCAGGGTGCTGGAAAAGGGTGAGGAAACACCGAAAGCGGGTGATATTGAAGAGGATATCCGGCTGATCGCAGCCCCCTCGCTCGCCCTGCAGGCGGCGGCGGATGAGGCCTTAAAGCTCGGGCTTACGCCGCTTATCCTCGGGGATTCGCTGGAAGGCGAGTCAAAAGATGTCGGCGCTGTCATGGCCGGTATCGCTCTTTCCGCCAGCCGCAAGGGCCTGCCGGTCAAGGGCCCGGCCGTACTGCTTTCCGGCGGCGAAACCACAGTGACGATCGGCAAGGGGCCGGCCGGCAAGGGTGGTCGCAATACGGAGTTCCTGCTGAGCCTTGCGCTGACGCTGAAGGGCGCAGACGGCATATGGGCCATTGCCGGCGATAGCGACGGCATAGACGGCGTGGAGGATGCGGCGGGTGCGATGGTGACGCCGGATACGCTTGTCCGCATACGCAATGCCGGCGTCGATCCGCGCCAGTCACTCGTGAACCATGATAGCTACACGGCTTTCAATGCAGCCGGAGACCTTGTCGTGACGGGGCCGACGCTGACGAATGTAAACGATATCAGGGCGATCCTGATCGGGTGAAAGGTGGGACCTTCTTCGCGGGGAGAGGGCGGTACGGCGACCTCAAGGCGCCTTGATCGCCTTCTGCGTCCGATCCTTGCCGACCTCGATCACATGGCGCATGGCTTTCACGGCGGCATCGGCATCCCGTGCCGCAATGGCGTGCACGATGCGCAGGTGATTGGAGGCAATCTCCGCGATGGTGCCGGGCGAGGCTGCGGGGGATGAAAGCTGGAAAGAAATGGCCAGTGCTGCTTCGATGAGCCCGCTTGCCGAACGCATGAAGGGGTTGCCGGACATATGCGCAACGGCAAGGTGAAATTCGAGATCGACCTTGGCGATGGTCTCCGGCGTATGTTTCGGATTGTCGAATTTGGCGGCGATCACGTAAAGGGAAACAATATCGTCATTCGAGGCCTGCAGTGCCGCAGCGGCGGCCGCGGCCGGTTCGAGAGCGAGGCGGATTTCCGCCAGATGCGTGACGAATTCCTCATCTATCCCGGCCTCGCAGCGCCAGCCCAGCACGTCGGGATCAAAGAAGTTCCAGCTGGAACGGTCGAGAACGCGGGTGCCGACCTTGGCCTTGGGTTCGACGAGGCGCTTCGCCGCCAGCGTCTTCATGGTTTCGCGCAGCACGGTGCGCGAAACGCCGAAACGCAGTGACAGTTCGGCATCATTGGGCAAGAGCGAACCTTCCGCTATTCTGCCTGAAACGATGGCGCTGCCGAGTTCGGAGACCACATGGGCGTGGCTGTTCCGGCGTTTTCGTCCGCTTATCGTTGTTTCGAGCAGCCCCAAGCAAGCCTCCGTTTGCAATTATGCCGGATGCGGTCCGGCCAGTCTCCTGTTTGAATACCAGATGATTGCGCGCTGCAACACGATGAAGACGAAAAGCAGCACGCCGATGACGATTTTCGTCCACCAGGAAGAAAGCGTTCCGTCAAAAACGATATAGGTCTGGATCAGCCCCTGGATCAGCAGGCCGATGAAGGTGCCCGCCACCAGCCCCGTGCCGCCAGTTAGCAACGTCCCGCCGATCACGACCGCTGCGATGGCGTCGAGTTCAACGCCGACCGTCGCCAGCGAATAGCCTGACGAGGTATAGAGCGTATAGACGATGCCGGCGAGGCCGGAGAGAAAGCCGGAAAGCGCATAGATGCCGATGGTCGCCGCCCCGATCGGCACGCCCATCAACTCGGCCGATTGCGGGTTGCCGCCAAGCGCATAGACATTGGCCCCGAAGCGGGTGCGGCTGGCGATCAGCATGCCGGCGGCAAAGACGAGAAGCATCAGCATGGCGAGCGCCGTCAGCCTGCCGCCACCGGGGAAGCGGTAATAAAAGCCCTGTATCGCATCGATGAAGGGATGCGAGATCGGCACGGACTGGGTGGAGATGAGGTAAGCCGCGCCGCGTGCCAGAAACATGCCCGCCAGCGTTACCACGAAGGGCGGGATGGCGAGGAAGCGGATCATCGCCCCCATCAGGCAGCCGAACAATGTCGAGACAACCAGCACGATGGCGAAGGCGAGCAGCGGGTGGATATTATAGGTGCCGACCATCACCGCCACGAAGACGCTGGTAAAGGCGATGACCGAACCGATGGAAAGATCGATGCCGCCCGACAGGATGACGAAGGTCATGCCGACAGCCGCAATGCCGAGAAAGGCATTGTCGGTCAGAAGATTGCCGATCACCCGTGTCGACAGGATCGCCGGATATTGCAGCACGCAGAGAAGATAGGCGATGACGAAGATCGTCAGCGTGGTGAGGAAGGGCAGGTTGCGGCTGTGGATCATCGCGCGGTTCCTTCCTTGGTCATGCCATTGGTGGCCGCCGGTTTGGCGTGTGGCTTCGGCGTTTTCACGAAGCCAAGCACCGTCATTATTGCCGGCGATTGCAGCGTCAGCACCACCATGATGATGCCGGCCTTGATGATGAGGTTGAATTCCGGCGGAAAGCCCGAGACGAGAATGCCGGTATTGATGGTCTGGATGATGAGCGCGCCAATCAGCGAGGCGGTGATGGAGAAGCGCCCGCCATTCAGCGACGTGCCGCCGATGACCACCGCCAATATGGCGTCCAGCTCCAGCCACAGCCCGGCATTGTTGGCATCCGCGCCGCGAATATCGGCGGTCACGATCATGCCGGCGATGGCCGCGCAGAGGCCAGAAACCGCATAAACGAAAAACAGCAGGAAGCGGGCCCGCACGCCGGCCAAGGCTGCGGCGCGGCGATTGATGCCGGTGGCCTCGATGAGGAAACCGAGCGCGCTCTTGCGTACCAGAAGGCCGATCAGCAGTGCGGCCGCCACCCAGATGATGACGGGCAGCGGAATGCCTGCGAACGAGCCGGAGCCGATGGCGGAAAAGCTGTCATTGTTGAAGGTGAGAATGACACCCTCGGTGATGAGCTGGGCGATGCCGCGTCCCGCCACCATCAGGATCAGCGTGGCGATGATCGGCTGTATATCGAGCAGAGCGACCAGCACGCCGTTCCAGAGGCCGCAGGCAATGCCCACCGCAAGCGAGATGACGATGACCGAGGGAATGGAATGGCCATTGCTGATGAGCGTGGCTGCGACCGCGCCGCAGATGGCGATGACGGCGCCGATGGACAGATCGATGCCCTTGGTGGCGATGACCAGCGTCATGCCGATGGTCAAAAGCGCAACCGGTGCGGCGCGCACGAGAATATCCACCAGACTGCCATAGAGCCTGCCGTTCTGGAACGAGACATGCAGGAAACCCGGCGAAACGATTGTAATCGCTGCCAGAATGACGAACAGCGCGATAAGCTGCGGAGCAAGCCTTTTCAGGCGTCGTGTCACTGCTGCCATCATGCCGCCTCCGTTTTTGCCGCATCGGCAATCGCCCGCATGATGTTGTCGGCGGTCACGTCGCCGGCCTTCAACTCGCTGACATGGCGACGATCCGAAAGTACGACGACACGATGGGCGACGGCGGTAAGCTCTTCCAGTTCGGAGGAGATGACGACGAGCGACATGCCTTCGCTGCAGAGTTTTTCGATCATTTTCAGGATTTCCGCATGCGCGCCTATATCGATGCCGCGTGTCGGCTCGTCGAGGATCAGCAGCCGGGGGTGGGTGGCGAGCCAGCGCGCCAGAATGGCCTTCTGCTGATTGCCGCCGGACAGGAATTTGATCGGCCGCTCAGGGTCGGCCGGGCGGATATCGAGCGACTTGATGAAGCTTTCGGCAAGCTCAGCCTTCTGCCGGCGCGAGAGCGGCCGTGCCCAGCCCTGCCGGGCCTGAAGCGCCAGGGCGATATTATCGGTAACGGAAAAGTCGCCGATGATGCCATCCGTCTTGCGCTCTTCCGGACAGAAACCGAAACCGGCGGTAATGGCGGCTTCCGGCGAAGAAATCGCCACCGTCTGGCCGTCGATGACAGCCTTTCCGGTATCCGGCCGGTCGATGCCGAACAGCAGGAAGGCTGTTTCCGTCCGGCCAGAACCGAGCAGCCCGGCGACGCCGACGATTTCTCCCGGCCGGATGCCGAGATCGAAGGGCGCGATGCTGCCGCGTTTGCCATAACCTTCGAAACGGATCGGCGGCTCGCCCTCGGCAACCGTATCTTCGGTGGCCTGATGGTCATGGGTAATGTGCTGAAGCTCGCGACCGAGCATCATCGAGATCAGTTCGGAACGGGGCAGGCTGCCGATATCGCGGGTGCCGACAAGGCGACCGTTGCGCAGGACCGTCACTCGGTCGGCTATGTCATAGACCTGATTGAGGAAGTGGGTGATGATGACGATGCCGATGCCGCGCGCGCGCAGGTTTCTCAAGACGCCGAACAGCATCTCGACTTCATGGGCATCAAGGCTGGCTGTCGGCTCGTCCAGCACCAGCACCTTGCCGGAAAGATCGACGGCGCGGGCAATGGCGATGATCTGCCGGATGGCGACGGAATAGCTGGAAAGCAGCGCGTTGACGTCAATGGAAAGCCCGTATTGGGCAAGCAGGGCCTGCGAATTCTTCTGCATCGTGCTGCGGTCGATCAGTCCGAAGCGGCGCGGCTGGCGGCCAAGAAACAGGTTTTCGGCCACCGTCAGGTTTTCGAGAAGGTTCACTTCCTGATAGACCGTGCCGATGCCAAGCGCCTGCGCTTCACCCACATTGGCGGGCGAAATCTCTGCGCCTTGCAGAAAGATGGAACCGCTGTCGCGGTGATAAACGCCGGTCAGGATCTTGATCAGCGTCGATTTGCCCGCGCCGTTTTCGCCGAGCAATGCGTGGATTTCACCGCGCCGGAGCGAGAAATCGACATTGTCCAGCGCCGTGATCCCGAGAAAGGATTTGCCGATGACGCGTGCTTCCAGAAGAGAGGCGGTTTCGGGCATGAGTTAATTCCGTATGGATATGGGTCTGGCGCCTAAAAGCGTAGAGTGATCCCAGATGGAGTGAGCGGATGCCGCCTGTTTCTTCTCCCCGTCGGGGAGAAGGTGGGCCGAAGGGTCGGATGAGGGGGTAACGTTGCCGGATTTCGGAGAGCTTGCCCCCTCATCCCGCTGCCGCGGACTTCTCCCCGGCGGGGAGAAGAAGCAAGCCTCATCCGCTCACTTCATATGCGATCGTTCTGCAGCCTGGGCGGAAACGGCGCAGCACCTGCGCCGTTTCCCCGAAGAAATGGCTCAGTAACCCAGGCCCTTCTTCGCCTCGTAGACCTTCATCGGATCATCGGATGCCGTATAAAGCTTGGATTCCGTCTGGATCCACTTCGGCGGTTCCTTCTTGTCCTTCAGATAGGCTTCGAGCGCGTCAAAGGCCGGGCCGGCCATGTCGGGTGTCAGTTCCACCGTCGCATTGGCCTCGCCATCCGCCATGGCCTTGAAGATGTCTGGCACGGCGTCGATGGACACGATCTTGATGTCGGTTCCGGGTTTCAGACCGGCTTCCTTGATCGCCTGGATCGCGCCGACGGCCATGTCGTCATTGTGAGCGTAGACCGCACAGATATCCTTGCCGCCGCCTTCAGCCTTGATGAAGCTTTCCATCACTTCCTTGCCCTTGGTGCGGGTGAAGTCACCCGTCTGCGAGCGCGCGATCTTGATGTTCTTGTGCGAGGCAATCGCCTCTTCGAAGCCCTTTTTACGGTTGATGGCGGGCGAAGAGCCGGTCGTGCCCTGCAATTCCACGACTTTGCAGTCCTTGGAGCCGACATCCTTGACCAGCCAGTCACCGGCAACCTTGCCTTCGTGCACCTGATCGGAGGTTACGGCGGTCAGGTAAAGATCATCCGGCGCTTCGATCTGGCGGTCGAGCAGGATGACGGGGATTTTCTCTTCCTTGGCTTCCTTCAGCACCGCATCCCAGCCGGTGGCGACCACAGGCGCGATCAGGATCGCATCGACGCCCTGCGCGATGAAGCCGCGAACGGCCTTGATCTGGTTTTCCTGCTTCTGCTGAGCGTCGGCGAATTTCAGCGTGACGCCGCGCTTTTCGGCCTGCTGTTTGGTGACAGTGGTTTCGGCTGCACGCCAGCCGGATTCCGAACCGATCTGCGAGAAGCCGACGGTGAGCGATTGCGCGGAAACACTGGATGCAAGGCATGCGGATACGGCGACAGTGAATGCCGCAAGAGCTTTTCTCATCTTATCCTCCCAGAGATGATGTCAGCGTGACGGCGACACTATGAGCATATAGTAATACTCTTGAAAAGTGATTTTTTAGCCATTTCATAATTAGAGAAATGCCGATTTTGCCGATATTTATCATAAAATATGATGAATCAACGGCTTATGTGCCAATTTTCTACTGACTTCCGATGCCGAAATGCACCCGAAATGTACGGCCTCCCAGCTTGACAGCCCATGGTGACGTCAAATAGTAATATAAATAAGAAAGTCAGCTTGTGAGGGGATGTCAGGCCAGCGGCCGGTCGCAACCCGGAAAAGCAGGGAGGAAGAGACCGTTGAGAAGTGCCGGTATGGTGGTAAGCACCGAAAAATATTCGGCTAAAGCCGAAGAACGGCCCCGATCCACTCGTCTGCGCCGGCTCTGTCGGTTATGCGTGATCTCCGAAAGCTGATTCCATTTTCCTTGCGCACAACATAAGCTTGTCGCATTTCGTAATATTTTACCGTTGGCCACTTCCGGCTGGAGACCTGCATAATGACCAAATCCGACAATCTGCCTGCAACCCAAGGCAAGCTTCGTTCGCGCGCGTGGTTCGACAACCCCGCCAATGCGGATATGACCGCGCTTTATCTCGAGCGTTACATGAACTTCGGTCTCAGCCAGGCCGAGCTTCAGTCCGATCGCCCGATCATCGGCATTGCGCAGACCGGCTCGGATCTTTCGCCCTGCAACCGCCACCATCTGGAGCTGGCGAACCGCCTGCGTGAAGGCATTCGTGAAGCCGGCGGCATCGCGATTGAATTTCCGGTCCATCCGATCCAGGAAACTGGCAAGCGCCCGACCGCCGGTCTCGACCGTAACCTTGCTTACCTCGGCCTCGTGGAAGTGCTTTATGGCTATCCGCTCGACGGCGTTGTTCTGACCATCGGCTGTGACAAGACCACGCCTGCCTGTCTTATGGCGGCGGCCACCGTCAACATTCCGGCCATTGCCCTTTCCGTTGGCCCCATGCTGAACGGCTGGTTCCGTGGCGAACGCACCGGTTCCGGCACCATCGTCTGGAAGGCGCGCGAACTGCTGGCGAAGGGCGAGATCGATTACCAGGGCTTCGTCAAGCTCGTCGCCTCGTCGGCTCCCTCCACCGGTTATTGCAACACCATGGGCACGGCAACGACCATGAACTCGCTTGCCGAAGCGCTCGGCATGCAGCTTCCGGGCTCCGCCGCCATTCCGGCGCCTTACCGCGACCGTCAGGAAGTCTCCTACCTCACCGGCCTGCGCATCGTCGAAATGGTCAAGGAAGATCTGAAGCCTTCCGATATCATGACCAAGGACGCCTTCATCAACGCCATCCGCGTCAATTCGGCCATCGGCGGCTCCACGAATGCGCCGATCCATCTGAACGGCCTTGCCCGCCATGTCGGCGTCGAGCTGACCGTGGATGACTGGCAGACCTATGGCGAAGACGTGCCGCTGCTCGTCAACCTGCAGCCGGCCGGTGAATATCTCGGCGAGGATTATTACCATGCCGGTGGCGTTCCCGCTGTCGTCAATCAGCTGATGACCCAGGGACTGATCATGGAAGACGCCATGACCGTTAACGGCAAGACCATCGGCGAAAACTGCCGTGGCGCCATCATCGAGGACGAGAAGGTCATCCGCCCCTATGAGCAGCCGCTCAAGGAGCGCGCCGGCTTCCGTGTTCTGCGCGGCAACCTGTTCTCCTCCGCCATCATGAAGACCAGCGTGATCTCGGAAGAGTTCCGCAACCGTTACCTCTCCAATCCGAACGACCCGGAAGCCTTCGAAGGCCGCGCCGTGGTGTTTGACGGTCCGGAGGACTACCATCACCGTATCGACGATCCGTCGCTGAAGATCGACGCCAACACCATCCTCTTCATGCGTGGCGCCGGTCCGATCGGTTATCCGGGTGCGGCGGAAGTGGTGAACATGCGCGCACCGGATTATCTCTTGAAGGAAGGCGTCAATTCGCTGCCCTGCATCGGTGACGGCCGCCAGTCCGGCACGTCGGGCAGCCCGTCCATCCTCAATGCATCTCCGGAAGCAGCAGCCGGCGGCGGTCTTGCCATCCTGCAGACGGGCGACCGCGTCCGCATCGATGTGGGTCGCGGCAAGGCGGATATTCTGATTTCCGGTGAGGAATTGGCCAAGCGTTATGAGGCGCTTTCCGCCGAGGGCGGTTACAAGTTCCCCGATCACCAGACACCATGGCAGGAAATCCAGCGCGGCATCGTCAGCCAGATGGAAACCGGCGCGGTTCTGGAACCGGCCGTGAAGTATCAGCGCATTGCCCAGACCAAGGGCCTGCCGCGCGACAACCACTGACGCGGAGTTAGCCGCCTTACGCCTTTCGCATCAGCCTCGGGTTATGCCCGGGGCTGAAACGTCCTGGGTAAATTCACCTGCTTACGAGATGTCGTCGTTGGCTGATTGGTTGCTGGGCTTTGGATAGGGCGCGAGGGTTGCCAGACATTTCTTCTCCCTGCCGGGGAGAAGGTGGCCCGAAGGGCCGGATGAGGGGGAACCCTCTCCGAATATCTCTGGCGTCGCCGCCTCATCCCGCTGCCGCGACCTTCTCCCCGACGGGGAGAAGAAACAAGCAGCCACGTTTCGCTCCAGAGCTTGCTGTCAAGCTGCACAAGAGCGGACAAGGCGCGGGGGCATGCTTTCAGAAATTCAGATCACCGGGTAAAGCGACCAGAAGAACAGTTCATATTCCTGATCGCGGTCGTCGTCATGCGACTCGTCGTCGGGTCTGCGTGGTGTTTTGTCCTGAAACTCGGTCTCCACCCGCTCATTGACGACGGGCATCCTTCGGCCGATGCCAAAGAGGTCAAAGGAGAGCATGTTGAACCCTGCTACCATGGCCGTTTCCCTTCTTCACGCGAGTTAACGTAGCGTTAAGTTTCGCGCGTTGCCACGATTTCGTCAAGATTGGCCGGGGAATTTGTCTACCATTTTTAACAACAATGACGTGATCGGCGTTCCGCCGGTGCCGGATTTCGCGCAATGATCGTTTATCGGAGCGATTACAGAGCACCCTTGGAGGCTTCAGAATAGCTTTTTTCGGCCGCTTCCAGTGCGGAATCGGTGTCTGTTGCATGGCCGAGGCTTTTCAGCGCGCTGGAAACGGCGGCGATATTGGCTTTTACCGCATCCGGATTGGCGCGCCTGCCGGTATGGTTGAGCCTTATCAGCCTTTCCGCCCCGGGGCCGACTCCGCCGGAAATATCGGCGCCCTGTTGTCTGGAGGCGGCCGAGAGAAACGCCCCGGCCTCGACGGTATCCGGCAATATTGCGGTGGAAACCAGCGCGGAAGCATGTGTCTCTTCCACCCATGTCGTTATGCCAAGTGCCTTGATGCCGGCGCGCGCGGCGGCTGCCGCCCGCTTATGGCGTTGATTGGCGGATGCGAGACCTTCCACTTCGATCCTGTCCAGCGCCGCCTCAAGGGCGAAGAATTCCAGTGGGGCCGGCGTTCCGGGAAGCGCGCCGCGGCCGGTGTCTAGCCAGAGTTTCTTCTGGTCGAGAAGCGAGAGCATGGAGTTTTCCGGCGCTGCGCCATGGGACAGAAGCTCCCACGCCTTTGGGCTGACCGAGATGGCTGAGACCCCGGCTGGCCCCGCCAGCGCCTTTTGCGGGCCGATGACTGCGATATCAATGCCCAGCCGGTCCGCCTCGAAGGCATGGCCGCCAATGGAAGCGACGGCATCGACCACCGTGACGATACCCCTGTCTTTGGCGAGTGCTGCAATGGCGGGCAGGGGATTGAGAATGCCACTCGCCGATTCCGCATGGACGATGGCGAGAAGATTAAAGCCGGTTCCATCGTCCAGCGCCCGCTCGACCTCCTGAAGAGAGATCGGTTTGGCGGGGCTGGCGGTGAGATTGCGGACGGTCGCTCCACCTCGTTCCAGCCAGCCGCCGAACCATGCGCCATAGGGGCTGGTGACGATATTGAGCGCCCTCAGACCCGGCCGCGCGAGGCTGGCGGCGGTGGCCTCGAGTGCCAGCACCGCTTCCGCCTGTATCAGAAGCACGTCGTTCCGCGTGCCCATCAGGGCTGCCAGCCGGTCGGCAAGGACGGCGTAACGGTCTGCGGGAAAGGCGGGAGGGTCGAGAAGCAATGCATAATCCGGGGCGGGCATATCGTCTTATCCTTGGGTGGTGGTGGTGAGCCGCGGCGCAGCCTCGATCAGGGTTCGGGCAGTCGAGGATTGCGGTGCGGAAACGATGTTTGCGGTCCTGCCTATCTCGACGATCCGTCCTGCCTCCATGATGGCGACGCGATGGCAGACGGCGCGGATGACCGAAAGATCGTGTGAAACGAAGATGCAGGCAACGGCCGTCTCGCGCTGTATTTCCACCAGCAGTTCAAGGATTTGCCGGCGGACCGAAACATCCAGTGCCGAAACCGCTTCGTCCAGAATGAGAAGCGACGGCTTGAGCGCAATCGCCCGTGCAATCGCCACGCGCTGCCTCTGGCCGCCGGAAAGCTCGAAAACGGATCGGCCGGCATGGCTGGCGGGCAGGCCGACACGGTCAAGAAGGCGGCGGATTTCCGCCGGTCGCTGCCGTCTGTCGACGATGCGGTGGATACGCAGCGGCTCGCCTATGGCGTCCTCGACGCTGGCGCGCGGGTTGAACGCGCCATGCGTATCCTGAAACACCATCTGCATCTGTCGCCGGGCGGCGCGCAATTCGCTGCCATCGAGCGCCAGCCAGTCGCGGTTTTCAAAGCTGACGGTGCCTTCGTCGGCGGGGATCAACCGCATCAGGATGCGTGCCAGCGTCGATTTTCCGCAGCCGGAGGGGCCGGCAAGCCCCAGCGTCTCGCCGGGCTGAAGCGAAAAGGAGATATCGGAGAGCGCCGCAACCGTGCGTCCGCCGGTCCGGTAGGTTTTCGAGAGGTCTTCGACGCTGAGCAGGGCGTCATTCATGACACGGCCTCATTGATGAGAGGCGGTGTTGAGAGATCGAGATAATCGGAGAGCAGTGCGCGCGTATAGTCATGCGCAGGCGAAGACAGCACCCGCCGGGTCGCGCCATGTTCCACCAGCCGTCCCGCGCGCAGAACCGCGATCTCGTCGGCAAGGCTGGAGGCGAGGCCGATATCATGGGTGATGAAGATCAGCGTTCTTTCTTCCTCGCGGACCAGACCGTCCAGCAGCGCGGCAATGGCCGCCTGGCTTACCGTGTCGAGTGCGCTCGTCGCTTCATCGGCGATCAGGATTGCGGGATGCGCGGCAATGGCGGCGGCAATTGCCACGCGCTGTCTCTGCCCGCCGGAAAGCTGATGCGGATAGGCGGTCAGAAGATGGGAGGGATGCGGTAGCCGCACCCGCTCCAGAAGGTCGCGGGCAAGATCCCGTGCTTGACGCCATGAAAGGCCGAGATGTCGCACCGCGCCTTCGGCCACCTGTTCGCCGATGGTGAGAACCGGGTTCAGCGTTGCGCCGGTATCCTGAAAAATAGTGCCGATATCACGTCCCGGCATGGGCCTGTCGGTGAAAATACCGCTGTCGCGGCTCCAGGAAATATCGCCGGAAACCCGTGCGTTCACAGGCAGAAGCCCGGCAATGGCCCTGGCGAGCGTCGATTTGCCCGAACCGCTTTCGCCGATGATCGCCAGCCTCTGACCCTGCCGGATCGTCAGCGAAATATCCTGCAGCGCCGGTGCATCGCCCGCCGCATAACGGACGTTGAGATCGTCGATCCGGCAGAGTGCATTGCCGCTCATGGCGCTTCTTTCCTTGTCGCCATCGCCCTGTTGATGCCTTCCGCGAGAAGATAGACGCCGATGACGATAACCAGAAGGCCGATGCCGGGGATGATGGAGAGAAACGCCGCCGAGCGCAGGACGTTGCGTCCTTCGGCGATCATCGAACCCCAGGTGACGATATTCGGATCGCCGAGACCGAGGAAGGACAGCGCCGCTTCCGTGAGGATGGCGGCAGCGACGATGATGGCGGCGAGCGCCAGAACCGGCGGGAGGGCATTGGGCAGGATTTGTCGAAACGCGATCTCCAGCGGATGCATGCCGATGGCGCGGGCGGACTGCACATAATCGCGCTCGCGGATGCTCAGGACCTGCGCCCGCATCAGCCGTGCCGGATCCGCCCAGGCGCCAAGCGCAATCGCAAGGATGACGATAGGCATGGAGGGGCCGATGGTGCTGACAAAGGCGAGCGCGAGGAGGAAGTTCGGCACTATCTGGAAGGCGTCGGTAAGGCGCATCAGGGCTTCATCGACAAGCCCGCCCGCAAATCCCGCGATGGTACCGATGACAGTGCCAATCAGGAGGGCGGCGGCTGCAGCGCCGATGCCAACGAGCAGGGAAGCCTGTGCGCCGTGGGCAAGCCCGGCCAGCACATTGCGGCCCAGCCGGTCGGTGCCGAGCGGCAGGGCAGCGTCCGTGAAGGGCGCAACGAGCGGCTCGCCGACGATCGACAGCGGGTCGCCGGGAAACAGGAGGGGAGCGGCAAGCGCCGTCACCGCAAGCAGCGCCAGAATGACGACGCCCGCCAAACCCTCGAAACTGCGCAGGAGCCGGAGAGCGAAACTCATGCCTGTTGCTCCCCGCTGCCGATGCGCGGATCGAGAACGGCATAAAGAATATCGACGGCGAGATTGACAAGGATAACGAAGACGGCGCTCGTCAGAATGATGCCCATCAACAGCGGCGTGTCGCGGCCGCTGACGGCTTCCTGTGCAAGGCGGCCGAAACCGGGAATGGCAAACACGCTCTCGATCACCACGCTGCCGCCCAGCATGGTGGCGGCTTGCAGGCCGAGCGCGGTGATGAGCGGAAGGGCAGCGTTGCGGGCGACATGGCGCAGCACGATCCGGCGTCTCGAAAGCCCCTTGGCTCTGGCGAACAGCACGAAATCCAGTGGCCAGACCGCCGCCATGGCCGTGCGCATGACACGCAGGAAAAGCGCCAGATAGATCAGCCCGAGACTGGCGACCGGCAGGACGAGATGGCGCGCAATATCGAGCGCCCTTGCCATGCCCTGTTTTCCGGACGCGATGGTTTCGATGCCGGATGTCGGCAGCCACCTCAGTTGCACGGCAAAGACGATGGCGAGCACGAGGCCGAGCCAGAAGCCCGGCGTGGCGTAAAGCGCCAGTGACAGCGCGGAAAGCACACGGTCGGTCAACCCGCCCGGACGCGCGCCCGCCACGATGCCGAGCGCTGTGCCGGTGATGAAAGCGAGCGCGGTGGCGCTGCCCATCAGCAGCAGCGTGTTCGGCAGGCGCTCGAGGATCAGCCCCAGCACCGGCCGGTCGAAGGCGAGCGACCAGCCGAGATCCAGCCGCAGCACAGAACTGGCATAGAGCCAGAAACGGGCCAGCACCGAACCGTTCAGCCCATATTGTTCGCGCAGAGCATCCCGCAGCCCGGCATCGCCGCCGCCTATGGAGACGAGATAGGCATCGACCGCGTCGCCGGATGCGTTTTCAAGCAGGACGAAGGTGAAGATGAGAACGATCAGCAGCACCGGAATGGCGCTGACCGCCCTTCGCCGCAGCAATGTTGCCGCGCGTCTCACGTCGCTTCCTCAGGCATCGACCGCGGTATCGGCCCAGTTGGAAACGGCCCAGCGGGGATTGCTGGCGACATTCTTGACCGTATCGCGCGCCACCGTGATGAAACCCCATTCCGCGACGTTGATCAGCGGCAGGTCGGCGACGACCTGTTTCTGGAAATCCTTGTAGAGCTCGGTGCGGGCCGCGGTGTCCACGGTCACCGCCGCCTTATCGATCAGCGTGTCCAGTTCCTTATTCTCGTAACCGCCCTGATTGGAGAAGCCGACGCCGGCGGGAATGCCGGAGCGCACCAGAATGGTGGTCGAGATTGCAGGATCGCCACGGAAGACCGGCGGCGCGACGGCAAGATCGAAGGCGTGATCGGTGTAGACGGCTTTCTGGTGTGCGGCAGAATCATTGTTGACCAGCTCGGCATCGATGCCGATTTCCTGAAGCGCCTGACGAAGGTAGGAGCCGAACTGCTTGGTTTCATTGAAGTAGGGTGCGGGCAAAAGCTTCAGCGAAAAACGCTTTCCGTCCGGTCCGCGTGCATAACCCGCCTCGTCAAGCAGGGCGTTTGCCTTGGCGGTGTCGAAATCATAGGTCTCGACATCGTCGGTGTAAAATTCCGGTGCGTTTTTCGGCACCGGGCCGGTGGACGCCGTGGCGTAACCGAGGAAGACCTTGTCGATGACGAATTTCCGGTCGATGGCATGGGCGATGGCCTTTCTCACCTTGAGATCGGCCAGCTCCTTGCGACGATGGTTGATTTCGACAACGAGCTGATAGGTCAGCGCCTCGTAACCATCGGCGATCACCTTGATGCCCGGCACCTTGGCGATGCGGGCAAGGTCGGCAAGCGGCACGGCGGAAAAGGCGGCGAGCTGGATTTCTTCCGCCTCAAGTGCGGAGGCGGCACCCGCGCGGTCGGGCAGCACGCGATAGATGATTTCGTCGAGCTGCGGCGCAGCCTTGCCCCAATAATTCGGGTTGCGGGTCAGGCGGTAATATTCGCCGGGCTTATATTCCGTAAAAATGAAGGGCCCGGTGCCGACAGGTTTGGTATTGGCAGGGTTGGTGGCGATATCGGTGCCTTCATAAAGATGTTTCGGGACGACGCTGGTGACAACCGGCAGCGCATTGCGGATGAGCTGGAAGGGCGTGGGCTTGGAGAAACGGAAGATGGCCGTGTGGTCATCAGGCGTTTCCACCTTTTCCAGATTGGCAAAGACCAGCCGGCCGAGGTTTTGCAGCGGTTTCCAGACGGAGAGCGCCGAAAAGGCCACATCCGCCGAGGTGAAGGGTTTGCCGTCATGCCAGGTCACGCCTTCACGCAGCTTGAAAGTGGCGCTGAGACCGTCATCCGACCCCTGCCATTCCGTCGCAAGCCGCGGCTCCAGCCCGTCCTTGCCGGTGAAGGAGGCTTCCGCCAGCGGCTCGACGATCTTGCTGGCGATATAAAAAACGCCGTTGGAAGCGACGATGGCCGGGTTGAGGTTCTTAGGCTCGGAATCGGCCGCGACGATCAGCCGCCCGGCCGGTGCCGCCTGCTGTGCTGCGGCAATGCCGGCAAGTCCCGTGGTTGCGGCAAGAAGGAGCGACGACTTGAGAAGCGAACGACGGGACAAATGGACAGGCGACATGAATTCACTCCGGAATGAGGGCGGGGCGGGCCTTTCCGCGGGGCCGCGGCCTGCCCGATCTTAAGACTGTAACCTCGGCAGTGTCCACGTTAATTCGCGGGCTTTACAGCAATGATTTTACGTTGCGTGAGCGTTTGCGGAAACAATATGCCTCAGAGCGGCAGTCCGCTTTTCTCCCCCTGTGGAGACGATAGGCTGATGCGGCTCAAAAACTTGATTTAACGCAATAAAATTATGGGTTTGGGATGCTGCCTGCCGAGTGCTCCGCGCCGTGTTGCGTCTGCGGCGGAGGTGAAAATCTGCCTCGGTGACCCCGTTTGGAAAGGGGTAATTAACCTTTATTTTCTATTTCAGGGAGACCGAAATATGTACGTTTATGATGAGTGTGCACGCTGCCATGAGTTTCTCCCGATCCAGATTCCAGAATTCGTCCAATAGCGTAGGGGAGGGGAGCGACAAGGCTCGTCATGCCGGTGGCCAGGCTGCCGGTCAGCAGGCGGCGGCGATGAAGGCGGGCGTTACACCGCGTCCGAATGCCGATGTCAGTGCTGCCGACGCCATCGAGGGCCGTGCTGAGATGCCGGGCTGGCAGAATGCTTTCGTGCTCGGCCCGAATGTCCGTTTTACCCGCACGCCAGAGAGCGCCTTTAGCCGGCGCATGCCGGTCGAGACGCCGAATATTCCGGAAGACGAGGCGTCCGCTGCCGTTCTGCCCGAATCTGAGGTGGCGGCGCAGCCGGAAGCCGTCGTGCAGCAGGAGAATGCGCCGCAGCCGGTCGTGAAATCGCCGGAGCGGCGTCTTCCGCCGCCGCGCATGCCCTTTCTGCCGCAGCCGCCCGATGCGCGTGGCGCCAGGGCGCTGACCTACAAATTGCGACTGGAACTTGCCCGCAAACAGGCGGAAGAGGCCGCCGCCGCGGCCCAGATGCCGCCGCAGGCCGAGGCTGTCGCGGTCGTTGAAATGCCGGTGATGGCTTCGCTCGCTCAGGCGCTGCCCGCCGCACCGCTTGTCGATGCCGGGCAGGCGGCTGCGCCGCAGGCTTCCATCCCCGCTTTTGCCGCTCACCTGCCGGATGAGCTTTTCTGGGAAGTCATGACGCTCGACCTGCCTGATGACGCCGGCGAGGGTGTTTCCGCATCCACGCGCGCTGTTCTTGCAGGGCAGGTACGGGTAAATCCCGTGCTGACAGCGCCGGTGGTTACGGCACCGGTCGTCACCGCCGCAACGGCTCCCATTCGGCTTTCGGCCGAGCCTCCCATCGTCAGAGTGCCGGGCGGATCGGCAATCAGGCTTTATCGCGAAATCGGCGTGCGTCAGTCCGTGGTCCCGGCCCCGGTTCAGATTGCCGAACTGGAGAACGCACCGCAGCCGCAGCCGGTCGTGGAAGCGGCAATGGTCATCGAGCCGCAAAAGACTGTGGAGCAGGCCCAGCCGGTGGAGAGAATCGCGGCCGAGCCACGTTTCACGCCCCGCGCGCCCATCCAGGCCTCGCAGCCCATGTTCCGGGAAGCGCCGGTCTTTGCGGATGGCGAATATGAATATCCCTCCATCGACCTCCTGCAGCAGGCCCGTGTGCAGCAGACCACCACCATGACCCCGGAAGCGCTGGAGCAGAGCGCCGGGCTTCTCGAAAGCGTGCTGGAGGATTTTGGCATCAAGGGCGAGATCATCGATGTCCGCCCCGGCCCCGTCGTGACGCTTTACGAATTCGAGCCCGCACCCGGTGTGAAGTCCTCGCGTGTCATCGGCCTGTCCGACGATATCGCCCGTTCCATGTCGGCGCTTTCGGCGCGTGTCGCCGTCGTGCCCGGCCGCAATGTCATCGGCATCGAGCTGCCCAACCCGGTGCGCGAGACGGTCTATCTGCGCGAGTTGGTCGAAGCGACGGATTATAGTGAAACCCGCCAGAAGCTCGCGCTTTGCCTCGGCAAGACCATCGGCGGCGAGCCTGTCATCGCAGAACTCGCGAAGATGCCGCATCTGCTCGTTGCCGGCACCACCGGCTCGGGCAAGTCGGTCGCCATCAACACCATGATCCTGTCGCTGCTTTACCGGTTGAAGCCGGAGGAATGCCGCCTGATCATGGTTGATCCGAAGATGCTCGAGCTTTCGGTCTATGACGGTATTCCGCATCTTCTGACGCCTGTCGTCACCGATCCGAAAAAGGCGGTCATGGCGCTGAAATGGGCCGTGCGCGAAATGGAAGACCGCTATCGCAAGATGTCGCGTCTCGGCGTTCGTAATATCGACGGTTACAATGCAAGGGCTGCCGCCGCCCGCGCCAAGGGCGAGACGGTGTTCTGCAATGTGCAGACCGGTTTTGACCGCGCCACCGGCGAGGCGGTCTATGAGCAGGAGGAAATGGACCTCACGGCCATGCCCTACATCGTCGTCATCGTCGATGAGATGGCCGACCTGATGATGGTCGCCGGCAAGGAGATCGAAGGTGCGATCCAGCGTCTCGCGCAGATGGCGCGCGCCGCCGGCATCCACCTCATCATGGCGACCCAGCGTCCGTCCGTCGATGTCATTACCGGCACGATCAAGGCCAATTTCCCCACCCGCATCTCCTTCCAGGTGACGTCGAAGATCGACAGCCGCACCATTCTCGGCGAACAGGGTGCGGAGCACCTGCTCGGCCAGGGCGACATGCTGCACATGATGGGCGGCGGCCGCATTGCCCGTGTCCACGGCCCCTTCGTTTCGGACGAGGAAGTGGAAAAGGTCGTGGCGCATCTGAAAACGCAAGGGCGTCCGGAATATCTCGGCACCGTCACGGAAGATGCAGACGAGGCCGACGAAGAGGCGGAAGAGGAAACGGCGGTCTTCGACAAGACCTCGATGGGTGACGACGACAGCGACGATCTCTACGAAAAGGCCGTGAAAGTCGTCATGCGCGACAAGAAGTGCTCGACCTCCTATATCCAGCGCCGCCTGTCCGTGGGCTATAACCGCGCCGCCTCGCTGGTGGAGCGCATGGAGCAGGAAGGCATTGTCGGTCCTGCCAACCATGTCGGCAAACGCGCCATCATCGCTGGCGAGCGCGATTCCTACGATACCATGGGCGCGGACGACTGATCGTCGCGTGGATTTCTACAGTGAAGACCTCCGATGCAGGTCCTTCACCTCGTGATGCCGGGTTTGACCCGGCATCCAGCCACGGCGCGTCCGCGCCGTGAATTGATTCTCTTCCGATCAAGAATTTGATCGCGCCGGATTCCGGCTCGGAATGACAGAAGCGAGGACATGTCGCGTCCTGTGATTTATGAGCGCTTCAGGCACGATATTCGATTGCAAAAACGTGCCCCATGAATAGCGTGTGCGGCATGGATTCTGGAATCGGGAGGGTTCCCCGCATGTCGCATGACAATCAAAACGTCACCGTTCTGGCCAGGCTGGATGAGCTGGAGCGCTTTTGCCGCGCCGTTTTTCTGGCCGTCGGCACGGATGACGAAACGGCCGATGCGGCGACCCGCGCCATGATGCACGGCACGCGGCTTGGCGTGGACAGCCACGGCGTTCGTCTGCTTGCCCACTACATCACGGCTCTTGAAGGCGGGCGTCTCAATCCTCGGCCGCAGATCAGCCGTGTGTCCGGCTTCGGAGCGGTGGAAACGATCGATGCCGATCATGCCCATGGCGCGCGCGCTACCTATGCGGCCATGGATAACGCCATGGCGCTTGCGGAGAAATTCGGCATCGGCGCGGTGGCGATCAGGAATTCCTCGCATTTCGGCCCGGCCGGGGCTTATGCGCTGGAGGCGGCGCGGCACGGTTATATCGGTCTTGCCTTCTGCAATTCCGACAGTTTTGTGCGCCTGCATGATGGCGCGATGCGTTTCCACGGCACCAACCCTATTGCCGTCGGCGTGCCGGCTGTCGATGACATGCCCTGGCTTCTGGACATGGCGACAAGTGCCGTGCCCTATAACCGCGTCCTGCTTTATCGCAGCCTCGGACAGCAATTGCCTGACGGTGTCGCCTCGGATGGCAACGGGGTCGATACGCGTGACCCCAATGCCGCTGAAATGCTTGCTCCGGTCGGTGGCGAGTTCGGCTTCAAGGGGGCCGCGCTGGCGGGAATGGTGGAGATTTTCAGCGCGGTTCTTACCGGCATGAAGCTCAGCTTCGATATCGCCCCCATGCCCGGGCCTGATTTTTCCACGCCGCGCGGGCTTGGGGCCTTCGTTCTGGCGCTAAAACCGGAAGCCTTTCTCGAACGCTCGGTGTTCGATGAAGGCATGACACGTTATCTCGAAGTGCTGCGGGGTTCGCCCGTTCGCGAGGATTGCAAGGTCATGGCGCCGGGCGACAGGGAATGGGCCGTGGCGGCAAGGCGGGAGAGCGAAGGGGCGCCTGTCGATCCCGTCACCCGTCAGGCGTTTTCCGAGCTTGCGGCAAAATTCTCGATCAGCCCGCCCGCCTATCAATAAAGCGGTCGGCCGCGGGGCGGCTGCTTGCAGGCGTCATCGCACCGTCAGGCGGGGCGAAGCATCATGTTGGGACGTGAATAGGGGGCGGTTGCCAGGCTCAACCTTTCGGCAACGACAGGGCGTCCGAGATAATAGCCCTGCGCATAATCGATTTCCATCTGGCGTATCAGCCTCAACTGTTCTTCCGTCTCCACGCCTTCGATCAGGATCTTGTGACCGCGATTGCGGATGAGGCGGATCATGTCCTGCAACATCGCCCGGCCGCGCGGCGTCTTGCTGTCATGCAGGAAGGAGCGGTCGATCTTGACGGTGTCGAAATCCGTCATGCGCAGCCAGGAAAGTCCGGCGAAACCGGTTCCGAAATCGTCGAGCCATATATTGATGCCGAGCGTCTTCAGGTCGTTGAGGCAGCGCAGCACATCCGAATGCATTTCCATGTCCACGCCTTCGGTAATTTCGAAGGCAAGCCTGTTGCCGGCAATTCCCGCCTCGACGAGGATTGCCGCGACCGAGGTGGCAAAGCCGGGGTTCTTCAACTGCATCGGCGACACGTTGACGCTGACCACCGCCACCCTGTCATCGGCGAGAATCTGCTTGCAGACGGTCTTGATGGTCCAGAGGCCCAGCTCCATGATCGTGCCGGTGCGCTCGGCAATGGGAATGAAAATACTTGGCGAGACAAAGCTGCCATCGAGCAACCGCAGCCGCATCAGCGCCTCGGCTCCCACCGTTTCGTTGGTCGATACGTTGAGGATCGGCTGGTAGACGAGGGAAACAAGGTCTTCCGCCACGGCGATTTTCAGCAGTGCCGCGATGTTCTCCGTCTCGTCGCTGGTCTGCGGATCGTCCGGGTCGAACAGTTTCATGCAATTGCGGCCGTTGCCCTTGGCGATATATAGCGCCCGGTCTGCCTCGTTGATGATCTTCTCGAGCTTGCCGTCCGGATTGGGGCGGGTGAAGGACGCTCCAATGCTGACGGTGACGATGAAGGTGCCGTCCCGGCGCTGGTCATGCGCAAGCGACAGGTCTTCCACGGTGTGGCGGATAGTTTCGGCAAGCTCGCCCACCTGCTGCTTGGACCTGAACGGCGCCAGCACGATGAACTCCTCGCCACCATAACGGCCGATGGAGGCGCCATGGCCGATGATGGCGTCCTGCAGGGCGTTGCCCACGGTCACCAGACACCGGTCGCCTTCCTGGTGGCCATAACGGTCATTGTATTTCTTGAAGAAGTCGACATCGATGAGGAGAACGGCAAAACCTTCCTCCTTCTTGCTCCAATTGTCCCACAACAGGCGCAGATGATGATCGATGGCCCGGCGGTTCTGCAGTCCGGTCAGGGAATCGGTGTTTGAAAGCCGCAGCAGCGCCTGTCCCCGCTCTTCCGCCGCCTTCTGCTGGGCCTTGGCCTCCAGCGCGTTGAGAAACACGTGGTACCGTTCCCGGTTCAGGTTCCAGTTCACGTAGGAGGTGAAGACGAAGCAGGATATGTAGAAGGTGCCGAAAGCGAGCTTGTAGAAGATGTCTTCCGGAAATTGCGTCACGGCCAGGAAATAGGTGACGAGAATGATAGCCGAAGACACGAGCGAAAGATGGAAGCGGAAGGTGAAAAACAGATTGGCGCCCATCATGAAGATCGCCCCGAAAACCATGTAATAGGACATGTTTTCGAGATTGTCGGTCAGGAGTGAAGGGACCAGCCAGCCAATATATCCCATGACGAGGGCGGTGGCGCAGGTAAGGTCGAGCGCTGCGGTGCTCGCGCCGATGCGCAGCTGTATTTCCAGCGTCAGCAGGGAGGACAGGACCACGAGCAAGCGTGCGACGATGGTGTAAAAAGCAACGTCAGGTATCAGAATGATGTCGGTAACGGCAAACAGAAGATAGATAAAAACAGCCGTCCACAGGCCCTGTCTGATCGAACCGCGGCGACTGCGCTCACCTTCCTGCTGGTAAAGGGCAAGAAGTTCATCAGAAAACCGGGAGTCCGGCTGCCGATAGTCTTGCTGTCCATTCACCTCTCCCGATGTGTGCTTCATGCACTTTCCCATAGTGTTGCGTATACTTTATCAAGTAACTGCTTATTCCACTTTTCCGTGTGCTGTAGCACCCGGTGCGGGTTCCTGCCGATCTCTCCCAATGCGTGCGGAAAACATAGAAAGGAAGAACGCATCATACGTTCGCAACATTAAGTTTCGCTAAACTGCGTATCCACTTTCTCCTCCGCCCCTAAGTGTGACCAAAAAAATACGCTAATCTACTAATCTATCCCTACACCGCTCAAAAATCGAAAGCGAGTGGCCTTCCGTCTCCCAGAAACGTATAGTTAACAATGTGTTAATACTGGAGGCTGAAGTGGTGCGGGTAAAGAAGAAAAATCTTGACGGGGCAAGTCTGATCACCCCGGATACTGTCGCAAAAGAGATTTTTGCACGCAGGACGGAAAATTTCGATGAGCAGTTCGCAGTTGCGAAAGCAGAAATCGCGCTCATTCTCGAATTGGCACAGCAGCAGTTCGACAATGGTGTTTCAGCACGTGAGATAATACATCGAACGGCCGGCGCGCTGCATGGCCTGCGCGAAAAGCTCCACTCCAGCGTGTGGGCAGAACTGATTCCGCTGGTACAGAATCACGCGGTGTCGGACTATTTTCTCGAGGATCCCTTCACACGCTGGTCGTTCGAAAAGCCGAGAGGTTATTCGGGTGATGCCCAGCTTCTCGACTTCATCTACGGTCACGACAGCGTTGCCGATCTGGTGAAGAAAGCCACGCCGCTGGGCGCTGCCCTTTATGACTATACCAGGGACGCCAGTTCCTCGGTTGCCGTGCGCGAGCGGCGGGATCTGCTGACGCGCTTCGTGGACGAGACTGCGGCCCGGCATGGCGAGGAAACGGAAATCCTCACCATTGCGTCGGGACATCTGCGCGAGGCGGATGCATCCGTTGCATTGAAAGAGGGCAGGATAAAGCGCTGGGTGGCGCTCGATCAGGACCCCTTGAGCGTCGGCTCCGTCGCGCGTGATTTCAATGGCAGCCGCATCGAGGCGATCGACGGCTCCGTGCGCGACATCGTCCTGCGCACGCAGGAACTGGGCACGTTCGATCTGGTCTATGCCGCCGGTCTCTATGATTATCTGAACGACAGGGTGGCGATCAAGCTCACCCGGCGCTGCATGGAGATGCTCAAACCCGGCGGAATGTTCCTCTTCGCCAATTTCTCCGAGGATATCGTTGTCGACGGCTATATGGAAACCTTCATGAACTGGGCGCTGCTCCTTCGCTCGAAGGCTGATATGTGGCGCATCGTCAATGCCAGCGCCGATCCCTCGAGCATCGAGGCGGATGTGTTCTTCGGCGAAAATCACAATATCGTCTATGCGACGATGCGTAAGAAGGGCTGAATCATACCGGTTGACGAAAGCTTTATCCCTGACCGGTTCAGTTGAAGCGAGCGCCTGCCGCTTGTTTCTTCTCCCCGCCGGGGAGAAGGTCGCGGCAGCGGGATGAGGGGGCAAGCTCGCAGCCTATCGCTACCTCGCCCCCTCATCCGACCCTTCGGGCCACCTTCTCCCCGGCGGGGAGAAGAAACAAGCGGCGACGACGTGCCTCATGTCATTGCCTATGACATCCTGTTACCCGCTCATCCGCCACCAATAACCATTTGATTAAACGCTGCTGCGGGCCTAAGAATCCGCGCCGAATGCGTTGCAGAATGGAATGGCTGAAATGAAGAGATATTATTCGGATATGGGCGGTCTGGCGGGGCAGACGGAACTGCTGTCGAGCAAGGCTGTTTTCAAGACGGCCTATGCGGTCATCCCCAAAACCGTCATGTCCGATATCGTGACGAGCGTGCTGCCGCACTGGACCGGCACGCGGGCCTGGATTATTGCCCGGCCGATGACGGGTTTTTCCGAAACCTTCGCGCAATATATCGTCGAGGTGCAGCCCGGCGGCGGCAGCGACCGGCCGGAGCCCGATGAAAGGGCGCAGGCGGCTATCTTTGTCGTCGACGGTGAAATGACGGTGGAGTTCGAGGGCGCGCAGCATGCCCTGCGGGAGGGGTCTTTCGCTTTCCTGCCGGCCGGTTCGCGCTGGCAGCTGCGCAATTCCGGCAAGGCGCCCGTCAAGTTCCATTGGGTCCGCAAGGCGTTTCAGGCGGTCGATGGCCTTGAGCCGCCGCCGGCGATCTTTTCGCATGAGGATGAGATTGCCCTGTCGGCCATGCCCGACACGGACGGCAAGTGGGCGACGACCCGGTTCATTGATCCGGAGGATGTGCGTTACGACATGCATCTCAACATCGTCACCTTCCAGCCGGGTGCGACCATTCCCTTCATGGAAACCCATGTCATGGAGCACGGTCTCTACGTGCTGGAAGGCAAGGCCGTCTACCGGCTGAACGAGGACTGGGTGGAAGTAGAGGCGGGCGATTTCATGTGGCTGCGCGCCTATTGCCCGCAGGCCTGTTACGCGGGCGGGCCGGGCCGGTTCCGCTATCTGCTCTACAAGGATGTGAACCGGCATGTGAAGCTCTGGTAACGGGCGGCATATTGCCTGAAACCGTGAATTATCGCGCAATCCGCGGGCTTGCGCGATAAATGCTTGCTTTAGATCAAATATCCCTAATAAATCCCAATATGCGGTTGGCGATCGCTGCTCCGCATGATTTCGGCATCCGCCCGCATTCATCCTGAAGAAGACTGCCCGTATGATTGAGACGATCGATACCAATATCTTCAATCTTGCGCCCGTGGCGATGTGGATCGAAGATTTCAGCGCGGTGAAGAACCAGTTTGATATCTGGCGGGCGGAGGGTGTCGAGGATATCAGGACTTTTCTCCTGGAGGATTTGTCCCGCGTCGCGGCATGTTCGCAGAAAATCCGCGTGCTTCAGGTCAACGCCAAAACGCTGGAGCTGTTCGAAGCGCGCGATCAGGCGCATCTCGTCGACAATCTGCACCGGATTTTTCGCGATGACATGCTCGAAAGCCACGTGAACGAGCTTTCGGAACTCTTTGCGGGCAAGACGGAATTCACCAGCAATGCCGTCAATTACTCGATCGGCGGAAAGCGGCTGGATATCCAGCTGCGCGGCGCGGTCATTCCTGGCCATGAAGAAACGCTCGG